>NZ_CP046228.1:2324-376973 GCF_012562965.1 Enterobacteriaceae endosymbiont of Plateumaris rustica
TACTAACTGGAGGACCGAACTGACTAATGTTGAAAAATTAGCGGATGACTTGTGGTTAGGGGTGAAAGGCCAATCAAACCGGGAGATAGCTGGTTCTCCCCGAAAGCTATTTAGGTAGCGCCTCGTGTTATTCATATTCGGGGGTAGAGCTCTGTTTCGGTTAGGGAGTCATCCAGACTTACCAATCCGATGCAAACTTCAAATACCGAATAATGTTATCACGGGAGACACACAGCGGGTGCTAACGTCCGTTGTGGAGAGGGAAACAACCCAGATCGCCAGCTAAGGTCCCTAAGTTATAATTAAGTGGGAAACGATGTGGAAAAGCATAAACAGCTAGGATGTTGGCTTAGAAGCAGCCATCATTTAAAGAAAGCGTAATAGCTCACTAGTCTAGTTTTTCTGCGCGGAAGATGTAACGGGGCTAAATTATACACCGAAGCTGCGACAATAAATTTTATATTTATTGGGTAGGGGAGCGTTCTGTAAGTCATTGAAGATAAATTGTAAAATTTATTGGAGATATCAGAAGTGCGAATGCTGACATGAGTAACGATAAAATAGGTGAAAAACCTATTCGCCGAAAGACTAAGGGTTCCTGTCCAACGGTAATCGAGGCAGGGTAAGTCGACACCTAAGATGAGGCTGAAAAGCGTAGTCGATGGAAAACAGGTTAATATTCCTGTACTTAATGTTATTGCTAAGGGGGGACGAAGAAGGTTAGATTAGCCAGGTGATGGTTGTCTTGGTTTAAGCGTGTAGATGAATTATCTAGGAAAATCCGGATAATTAATAATAAACATTAAGACGTAATGACGAGGTACTTTATTGTACTGAAGTAATTAATACCATGCTTACAAGAAAATCCTCTAAGCTTCAGATAACATAAAATCGTACTCTAAACCGACACAGGTGGTCAGGTAGAGAATACTAAGGCGCTTGAGAGAACTCGGGTGAAGGAACTAGGCAAAATAGTGCCGTAACTTCGGAAGAAGGCACACTGATATGTAAGTAATAAAATTTACTTTTAAAGCTGAAATCAGTCTAAGATAACAGCTGACTGCAACTGTTTATTAAAAACACAGCACTGTGCAAACACGAAAGTGGACGTATACGGTGTGACGCCTGCCCGGTGCCGGAAGGTTAATTGATGAAGTTATCGTTTTACGAAAAGCTTTTGATCGAAGCCCCGGTAAACGGCGGCCGTAACTATAACGGTCCTAAGGTAGCGAAATTCCTTGTCGGGTAAGTTCCGACCTGCACGAATGGCGTAATGATGGTCAGACTGTCTCCACCCGAGACTCAGTGAAATTGAAATTGCTGTGAAGATGCAGTGTACCCGCGGCAAGACGGAAAGACCCCGTGAACCTTTACTATAGCTTGATACTGAATATTGAATATTGATGTGTAGGATAGGTGGGAGACTATGAAATATTGACGCTAGTTAATATTGAGTCAACCTTGAAATACCACCCTTTAAAATTTACTATTCTAACCTAGATCCGTTATCCGGGTCAGGAACAGTGTCTGGTGGGTAGTTTGACTGGGGCGGTCTCCTCCTAAAGAGTAACGGAGGAGCACTAAGGTCAGCTAATCACGGTCGGAAATCGTGAGGTTAGTGCAAAGGCATAAGCTGGCTTAACTGTAAGAATGACGGTTCGAACAGATGCGAAAGCAGGTCTTAGTGATCCGGTGGTTCTATATGACAAGGCCATCGCTCAACGGATAAAAGGTACTCCGGGGATAACAGGCTAATACCGCCCAAGAGTTCATATCGACGGCGGTGTTTGGCACCTCGATGTCGGCTCATCACATCCTGGGGCTGAAGTAGGTCCCAAGGGTATGGCTGTTCGCCATTTAAAGTGGTACGCGAGCTGGGTTTAGAACGTCGTGAGACAGTTCGGTCCCTATCTGTCGTGGGCGTTGGAAGATTGAAAGGAGTTGCTCCTAGTACGAGAGGACCGGAGTGAACGCATCTCTGGTGTTCGGGTTATCATGCCAATGGTATTGCCCGGTAGCTAAATGCGGAAAAGATAAGTGCTGAAAGCATCTAAGCGCGAAACTTACCTTAAGATTATTCTTCCCAGGATATATTTATTATTTAGATACATCCCTAAAGGGACGTTAAAGACTATAACGTTGATAGGCTGGATGTGTAAGCATAGTAATATGTTGAGCTAACCAGTACTAATAATCACCCGTGAGGCTTAACCTTACAACACCAGAATCGTTTAAATATTATAACTTTTTATTATTAATTAAAATTTAATCCTGGTATATATAACGCAATGGTACCACCTGAATCCATTCCGAACTCAGAAGTGAAATATTGTAGTGCCGATGGTAGTGTGAGATTTACTCATGTGAGAGTAGGAAAATACCAGGATTATTATTTTATAAAGTAAATTAATGATAATTTATAAAAATTCTTTAAAATATTTTAATACTTTTGGTATAGACGTTACAGCTTTAGAAATTATAAAAATAGAAAATATTAATGAATTATATTATATATGGAAAAAAAATCATTTAAAATCAGTACCTTATATTATATTAGGTGGTGGAAGTAATGTTTTATTTTTAGATAATTTTAAAGGTATTGTAATTTTAAATAGATTAAAAGGTATTAATATTAATGAACATAAAAACTATTGGAATTTACATGTCTGTTCTGGTGAAAACTGGCATCAATTAGTAAAGTATACTATAAAAAAAGGTATATTTGGTTTAGAAAATTTAGCATTAATTCCTGGTTGTGTTGGTTCTGCTCCTATACAAAATATTAGTGCTTATGGTGTTAGTTTAAAAAAATTTTGTAAATATGTAGATGTAATTAATTTATTAAATAAAAAAATAATACGTTTATCAAACATAAAATGTAATTTTCAATATAGAAGTAGTATTTTTAAACACTCTTATAGAAATAATTATGTTATTATAGCTTTAGGTATGACTATTCCTAAAAAATGGAAACCTAATTTAAATTATAAAGATCTAAATTACTTAAATTTTAATACAGTAACTCCTTATGAAATTTTTAATCATATTTGTAAAATAAGAAAAAATAAAATTCCAAATCCTAAAATATATGGTAATGTAGGAAGTTTTTTTAAAAATCCTTTAGTTTCTAATAAATTAGGAACTCAATTATTAAAAAATTTTCCTAATATACCTTATATTATGAAAAATAATGCATTTAAATTTTCAGCTGCATGGCTAATTGATCAATGTAATTTAAAAGGATATATAAAAGGAGGTGCAATGATATATTCTAAACATTCATTAATAATTATTAATAAATTTAAAGCTACAAGCAATGATATATTATATATAGCAATGAAAATATATTATTGTGTAGGAAATAAATTTGGAATTTGGTTAGAACCTGAAGTAAGAATAATAGGATCATTAGGAGAAATAAATCCATCAAGTATTTTTTCTCATAATTATTTTAAATAATTAATATTATTTATTATAAAATATATATTTTATATAAAATTATTAATAATTAACATAATCTTTTAATTATTAAATCTAAAGCTACAAAATATCCATCAATTCCTAAACCAGATATTATTCCATTAGAAATATCAGAAAAATAAGATTTTTTTCTAAAAGATTCTCTTGCAAAAATATTAGTTATATGTATTTCTATAAAAGGAATATTTATTGCTATTAAAGTATCTCTTAATGCAATACTAGTATGTGTAAATGCTGCTGGATTAAATATTATATAATTTATATTTTTAGTAAAATTTATTAAATATTCTATTAATAAATATTCAGAATTAGATTGAAAATGACTTAATTTACAATTATTATTCTGAGACTTTTGTGTTAAATCTTCAATAATTTTATTTAAAGATAAATATCCATATTTTTTAGGTTCTCTTATACTTAAGAGATTTAAATTTGGTCCATTTAAAATTAAAATATGATTTTTATATTTTGTCATTTTTTTTCTCATAAAATAAACTATAATAATTTATATTATATCTTTATAAAAGATTTCTATATTTATTTTTAAAATAAATGTATATTAACTTAATAATTAATTTTTTATAACTATTAAATAAAAATTTAAATTAGGATTTTTTTATATGTTTAAAAAGTTTAGGGGAATGTTTTCTAATGATTTATCTATTGATTTAGGAACAGCAAATACTTTAATTTATGTTAAAGGACAAGGAATAGTTTTAAATGAACCTTCAGTAGTTGCAATTAGAAAAGATAAATCAGGATCTCCTAAAAATGTTGCTGCTGTAGGATATAATGCAAAACAAATGTTAGGCAGAACTCCAGGAAATATAGCTGCAATTAGACCTATGAAAGATGGTGTAATAGCAGATTTTTTTGTTACTGAAAAAATGTTACAACATTTTATAAAACAAGTACATAGTAATAGTTTTATGCGTCCTAGTCCTAGAGTACTTATATGTGTTCCTGTTGGAGCAACTCAAGTTGAAAGAAGAGCTATTCGAGAATCTGCACTAGGTGCTGGAGCACGAAAAGTTTTTTTAATAGATGAACCTATGGCTGCTGCTATAGGTGCAGGATTACCAGTTTCTGAAGCTACAGGATCTATGGTTATAGATATAGGTGGAGGAACAACTGAAGTAGCTGTTATTTCTTTAAATGGCGTCGTATATTCTTCTTCTGTAAGAATAGGAGGTGATAAATTTGATGAAGCAATTATTAATCATGTACGTAGAAATTACGGTTCTTTAATTGGTGAAGCAACTGCTGAAAAAATAAAACATCAAATTGGTTCTGCTTATTTTACCACTAATGATGAAGTATTAAAGATAGAAGTTAGAGGACGTAATTTAGCTGAAGGTGTTCCAAGAAGTTTTACATTAAATTCAACTGAAATATTAGAGGCATTACAAGAACCACTAACAGGAATTGTCAGTTCTGTTATGATTGCATTAGAACAATGTCCACCTGAATTAGCATCGGACATATCAGAAAGAGGTATGGTATTAACTGGTGGTGGTGCATTATTAAAATCTTTTGATAAATTATTAATAAAAGAAACGGGTATTCCAGTTTCTATTGCTGAAGATCCATTGACTTGTGTAGCTAGAGGAGGTGGCAAAGCATTAGAAATGATTGATATTCATGGTGGAGATTTATTTAGTGAAGAATAAATTTAATTTATATAAATAAAATAAACCTATGAAAATTATTTTTAATAAAAAAATGAAATTAATTTATATAATAATATTATTAATATTTATATTATTAATTAATTATTTTTTTAATTTACAATCTTATATTAATAAGTTTATAGACCCTATATATATATATTCAAATAAATTTTATTCTATATTTAATAATATAATTGATATCAAAAATATTAATGATAATTTAAAAAAACAAAATAAATATTTATATTATCAAATATTAAAAAATAAATATAAACTTTTACAATTAAAACAACTAAAATATGATAATAAAAAATTAAGGGAATTATTAAATATACCAATTACAACTAAAACTAATATAAAAAAAATATTTGCAGAAAAACTACCTATTTATTTTAATTTTCATTCTGATGAAATAATAATTAATAAAGGTAAAATTAACAATGTACATGAAGGACAATTAGTAATTAATAATTTCGGACTTGTCGGTCAAGTTATTTCTACAAATAAATTAACAAGTCGTGTTCGTTTAATATGTAGTACTAAAAGTTATATATCAGTACAATCAATTCATACTCATATTAAAATAGCTATTAAAGGTAATGGTTGTCATTCTAGTTTAATATCAGAAATTTTACCAAGAAATATTAATATAAATAAAGGAGATATATTAGTAATATCTGCATTGTATGATAATTTATTACAAGGATATCCTGTAGCTATAGTAACATTATCAACAGATAAAAATTTTAAAAAGACAAGATTAAATTTTTTAAATGCTAATCCTTTATTTAAAATAACAGAATTAAAATATTTATTACTTATATCTTCTTAAATAAAAAAATGAAAAATTAATTATTATTTAATTTTAAAAATATTTATAAATACTATTATTTACTTTTTTATAATAAAAATATAATATAAAAATATATTATTTTAATAATAATTAAAGTAAAATTTTATTATTAAATAAAATTTAATTTTCAAATAAAAAAAATGAGTATTTGTAATATCATAATGAATGAATTTTTATTAAAAAATAATATTTCTTACTATTGTTTATCTAATTTAATGGATAAAATTTCTTTAAATCATATTTATTATGCTGATTTATATTTACAATCTATCTCTAACGAATCTTGGTTTTTAGAAAATAGTCTTATTAAAGAATGTTCTTATAGAATGAAACAAGGTATAGGAATCAGAGTAATTAAAAATAATACTATTTATTTTTCTTGTACTGATGATATAACACTAAAATCTATTAATCAATGTATAAATAATATTTTTAATAAACAATATAATATTGTAAATTCTATTAATCAAAAAAAAAAATTAAATATATTAAAAAATCATCAAAATTATTATTCTATAATTAATCCTATTAATGATAATTCTAATGAAAAAAAAATATTTTTTTTAAAATATATAGATGATACAGCTCGTAAATTAGATAAAAGAGTTAAAAATGTTCAAATAAAAATTAATAATTTTTATGAATTAATATTAATAATAAATAATAAAAATAGTATATCAACAGATATTAGACCTTTAGTAAATATTAGTATTAATATAATTGTTGAAGATGATAATAAAAGAGAAATAGGTCATAGAATGATAGGTGGCAGAATAGATTATAATTCTATTATATCTATTAATAATAAAAAACAAAAAACATATATTGATAATATTATTTATGAAACTACAATAGCAGCAATAAATAATTTAAATTCAATTGAAGCACCATCTGGATTAATTCCAGTTGTATTAGGTAATGGATCACCTGGAGTATTATTACATGAAGCTATAGGTCATGGATTAGAAGGAGATTTTAATTATTATAAAACTTCTATATTTAATAATAAAATAAAAAAAAAAATTGCTTCAAATATATGTACTATAGTAGATAATGGAACATTAAAAAATATTAATGGATCACTTAATATTGATGATGAAGGAACACCTACTAAGAATAATATATTAGTTAAAAATGGTATATTAAAAAAATATATGTATGATAATTATTATTCTTCTCTTATTGGAACTAAATCAACGGGAAATGCAAGAAGATCGTCTTATGCTTCTTTACCAATTCCTAGAATGACAAATACATATTTATTAAATGGTAAGTCAAAAATTATAGATATAATTAATAGTGTTGAATATGGATTATATGTTATTTCATTAAGTGGAGGAGAAGTAGATATAACTTCTGGAAACTTTGTTTTTTCAACTTCTGAAGCTTTTTTAATTAAAAAAGGAAAAATTACACAACCTGTTAAAAATACAACATTAATAGGATCTTCAGAAAATATTATGAAACAAATATCTATGATAGGTAATGATTTAAGTTTTAATAATGGAATAGGAACATGTATAAAAAATGGTCAACCCTTACCAGTAAGTGTTGGTCAACCTACTTTAAAAATAGAAAAAATGACTGTAGGAGGAACTAAAAAAATTTTATAAACATATATTAGTTTTAGGTAAACCAGCAATTTTTGATCCTTGTTGTATTGGACCTTTAGGAAATAAATTAAATATATAAGAACTATTTCCTTTTGATGGACCATATTTTTCTTTTAAAGAAATAATTAATATACGAACATTAGGTATAATATTAAATTTTTTATATAATACACGTAATAAGTATATTATTTTCCAATGATCTGATGTTAATGTAATACCTTCTTTAATTGCAATTTTTTCTGCAATTTTTTTATTCCAAATAGAATGTTTATATTTTTTATTATACATAATTTTAATAATAATATTTTATAGAATTATTTGTTTACGGAGGAAGAGAGATTCGAACTCTCGAATAGTTTCCTATTGCCGGTTTTCAAGACCGGTGCCTTTAACCACTCGGCCACTCCTCCACTATATTATTTTATTTATTATACATTTTTTTAAAATAAAATAAATATTTTTTAAAAAAAATTAAATAAGTTTAAATATATGAAAAAAAATCAAATAATATTAGGTAATTTATATATAGTACCAACACCTATAGGTAATTATAATGATATTAATTATCGATCATTAATTATATTAAAAAAAGTAGATTTGATTTTATCTGAAGATAAAAGAAAAACAGGAATTTTATTAAAATATTTTAATATTAAAAATAAATTATATTCATATCATGAATATAACGAAAAAAAACACTCTAAAATTATTCTTAATAAAATAAAAAATGGTTATAATATAGCATTAGTTTCAGATGCAGGAACACCATTAATTAATGATCCTGGTTATAGAATAGTAAAATTATGTCGTTTAGAAAATAATTCTATTAAAATTATACCTATACCTGGACCTTGCGCTGCTATTTTAGCATTATCTGCTTCTGGATTACCATCCAATAAATTCTGTTATGAAGGATTTTTACCAAATAAAAAAAATAAAAGATTAAATAGATTAAATGAATTAAAATTAGAAAAAAGAACTTTAATTATTTATGAATCTAAGCATAAATTATTGAATAATTTATATGAAATTAAAAATATTTTTGGATCAAATAGATATTTAGTCTTAGCAAGAGAAATAACAAAAAAATGGGAATGTATTTATGGAGATACTATTGAAAAAATTATTTTATGGATTAAAAAAGATAAAAAAAGATTAAAAGGAGAAATAGTTTTAGTAATTGATGGATTACATAATAATATTGATGAAGAAATACCTAAAGAATCAATTGAAACTTTAATAATATTAAAAAAATATTTACCACTAAAAAAAGCTATTAATATTACTGCTAATATTTATAAAATAAAAAGAAATATATTATATACTATATTTTTAAAATATAAGCATTAATTATTAATTTATGATATTATATATATTATAAAGTTGATTGAATAGTCGCTTTTATTTATATAAAAGAGGAAAGTCCGGACTCCATAGGGTTATGGTGCCAGGTAACACCTGGGAAGTGTAAACTTACGAAAAGTGCAACAGAAAAAATACCGCCATAAAATAATAATGGTAAGGGTGAAAAGGTATGGTAAGAGCATACCGATATATTAGTAATAATATATGTCAATGTAAACTCCACCAGGAGCAAGGCTAAATAAGATTTGTATAAACCCGTACTATAAATCTGGGTAAGCTGCTTAAAATAATAAGTGATTATTATAATAGATAAATGACTGTTCAAGACAGAATCCGGCTTATAGATCAACTTTATTTAAAATTTTTATTTTACATAATAAATTTCATAAGCTTGTAAAGTATTTTGCATTAATGTTGCTACAGTCATAGGACCTACTCCTCCAGGAACTGGAGTAATATATGAAGCCTTTTGTATTGCTGAATTAAAATGTATGTCACCTATAATTTTATTATTAACTCTATTAATTCCTACATCAATTACAATTGCACCTAATTTTATCCATTCACCTCGTATGAAATTAGGTTTTCCTATAGCTACTATTAACAAATCTGCATTTTTTATATAATATCTTAAATTTGTAGTAAAACGATGAGCAATAGTAATTGTACAACCAGATAATAGTAATTCCATGCTCATTGGACGACCAACTATATTAGATGCTCCTACAATAACTGCATTTAAACCAAAAATATTAATTTTATAATATTGTAATAATTTTATTATTCCTAAAGAAGTACATGGTCGTAATAAAGGTATTCGTAGACACAATCTCCCTATATTATAAGGATGAAATCCATCTACATCTTTACTGGGAGAAATTCTTTCTAATATTTTAATTAAATTTAAATTTTTAGGTAATGGTAATTGAATAAGTATTCCATCTATATCATTATTATGATTTAATATATCAATAATTTCTATTATAGAATTTTGATCTATATTTTCAGGTAAATTGTAATCATAAGAAATAAATCCTAAATTTTTACATACTTTACGTTTATTTTTTATATAAATTTTAGATGCTACATTATTTCCAATTAAAATAACTCCTAACCCTGGTGGTCTATACCCGTTTAATAATCTATTATTTATTTTTCTAATTATTTTATTATATATTTTTTGAGCAACTATTTTTCCATTAATAATTTTAGCTTGCATTTTAAAAAAAGCTCATTTAATAATAATTTTATTATATTTTTTTAAATTTATTTTAAAAATAAAGGTATTGTGTTAACATTAAGTCTCTGCGCTCTTAGCTCAGTAGGATAGAGCAATAGCCTTCTAAGCTATTGGTCACAGGTTCGAATCCTGTAGAGCGCATAAATATTTTTAATTATTTATTTTATTTATCATATAATAAAGTATTAATGACATTTATTAGCATAAAAAAATGCTTTATCTAAGTCAGATATTAAATCATTTGAATCTTCAATTCCTACTGATATTCTTAATAATAAATCAGAAATATTTGCTTGTAATCTTTCTTCTCTACTTATACAAGCATGTGTCATAGTTGCTGAATGCGAAATTAGACTTTCTACTCCTCCTAATGATTCTGCTAAAGTAAATAATTTTAATGAATTTAAAAAACAACTTAATTGTTTTTTAGAACCATAAAAATCAAAACTTAATATAGCTCCAAATCCTTTTTGTTGAATTTTTGCTATATTATGTCCAATATTACTACTAAGTGATGGATGATATATTTTTTTTACTAATTTTTGAGTTTGTAAATATTTAATAATTATTAAAGCATTTTTTTCTGCAATTTTTAATCTAGGATATAATGTTCTAATACCTCTAAGTAATAAATAACTATCAAAAACTGAACTAGTTACTCCTATATTATTACTCCACCAAGATATCTTTTCTATTAATTTTATATTTTTAGTTATAACAGCACCTGCTATTATATCAGAATGACCATTTAAATATTTTGTACATGAATGAACTACTAAATCAACTCCTAAATTTAGTGGATTTTGAAAAACAGGACTGAGTAATGTATTGTCAATTACACTAATAGCTTTTGAATTACGTATTTCATTACAATAATCAACAATATCAATTACATTTAACAATGGATTACTAGGACTTTCCATAAAAACCATTTTAGGTTTTTCTAATAAAGCAGCTAATAATTTTTTTTTATCATACATGGTAATAAATTTTACTCTATAAATTCCTTTATTTAAAAGACTTTTAAATAATCTATAACTACCACCATAACAATCTTTAGGACAAATTAATAAATCTCCTGGTTTTAATATTGATGTAACTATTAAATAAATTGCAGACATACCACTATTAGTAATAATTGATCCTAATCCATCTTCTAAAGAAGAAATAACATTTTGTAATATATCTCTTGTAGGATTACTTTTTCTAGAATAATCATATTTTCTAGGATTATTAAAACCATTAAAATTATAAGTAGTAGTTAAATATATTGGGGGGATTACAGAACCATATTGTTTGTCTGTATTTAAACCATTATGTATGGATATAGTTTTTTTATTATAATGCATAATTTTATTTATAAATAATTATAATTATTATTAAATGATTAATAATCGTAATTTAACATAAATTTAAATATAAATAAATGTAACTATATTAGATTTAAATTTTATTATAAATAAATTTTTTAACATAAAAAAAATAAATTTTCTTTAATTATTGGGTCGTGCAGGATTTGAACCTGCGACCAATTGATTAAAAGTCAACTGCTCTACCAACTGAGCTAACGACCCTTTTTTATTATGGGTGATGACGGACTTGAACCGCCGACAACCTCCTTGTAAGGGAGGGACTCTACCAACTGAGCTAATCACCCTAATAATATTTTATATAATTAATAATAAATCAATTTATTTTAATAAAAATTTGATAAAAAATCAAACTTTATTTTTTTATATTATATAATGATTAAATATTATAATCATAGTTATTATATAATAAGATATTTATGATAATAAAAACTCGTTTTGCACCTAGTCCTACAGGTAATTTACATATTGGAAGTATTCGTACAGCTTTATATTCTTGGTTATTTGCTCAAAATAATTCAGGTAGTTTTTTATTAAGAATAGAAGATACTGATTTCAAAAGATATAAAAAAAATTCCATTAAAAATATTATTAATGGATTAAAATGGTTAAATATTAATTGGGATGAAGGTCCTTATTTTCAAAGTAAAAGACTTGATAGGTATAATCATATTATTGACAATATGATTAAAAAAAAATTAGCATATAAATGTTATTGTTCTAAAGAAGAATTAGAAAAAAATAAAACAAAACAAATTTCAATGGGAAAAAAAGTAAAATATAATGGTAAATGTAGAAATTTAAGTAATTTTATTTATAATAATAAACCATTCGTAGTAAGATTTCGTAACCCTGATATTGGTAAAGTAAAATTTGAAGATAAAATTCGAGGTATTATAATATTTAATAATAATGAATTAGATGATTTTATTATAAAAAGAACCGATGGTATACCAACATATAATTTTTGCGTAGTTGTTGATGATTGGGATATGGGTATTACACATGTTATTAGAGGAGAAGATCATATAAATAATACTCCTAAACAAATTAATATAATTAAAGCTATAGGAGCTAATATACCAATATATGCACATGTTTCAATGATTATTAATAAATCAGGAGAAAAAATTTCAAAAAGATTTAATAATATAGATATATTACAATATAAAAAAGAAGGCTATTTACCTGAAGCATTATTAAATTATATTGTACGTTTAGGATGGTCTCATGGTAATAAAGAAATTTTTTCATTAAATGAAATGAAAAAATTATTTAATTTAAATAATATTAGTAAATCACCTAGTATATTAAATACTAATAAATTAATTTGGTTAAATAAATATTATTTAAATAAATTACCAAAAAAATACATGATTAATTACTTAACTAACTTTTTTAAAAAAAAAAATATTAATATAAATAATGGTCCTAAAATAAATGATTTATATAATATATTTCATAATAGATGTAATACATTAAAGGAAATAAGTAATTTATGTTATATTTTTTATAATATTCCTGATTATTCAAAAATTAATTTAATAGATAAATATTTAAATTTAGAAACAAAAATAATTTTAAATAAATTATTAAAAAAAATTACATTAATTAATATTTGGTCATTATCAATAATTAGTTCTTCTATAAAAGAAGTATCTATAAAATTAAACTTACATTTTTCTAAAATAGCTATGCCATTAAGATTAGCTATAACAGGAATGAATAACAGTCCTCCTATTAATCATATAGTATATTTAATGGGAAAAAATAAAGTTTTACAATGTATTAATAATGCAATAAATTTTATAGTACTCAATAATAAAAAACTATAAATAATTTAATTATTAATTGACAATTATATATTTTATTACAAAATGTTGATAGGCGGTATATATTTTTCCGCTTATCTTTATTTTTATAAATTAAAAATTAATTTCTTAATTTAGGTGTTATTAATTGTTTTTTAATAGAAGCTGATAATTCGTCTAATGACGAATGTTCAGGATGTTCATATTCTAATGGTTCTCCTGAAAGTTGTGCTTCTGCTAAATATATATGTATAGGTTGTCCTGTATCATCCTCCATTACTACATGATACCATGGTTTACTACGTAATGTTATACTTTCTGCAACTTCATCAATTTTAGGATCTCTTAGTGAATATTGAGGATCAACATCAATTATTACTCCTAAAAAACCTAATAATTTATGTCTAACTTGTTGACCAATACCAAATTTACTGGTAATCATCATTAGTTGTACTCCTAATAAATATTATAATAATTATTTGTTAATTTAATATTTTATTAAAAATAACAAATTATAACTACCTTGAAATCAAATTTATTTTAATATAACATATTTATTTGTAATATTTATATAAATTAAACTAATAAATACAAAAATTCTTTATATATTTTTTTAGAGATATTATTAATGAATAGACCTATTTTTGCTGTTATTAACACTAATGCATTAAAACATAATTTACAATTAATTAAAAATATGACATCTAAATCAAAAATTTGGTCAGTAATAAAAGCTAATGCATATGGACATGGTATTAAAAATGTTTGGAAAAGTTTGATACAAACAGACGGTTTTGCTGTATTAACTTTAGATGAAGCTATATCATTAAGAAAATATGGATGTAATAAACCCATTCTTTTATTAGAAGGTTTCTTTAATAAAAAAGATTTAGATATAGTATATAAATATAATTTTACAATTACTATACATAGTGATTGGCAATTAAATATGTTAATTTTAAATAAACCAAAATACAATATTAATGTATATATAAAAATTAATAGTGGTATGAATAGATTAGGATTTAATTTAAAAAGTATTCCTAGAATAATAAATATCATTAAAACAATTAAAGTAAAAAATATTACTTTTATGGCACATTTTGCTAATACATCTAGAAAAAATTATAAAGAAATTAATAATATTATAAAATTTATAAATAAAAATATTAAACAATATAATTTTTTACGTTCTTTTGCTAATTCTGCTGCTATATTGTGGCATCCACAAACTCATTATGATTGGGTAAGATCTGGAATAATATTATATGGTGCATCTCCTACAGGTAATTGGAAGGATATAAAAAAAAATAAAATTATTCCTGTAATGACATTAAACAGTGAAATAATTAGCATACAAAAATTATTACCGGGAAATACTGTAGGATATAATGATTCATATCATACTAATAAACATCGTCGTATAGGAATTATAGCTTGTGGTTATGCTGACGGATATCCAAGAAATATATCTAATAATACTCCAATTTTAGTAGATGGATATATAACAAAAATTTTAGGTGATATTTCTATGGATATGATTGCTATAGATTTAATAAATGTTCCAAATGCTAATATTGGAAGTAAAGTAGAATTATGGGGAGAAAATATTAAAATAGATGATATTGCTCAATCAGCAAATACCATTAGTTACGAATTAATGTGTTCTTTATCTAAAAGAGTACCAATTATTATTAAATAAATATTTTTATATTTTTTTATTAAGAAAATAACTTTGTTATAATATAAATTAATAAAAATTAATATTTTTTTACTATTTTCAAAATATATATAAATATTATTATATATAAAAACCAATATGTACTAAAAAATATCTTAGCGTTAAAATAGTATATACAGATTATATAAAAAATAGAAGATATTATTTATAATAATAAACCAGATGATCTATTGTAATAGAAAAATTAATTTTTTATATTAAAATTTAATTGATTTTTATATATAATTGATATATAGATAAATATTTTATTTTACTAAAACTGGTAATTTTTTAATTAAAATATTAAAAATATATTAAAATTTATATTCAAAAAATTTATAAAAATATTTATTTAAATATCTATGATTATTTCTAATATATTTATAATATCTTATCTTTTATCAATAGAACCCATAAATTTAATAAGTAATTTTAAAGTTAATAAAGTAACAATTAAAAATATACATACTAAATTAAGATCAGATTAAAATTTAATTAAACAATTTATATTTTTTTAAGTAGATTTGTTTTCTTTAAATAATTTTTAATTTACTAGGAATAGATAAATTATTATTAGATATAATAGAAATTAAAATATTCTTATAATAGAATCTTTAATAATATTATTTACAATAGAATTAATTTTAATTAATAGAATTTTAAATTTTATTTATAAATTAAAAAATTTTAAAATTAATAATAAATATATTATAAAATAATATATAATATTTAATAAACTAAATTAATATATTCAGGATTTATTAATGAAAAAAATAAATTTTAGTTTTATAATGTCAGTTTTATTTGTTATATTACTTATTTTTATATCTGTATTATATCCATTAATTTTACCATTTGATCCTATACATTATTATGATTTACATTATGTAAATACTGGTCCTAGTAAATTACATTGGTTTGGATTAGATGATTTAGGAAGAGATATATTTAGTAGAATATTATATGGAACTCATATTACACTTTTAATAAGTATAATTTCTGTAATTATAGGAGCTACTATTGGATCTTTTTTAGGATTATTAACTGGATATTATCAAAATTATTTTGATATTTTAATTATGAATATATGTGATATATTACTTAGATTACCTAATCTATTCTTAGCTTTAATATTATCAGTTTTTATTAAAAATGGAATTTTAAATTTAATTTTTGCTATATCTATTACAAATATTCCAATTTTTGTTAGAATAACTAGGAGTAATACTTTAATAATAAAAAATCAAGATTTTATTACAGCATCTCGTAATATTGGATCATCTAATATTAAAATAATTTTTTACCAAATTCTTCCTTTTATTATTAATTCTATTATAATTTATTCTAGTATGAGAATAGGAATTTCTATTATTGCTGTTTCAAGTTTATCTTTTTTAGGTTTTGGTATACAACCACCAACTCCTGAATGGGGTTTAATGATATATGAATCTAGATATGATCTGTTATTCTCACCACATTTAATTATTTTTCCTGGTTTAGCTATATTTATAACATATTTATCATTTAATACTATAAGTGATAAAATAAAATATTTTCTAAATTTAAATAAAAGATATTAATTTTATTTGGATATTTCTATTATTTTTTTTAAATGATTAATATCAATTCTTTTAAATAAAATTTTAAATTTTTTAATTTTACTACCTAAAAGTGGTTTATTTAAATCATAAAAATTTAATTTTTTGTTTAAAAAAATTTCTATTTTTTCAGATAATATAGGCATAATTGGTTTTATATAAGTTATAATCACACGAAACATATTAATACCCATAGTACAAATTTTTTGTATATTTAAATCCGTAGGATTTTTCTTAGCTAATAACCAAGGTTTTTCATTATCAATATAATGGTTAGCAATATCTGTTAACTTTAAAATTTCTTTTATAACATGACTAAATTGTAAATTTATAAAATAACTATTAATATTTTTTGATTTTTTAATAAAATGTAAATATAATTTACTATTAATATTATCTGATAATTTATTATTAAAATAATGATTTATAAAATATGATGTACGAGATGCTAAATTAACTATTTTATTAACAATACTACTATTAATTTTTAATATAAAATCATCTAAATTTAAATCAATATCATCTATATTTAAAGATAATTTTGATGCATAATAAAAACGTAAACTATCGGAGTCTATATATTTTAACCAATTTTTTGCAGTAATAAATGTACCTTTTGATTTTGACATTTTATTTCCATTTAATGTAACATGTCCATGAACAAATAATTTATTAGGTTTTCTAAAATTACTACCTTCCAGAATAGCTGGCCAAAATAAACTATGAAAATAAATTATATCTTTTCCAATAAAATGGTATAATTTTGTTATGGAATTAGTATTCCACCATTCTTGAAAATTTAATTTTTTATTTTTATTACATAAATTTTTAAAAGTACTAATATATCCGATAGGTGCATCTAACCATACATAAAAATATTTATCAATAGTACCAGGTATTTTAAAACCAAAATAAGGTTTATCTCTAGTTATATCCCATAATTTTAATCCAGATAAAAACCATTCTTTAACTTTATGTTCTACAGATTTTTGTAATACTCCTGAACTAATCCATTTTTTAATTTTATTAGTAAATTGAGGTAAATCAAAAAAATAATGTTTAGTTGTACGTAATTTTGGAATTGTATTAGATAAAATAGAAATAGGATTTATTAAATCAATATTATTATAAGTTGATCCACAAACTTCACAATTATCTCCATACTGATTTAAAGAATTACATTTTGGACATGTACCTTTCACAAATCTATCTGGTAAAAATATATTATAATCTTCATCATATAATTGATTGATTATTTTCTTTTTTATAAAATTTTTTTCTTTTAAACGTAAATAAATAGAGTTAGATATTAAACGATTTTCATTACTATGTGTAGTATAATAATTATCATAGCTAATATTAAATTTTTTAAAATCTGATATATGTTGTTTATATATTTCAGTAATCATTTTTTCTGGAGTAATATTTAATTCTTTAGATTTTAACATAATAGGAGTACCATGAGCATCATCTGCACAAATAAAATATATTTCATTATTATAATACATTCTATTATATCTTACCCAAATATCTGCTTGAATATGTTCTAACATATGTCCTAAATGAATAGGACCATTAGCATATGGTAAAGCGCAAGTAACTAATATTTTTTTATTATTTTTTATCATAAGTTTATAAATAAAAATAAAAATTTTTCATATTCCATATAATATTATCATTTTTTTTTTATAAAAAAAAGCATAAAAAATTTTCTTTAAATATAAATTAATAAGATAAATTATTATATAATTTTATAATAAAATTATTTCCAATAGGAAATAATAAATATAAAGATATTATTAATAATAAATAACAAAATATTTCTTCTTTTAAAAAACTATTTTTAATAATTGGTAATGAAAATTTTTTTTTATATGGCCATAATAATGGTACTCCATGAGGAGTTAACATATCAGAAAATATATGACTTGAATAACCTATAATAAATCCCATTTTTATATCAATAGGAATAATATTTAAATTATAATAAAATAAAGAAAATATAATAATAATTAAAGATAATAAACTATGAGTAAATCCTCGATGACCAAATAATTTTGATATTATATATGAAAATATTTTTATCTTATTACCTAAAATAGATTTAGGATGATCAATATCTGGTAATAAACATGTTATTAATGATGCTGGAATTATATGCCACCAATCATATTCTATAATATATTTATTTAAAATAAAATGTTGTACTAAAATATTACTAGATATAGCAAAGATTATATGTCCTTTAAATTTCATTTAAATATCCTAAAATAAATTTATTTCATTTTGCTAATTTAACAATAATGTTATATGTATCAGTATTTATTTCTTTAATAACAACCTTAATCGTATCACATAATTTAAATATTAATTTATTTTTTATATAAATTAAACCTATTTTTGAATTAATATTAATTTCATTAGTAATCGGATATAAAAATTTTTTAGGTATAAATGCATATGCTCCATTCTTTATTAAACGAACACGTATACCAACATATAATATTTCAATTATTTCAGATATAAAAATTTCTTTTGTATAAATACTATTTTTTAAATATTTATAATATAACCATGAAGATAAATCTTTTGTAGCCTGTTTATTTAAATATTTTTTTTTATTCATTAAAAAAAATATTTCTTTTGAAGGTTTATTAACTATATCTTTTTTTATTATAGATTTTAATAATCTATGATTAATCATATCTCCAAATTTACGAATAGGAGATGTCCAAGTAGCATAACAATTAATACCTAAACAAAAATGAGGTGCAGGATTTGCGTGAAAAATTGTTTTTAATTGATATTTTTTTAAACGTTGTATTAATAATTTTAAATTTAAATTTTGTAATTTATTATTTATTTTTTTAAATCCTTTTAAATTCATTAAAGTTGATGCATTACATTTAATGTTATATTCTTTTAATAAAGAGATTACTTTATTAATTTTATTAAAATTAAAACCATTATTTATATTATATATTCCAAAACCTAATTTTTTTTTTAAAATTTTAGCTGCACATATATTAGCAGCTATCATTATTTCCTCTATAATTTTATGTGCAATACGTTTTTTTTCTATTATTATATTTAATATTTTTCTTTTATTATTAAAAATAAATTTATAATCTGTATTATTAAAAAATAAAACATTTTGTTTTTTCCATTTAATACGATATTTATAAAATTTATATAATAATAATATTTGTTGTTTAATATTATTATTTATTGGATTCCAATTTCCTATATTTTTTAACCAATTAGATACGTTAAAATAATTTAATTTTGCTTTTGATTTTATCCAAGCTAAAGAAAAATTTATTTTTTTTGATAAAATACCATAATTATTTATTTTCATTTTACATATTAATGCTGATTTTATTTCATTAGGATTTAAAGAACATAAATTTTCTGATAAAAATTTAGGTAATAAAGGTATAGTAAATCCAGGTAAATAATTAGTAAACATACGTTTTAATGCAATTTTATCCAATTCACTATTTTCTAAAATATATGATGTAGGATCAGCTATAGCTACATAAACAATTAATTCTTTTTTAGATATTTCTTTTATAAAAATAGCATCATCTATTTCTTTAGTATCATTATTATCTATTGTAACAAAACATAATTTCGTAAGATCTTTTCTATATGAAGATTTATCTAAAATATGTATATTTTTACATAAATCATCACTTGGCGGATTAATTTCAAGATTATATTTAGAAAGTATTGACCACCATGGAATCAAATATTTATTATTATGAGTGATATATTCTATAATTTTTGCGATAAAAATATTTTTTTTTGTTTTTAAAGGATGATTTATTATAGTTGCAACTACTTTATTTTTATTTTGAACAAAATATTCAATATTTTTTTTAGAATAACATTCTATAGTTAGATTATGTAAATATTTTTTTTCTGGTATAATAAATAGTTTATTATTATTTATTTTTATACTTCCTATAAATAAATTAATTGATGATTTTAATAATTTAATAGGAATAGCTACTATTTTATTATCAATATTTTTAATACTAGCAGTTACATAATCTTTATGTATTACGTTTTTTATATATAAATTAAATATCTCATATATTTGATTTGATTCAGTTTCTAAAATAGCAGATTTTTTATTAAAAATTTTAATAATTCCTTTTACTAAAAAAGATTTATTAGAAAATTTTTTTTTTAGTGAAAGTAATAATTTATTATTATGTAACATAATGTAAAATCTTTTAATTATCTGAAAGAGAAAATTATATTTTTATTAGAAAAATTTTAAATATGTTTAATTATTTAAAATGGAATATCATCTTCAAAATCAATAATATTTTCATTTTTATCAGTTAATGATGATTCTTTATCTTTTTTATTTATCATATTATTATTTATTTTTGAATTCCAATTATTATTTTCTAATTTATTTTTATTATTATTCTGTTTATTAGTTATATTTTCATTTTGACGATTATTACCTAACATTTGCATAGTACCACCTACACTAACTATAATTTCAGTAATATAGTGATTTTGTCCATTTTGATCTTGCCATTTTCTTGTTTGTAAAGATCCTTCTATATATACTTGAGATCCTTTTCGTAAATATTCATTAGCAATTTCTGCTAATTTTCCAAAAATTACGATTCTATGCCATTCTGTTTTTTCTTTATTTTCTTTAGTTTGTTTATCTTTCCAATTTTCTGAAGTAGCTATTATAATATTAACAACAGCATTTCTATTTGGCATATAACGAATTTCAGGATCTTTTCCTAAATTGCCTATTAAAATTACTTTATTAATACCTCTTTTACTAGCCATAATATATTCCTTAAATAAATAATGATTAAATAATAATAAAATAAATTTTATTTTTTTAATTTTATTTAAAATAAATAATTAAATAATTAAATAAAATAATGTTCTATAGATAAACGTAGTTTTTTCATAGCATTTTTTTCTAACTGTCGAATTCTTTCAGCAGAAATACCATAATAATTAGCTAATTCTTGTAATGTAGTTTTATTTTCGTTTTTATTTAGCCAACGAGAATATATTATTTTTCTACTACGTTGATCTAATTTTAATATAGCATTTGATAATTTATGTGAAATATGATCTTTCCAATTATTTTTTTCAATATCAGCAGCAAAATTAGATTGTTTATCTTTAAGAAAATATGTAAAATTAATGTTTTTATAATTTTTAATATTATTTTTAATTGGTAAATCAAATGTCATATCTTGTGCCGACATTCTTGATTCCATTTCTTTTACATCTTTAATTGATACTCCTAATTCTTGAGCTACCATATTAATTTCTTCCATATTGAACCAACCTAATCTTTGTTTAGCTTTACGTAAATTAAAAAATAATTTTCTCTGTGCTTTAGTTGTTGCTACTTTTACTATACGCCAATTTCGTAATACATATTCATGTATTTCTGCCTTTATCCAATGAACAGCAAAAGAAACTAAACGAACACCTATTTTTGGATTAAATCTACGAACAGCTTTCATTAATCCTATATTACCTTCTTGTATAAGATCGGCTAATTGTAACCCATACCCAGAATATTTTTTAGCTACATGAACAACAAATCGTAAATGAGATAAAATTAATTTTTTTGCTGATGAAATATCACCTTGATAAAATAATTTTTCTGATAATTCTTTTTCTTCTTGATTAGTTAACATAGGCCATATATTAGTTATATATATATATGATTCTAAAGTTCCTAACGGAGTAATGGATGATGTTAACATCATATTTTTAATCATCATATCCTCAATTTTAATTTTAACATAATTTAAATTATTTTTAATAAATTTTAATTTTTAGAAAAAATAGCATTAATAAAATCTTTAGCATTAAATAAATGTAAATTAGTAATTTTTTCTCCAGAACCAATATATCTTATTGGTATGCCAAATTCATTAGCTAAAGAAAAAATAATACCTCCTTTAGCTGTTCCATCAATTTTAGTAATAGTAATACCTGTAACTCCAATACTATCATGAAATACTTTTAATTGATTAATAGAATTTTGTCCAATATTAGCATCTATTATTAACATAACTTCATCAGGAGATTGATTATTAATTTTTTTAATTACACGTACAATTTTTTTCAATTCTTCTATCAAATTTAAATTATTATGTAATCTTCCAGCTGTATCTGCTATTAATATATCTATATTATTATTTTTAGCTTTATAAAAAGCATCATAAATAACAGATGCACTATCTTTTTTTTTATAGTTATTTATAATATTACTATGACTTTTATTACTCCAAAAAGTTAATTGTTTATCTGCACCAGCTCTAAAAGTATCTCCAGATGCTAAAAGTACTGTTTTATTATGATTATAAAAATAATAAGCTAATTTTCCTATAGTAGTTGTTTTACCCACACCATTAACACCAATAATTAAAATTATAAATGGTTTTTTATTTCTAATGATTAATGGACGTTCTACAGGAGTTAATATATTTAACATTTCTTCTTTTATATAATCATATAATAAAAAAGAATTTTTTATTTTTTTTTTCTTTGCATATTCAGATACTAAATTGATAATTTTTTTAGTAGTTTTTAATCCTACATCAGCTGTAATTAAAGTCTTTTTTAAAGAATTAAATAATTTTTTATCTATAATATTTTTATTACTAAAAATATTAATAATTTCTTTACTTATATTTCTACTAGTATTTAATAAACTATTTTTTAAGTAATTAAAAAATCCTTTTTTTTCTTTTTTAATAATTGTAGAAAAAAAAGGTATTTTATCCTGTTTCATGTTATTTTATTGTATATTTATAATATAATTATTAATTATAATTTTATAGTTTTAATTTAATAAAAGATACTTAATCTTAATTAAATTAATTATCATTTATAATATATGAAAATATAAATATATATTTATTAATAAACATATATTTAATAAAATTATTATATATAAAAATAAAAATTTAATATTATTAATATGAATAAAATAAATATTATTTCGGGAAAATGGAAAGGTAAAAAAATATATGTAATTAAAAATAAAAATTTGAGACCTACGATGAATTTTATTCGTAAAGATTTATTTAATTGGCTATACAAAGAAATATATATGTTAAAATGTTTAGATTGTTACGCTGGAACTGGTGCTCTTAGTTTTGAAGCTTTATCAAGAAATGCTTTATCTTCTACTGTAATCGAAAATAATTTAAAAATTTTTCAACAACTAAAAAAAAATTCTGTTTTATTACAAACTAAAAAATTAATATTAATTTATGAAAATACTTTAAATTATTTATCTAAACGTGGAAAACAGTACGATTTAGTTTTTATAGATCCTCCATTTTCTTATAAAAATATATTAATTAAAAAAACTTGTATTTTATTAGAAAAAAATAACTGGTTAAAAAAAAATGCATTTATTTATCTTGAATATAAATCAAATAGTACAAAAATTGTATTACCAAAAAATTGGATTTTATATCGTAAAAAAAAATTAAGTATTGTAAATTATGAATTATATAAAAGAAATAATAATTAATAAATTATTTATTATAATTTTTTATTACGAATAAATATGGAATAGAATCTATTTTTTTTTTAATAATTTTATAATTCATAAATAAACAAAACTGCTTTATATCTAAATAAACTAAATTATTATCAGAAATAATAAGTAAAGTTTGATTTTTAATCATATTATAAGTAATTTTTTTTATCATTATTAATGTTTTAGGACATTGAAAACCTTTTATATTTAAAATATAAGTAGGATTACTATAAAATTTTTTAATTATATACATAATATTTATATTATTTTTAAATAAGATTAATTATTAATATTAATATTATATTTTATATCAACATACAATATATAATATTAATATTAATAAAATTATATTTAAATATTATTTATAAGGAAAATTTGTGAATTTAACAAAAGAAAAACAAAAAATTCTTGATGATGCTATTTCTCAAATAGAACAACAATTTGGTAGAGGTTCTATTATGAGATTAGGTGATAATAGAACTATGGATATAGAATCTATATCAACAGGATCTATATCTTTAGATATAGCTTTAGGAATAGGTGGATTACCTATTGGTCGTATTGTAGAAATATATGGACCTGAATCTTCAGGAAAAACAACATTAACATTACAAATTATAGCTCAAGCTCAAAAAATTGGAAAAATATGTGCTTTTATTGATGCAGAACATGCTTTAGATCCTATATATGCTAAAAAACTTCACGTTGATATTAATCGTTTATTATGTTCTCAACCTGACACAGGAGAACAAGCATTAGAATTATGTGATGCATTAGCTAAATCAGGAGTAGTAAATGTTATTATTGTAGATTCTGTAGCTGCCTTAACACCTAAAGCAGAAATTGAAGGAGAAATAGGTGATTCTCATATAGGATTAGCTGCTAGAATGATGAGTCAAGCAATGCGTAAATTAGCTAGTAATTTAAAACAATCTAATACATTATTAATTTTTATAAATCAAATACGTATGAAAATAGGTGTATTATTTGGTAATCCTGAAGTTACAACTGGAGGTAATGCTTTAAAATTTTATTCTTCTGTAAGATTAGATATAAGAAAAATTGGTAATGTTAAAAATGGAGATAATATTATAGGTAGTGAAACAAGAGTAAAAGTTGTAAAAAATAAAGTAGCTGTACCTTTTAAAAAAGCTGAATTTCAAATCATATATGGTAAAGGAATAAATATTTATGGAGAATTATTAGATTTAGGTGTTACACAAAAATTAATAAAAAAATGTGGTTCATGGTATAGTTATAATAATGAAAAAATAGGACAAGGAAAATTAAATGCCATAAATTTTTTAAAAAATAATAAAGAACAATCAAATGATATTGAATTAAAATTACGAGAAATTTTATTAAATAAAAATATTTTTTAAATAAATATTACTATTTGTTGGTATATTTTAAAATATTTAATAAATAAACAAATAAATTAAAGGTTTTTTATCTATGGAAAAAACAACTAATGAAATTAGTAAAATTTTTCTAAATTATTTTTTTAATAAAAAACATGTTATAATGAAAGGAAGTCCGTTAATACCCCATAATGATTCATCATTGTTATTTACAAATGCAGGAATGAATCAATTTAAAGAATATTTTTTAGGATATAAAAAATCTAGTCAATCACGTATAGCTACAATACAAAAATGTGTACGTATTGGAGGTAAACATAATGATCTAGAAAATGTAGGTTTTACAAATAGACATCATACATTTTTTGAAATGTTAGGTAATTTTAGTTTTGGAGATTATTTTAAAAAAAAAGCAATTTACTATGCATGGGAATTATTAACTAATCAAAAATGGTTTAATTTAAATAAAAGTAAAATATTTGTTACTGTATATTATACAGATAAAGAAACTTATGATATTTGGAGTAAAAATATAGGAGTATTAAAAAAAAATATTATTTTAATTGGAGATAAAAATAATATTCCTTATAATTCTGATAATTTTTGGCAAATGGATAATACTGGTCCTTGTGGTCCTTCAACTGAAATTTTTTATGATTTAGGTAATCATTTATCTGGTAATATTTTAAATAATATTGGAAATCGTTTTATTGAAATATGGAATATTGTATTTATACAATTTAATAAAAATTTATATGGAAAATTAATTCCTTTAAGTATAAAATCAGTAGATACAGGAATGGGTTTAGAACGTATTAGTTCAGTTTTATATGGAATTGATTCTAATTATAAACTAAATATATTTCAAAAATTGATTAAATATATAGCTAAAATTATTAATTTTACTGATTTAGAAAATAATTCATTAAAAGTTATAGCAGATCATATTAGATCAACTGTTTATTTAATATATGAAGGAATACTACCTAGTAACGAAAATAGAGGTTATGTATTAAGACGTATTATAAGAAGAGCTATAAATCATGGAAAAATATTAGGACAACAAAAACCATTTTTTTATAAATTAGTTAGAATATTTATAGAAAATATTTGTATTGATTCTGAGATAATAAAGTTAAATAAAAAATATGATTTTATTAAAAATGTTATTTTAAATGAAGAAGAAAATTTTGCAAGAATTTTAAAACAAGGAAGAATTTTATTAAATAAAGAAATTAAAAAATTAAAAACAAATGTTTTAAGTGGTAAAAAAATATTTTATTTATATGATACTTTTGGAGTATCAATGGATTTAATAAAAAATATATGTAAAGAAAAAAATATTAATACAGATGAAAAAGAATTTAACAAATATATGGATGTACAACGTAATCTTGCTAGAAAAAATAGTTTATTTAAAAATACTCAAAACTTATGTTATATAGATAAAAAATCAAAATTTGTAGGATATGATAAATATACAACTAATAGTAGTATATTAAATATATACATAAATAATAAAGTAGTAAATAAAATTCATAAAGGAGATAAGGGAATAATAATATTAAATATTACTCCATTTTATGGAGAATCAAGTGGACAAATAGGTGATATAGGATATTTACAAAAAGATGAAGATAATTTATTTAAAGTTTATGATACAAAAATAAATAAAGATTTAACTCTTCATATAGGAGAAATGATTTCAGGTACATTAAAAATTAATGATTGTTTAAAAACACAAATAAATATTAAACATAGATTAAATATTAGTAGAAATCATTCAGTTACACATTTATTACATGCTTGTTTACGTAAATTATTAGGAAATTATGTACAACAAAAAGGATCTTATATTACAGATACTTATTTGCGTTTTGATTTTTCTTATTTTAAAAATCTTGATTTATCAATTTTATTGAAAATAGAAAAAATAATAAATAATTATATATTTAATAATATTCCTATTAAAACATATACAATTAATAAAAATATAGCTAAAAAAAATGAAAATATAATATCGTTTTTTGATAAAAAATATAATGATATTGTTAGAATTGTAGAAATAGAAAAAATTTCTAAAGAATTTTGTGGAGGAACACATATATTAAATACTCATCAAATTGGTTTTTTTATAATTAAAAAATTTAGTAATATATCACATAGTATTAAAAGAATACATGCAATAACTCATAATTATTCATTACAATATATACAAGAACAAAATGAAAAATTAAAATTAATTGCTAATATATTAAAAACAGATGAAATTCATTTAATTGAAAAATTTTCAATATATAAAAAACAAAAAAATATTTTAAAAAAATCTTTAAAAAATTTAGAAGAATATTTTATTGAAAATGAAAGTAAAATTTTATTATCAAATAATATTTTTTTACAAAATATTAATTTCATAGTAAGTCAAATTTATAATTTTCATCCTACATTATTTAATTTTATTTTAAAAAATTTAATTAGTAAAATAAATAAATTTATAATAATATTATCTACTAAATGGGAAAATAATTTTTATTTAATAATAAAGATTTCTAATAATCTATCAAAAGAAATAAATGTTATTAAAATTATTAATAAATTTTGTGATAAAAATCATTGTAAAATCGGAGGATGTGTTACTATAGCACAGATAAATTGCAATTTTGACAAAATAAAATTTAATTTATTTTTAAATAAAATTAAATTATTTTTTTTAAATTATATAAATAAAATTAGTATTTAATTTATATAATTATATAATTTACATATTTAATTTTATTAATTTCTATTTAAATATTTTAATTAACAATTTTTTAATAAATTATTAATTAATTTTAATTTTATGTTTTATTTTTTTCAAGGAGAAAAGAATGCTTATTCTTACTCGCCGAGTAGGCGAAACACTTATGATAGGTGATGAAGTTATGGTAACAGTATTAGGGATTAAAGGAAATCAAGTACGAATTGGTGTTAATGCTCCTAGAGAAATAGCTGTTCATCGTGAAGAAATTTATCAACGCATTCAAGCAGAAAAAAATCAGCAAACGGTTTGCTAAACAAATTAAATAATTAATTGACTTATTTTTTTATAAAATATAATATATTTTTTATATGGTGAGATGGCCGAGTGGTTTAAGGCGCACCCCTGCTAAGGGTGTATGTGGTTTTATCTACATCGAGGGTTCGAATCTCTCTCTCACCGAATAAAAAAGCATCCGTAGCTCAGTGGAATAGAGCACTCGGCTACGAACCGAACGGTCGGAGGTTCGAATCCTCCCGGATGCAGTTATTTATATTTTTTAATTATTTTTTTTACTTTGATTATAAAAATTAAATTTTTTAATTAATTATTGAAATAAATTATTGTATTTTTTTTCTTAAAATTTTTGTTGCTTTTACCATATTATGTAAACTTTTTATTACTTCTTCCCATTTTCTTGTTTTCAATCCACAATCAGGATTTACCCAAAGATTTTTAAAAGAGATATTCTTTAATGCATTAATTAAAAAATTTTTAATTTTATTTATAGATGGTATATTAGGTGAATGTATATCATATACTCCTAAACCTAATTCATTAGGATAATTTAAACTTTTGAATAATTTAATTAAATTATTATTAGAACGAGATGCTTCAATACTAATAACATCAGCATCTAAAGATATAATAGAATGTATAATATCTTTAAATTCGGAATAACACATATGAGTATGAATTTGTGTTACGTCTTTTGTAGATGATATTGTTAAATGAAAAGCTTCTATTGCCCATTTTAAATATTGATTCCATTCAGATTTTTTTAATGGTAAACCTTCTCTTAAAGCAGGTTCATCTATTTGTATAATTTTAATATTAACTTTTTCTAAATCATATATTTCTTCTTTTAAAGCTAATGCAATTTGTTTAGTAATTTCTATAGGAGAAATATCATTTCTAGGAAAAGACCAAAGTAACATTGTTATAGGTCCAGTTAACATTCCTTTAACTATTTTTTTTGTTAAAGACTGTGCATATTGAGACCAATATACTGTTATTGGTTTATTTCTACTAATATCTCCAATAATAATTGGAGGTTTTACACAACGAGATCCATAACTTTGAACCCAACCATTTTCAGTTATAATAAACCCATTAAGATTTTCCCCAAAATATTCAACCATATCATTTCTTTCTGGCTCTCCATGTACTAATACGTCTAAATCTAATTTTTCTTGAATATTAATTATATTTTTAATATAATTTTTCATCTTTTTTTTATAAAAATCATAAGTAATAAATCCTGATTTAAAATCAGATCTTAATTTTCTAATATCTAAAGTTTGAGGAAATGATCCTATAGTAGTGGTTGGAATAAATGGTAATTTTAATTTTTCTTTTTGTAAAAGGGACCTTGTATTATAATTTTTACGATTATTTATAATATTATTACCAATTAATAATATTTTTTTTTGTACTTGTTCATTAGTTATTTGTTTATATAATTTTCTAGTATGTATAAATTTACTCCATTGAATTAATTCACTAGAATCATTATTATTAATAGCTTGAGTTATCAAAGATAATTCTTTACATTTTTGTATTGCAAAAGAAAACCAACTCTTAATTTTTTTATTTAATTTTAATTCTAAATTTAAATCTACTGGAGTATGTATTAAAGAACAAGAACTACCAATCCATAAAAATGGTCTATTATTTTTTATAGTTAATAAAATATCGTACCATTTTTTTAAATCAGTTTTCCAAATATTTCTACCACTAATAATTCCAAAAGATATAATCCATTTTTTAGAAATATTTTTATTAATAAATTCAATATTATCTTTTCCATTAACTAAATCTATATGTATTCCATTTACAGGTAATGTTTTAATTAATTCAATATTATGACTAATACTACCAAAATATGTAGTTAATAATATATTAATATAATTTTTTAAATTATCATAAGTATTTTTAAATGCTTGTAACCATTTTTTTGGTAATTCTAATGCTAGAATAGGTTCATCTATTTGAATCCATTCAATATTTCTTTTTTTAATTTCTAATAATATTTCAATATAAACTGGTAAAATTTTTTTTATTAATTCCAAACGACTAAAATTATTACCTTGTATTTTATTACCTAACCAAAGATATGTAAGAGGACCTATTAATATAGGTTTAATATTATTAAAATCCATTTTTATAGCTTCATCTAATTCATTTAATAATTGTTTCCAAGAAAAATGAAAAGATTGATTTTTATAAAATTCAGGAACTATATAATGGTAATTAGTATTAAACCATTTAGTCATTTTACTAGCATTTAATGATTTTTTATCATGAATAGAACCTCTAGCAATATAAAACATTGTATCTATATCAATAGAATTATTTATTTTTTCTTGAAATCTTACAGGAATATTTCCTAGCATTAAACTAGTATTAAGTATATGATCATACCATGCAAAATCACCTACAGGTAATAAATCAATATTATTATTTATTTGTTTATGTAAATTAAATTTTCTAATGTTATAACCAACATTAAATAATTTTTCTTTTGTAATTTGACTATTCCAATACTTTTCTTGAGCTTTTTTTAATTCACGATAAGGACCAATTCTAGGAAAACCTAATGTATGACTTAATACTTTCATATTTATAAAATACCTATTTTAAAATTATAATTTATATAAATATTTATCTATTATACTATAAGTATAAGATTTAATTAAAAAAATTTTATTTATAAATACTCAATTTTTAAATTTTAAAATTATTTAATTATTTTCACGTAAAATATTGTTAATTTCAATTTTACTTAAAGTTTTATAATCTACTTTTTTAACTATTACAGCACAATATAAACTATATTTACCATTTTGAGCTGGTAAATTTCCAGAAACTACAACTGATCCCTTAGGAACTTTACCAAAATAAATTAATCCTGTTTCTCTATCATATATTTTAGTACTTTGTCCAATATATACACCCATAGAAATTACTGAACCACTTTCAATAATAACTCCTTCAACTATTTCTGATCTAGCTCCGATAAAACAATTATCTTCTATAATTGTTGGATTAGATTGAATAGGTTCTAAAACTCCTCCTATTCCCACACCTCCAGATATATGAACATTTTTACCAATTTGAGCGCATGATCCTATAGTAGACCAAGTATCTATCATAGTTCCTTTTCCTATAAAAGATCCTATATTTATAAAAGAAGGCATTAAAATAACATTTTTATCTAAAAAAGATCCATATCTTACAGTAGTAGGAGGAACTATACGACAATTTAATTTATTAAAATCATCTTTATTCATATTATAAAATTTTGAAGGAATTTTATCGTAATAACAATTATATTCACCTTTTATAAAAAAATTATTACTAATTTTAAAATATAATAAAATTGCTTTTTTTATCCATTTATGCGTTATCCAATTATTTTTTATTTTTTCTGATACTCTTAATTTTCCTTTATTTAACATTTCAATTATATTATAAACTGACTTAATTAATTCTTTATTTTGTAATAATTTTTTGTTATTTTTTTGTTCAGAAAAATAATATTCTATTATATCTTTATATTTTTTCATATGAATCTAATTATTAAAATAATATTTTTATTAAATATAATTAAGATATCAGTTATTATAAAAATAACAACAATTATATTATATATAATATTAAAATTATTTTTTATAAATTAATTTTATTAACTGTTGTTCATTTATAATTTTTAAATTTAATTTTTTTGCTTTAAATATTTTAGAACCAGGATTATTTCCTATAATGATTATATCTATATTTTTAGATATATGAGTACAAACTATAGCACCTAAATTTATTAATTTTTCTATTATATTAAATCTTTTTATTGAATTTAATTTTCCGGTTAATACTACTTTTTTTTTATAAAAAAAATTATTATAAATATTATTTTTATTCCAATGAATACCAATTCTATTAATTAATTTATTAATTATATATAAGTTATTTTTATTTTTAATAAAATTATATAAATTATATGCAATTTTTTTTCCTATTCCAGGTATACAATAAAAATCTTCTAATTCCGCATTTAAAAAATTATTTAAATTTTTAAAATAATTACTTAAATTATTTGCAGTAACTAAACCTACTTCATTAATCCCTAAAGAAAATAAAAATTTAGTAAAAGTTGTTTTTTTTGATATTTCTAATGATTTTAATATTTTAGAAATAGTTTTATTTCCTAAATGAGGAATTTTATTCAATGTATTTATATTTAAATTAAATAAATCTATAGAATTTTTTACTAAATTATTATTTACTAATTTATTAATAAGTTTATCACCTATATAATTAATATTCATTGCATTACGAGATATAAAATGTTTTAAATATCCTTTTAATTGAGATTTACAATTGAAACCAGAAGGACAATATAACATCATTTTATTATGATTTTTTCTTTTAAGAATAGATTTACAATCTGGACATATTGTAGGAATAACAATACTAGTTGTAATGTTATTAACTCTTTCCTTTTTTATAATATTTATTATTTTTGGTATAACATCACCACAACGTTGTACTATTATTACATCTCCTATTTTTAAATTTAATTTTTTAATTTCATTAATATTATATAAACTAGCATTACTAATATTTACTCCATTAATTTTAATAGTTTTAAAATTTCCTACAGGAGTAATTATTCCTGTTCTTCCTATTTGAAAAATAATATTTTTTAAAGTTGTTATTTTTTCTTGAGAAGGAAATTTATATGCAATAGCCCATTTAGGAGCATGTGATGTACAACCTAGTATTTTTTGTATTTTAAAATCATCTATTTTAATAACAATACCATCAATATTATATGGAAGAATATTTCTTTTTTTTTTCATTTTTTGATAAAAAAATAAAATCTCTTTTATAGAAGAAGAAAATATTGTATAATTAGAAATTGGTAATCCATAATTTTTTAAATTTTGTAAAATATTTATTTGACTATATATTTCCTTTTTATTTTTTATAAAACCTATACCATAACTAAAAAAATTTAATAATTTATTATTAATATTATGAAAATTTTTTAAAAATAAAGTACCTACAACTGCACTACGAGTATTAGAAAATTTTTTCTTTAAAATATTTTTTTTATTTAATATTTCTAAATTTGTTTTTGTCATAAATATTTCTCCTCTAACTTCTAATATAGAAGGAAAATCATTTCCTTGAAGTTTATGAGGAATATCTTGTATAAATAATATATTATTAGTTATATTTTCTCCTATTATTCCATTTCCTCTAGTAGAGGCTCTTATTAATTGTCCATTTTTATATAATATACTTGCTGCTATACCATCAAATTTTAATTCACAACAAAAATAATTTATGTCTTTATTTAAATAATTTTTAATAGGTTTAAAAAATTTTAAAAATAAATCTTTTTCATTAAATACATTATTTAATGATAGCATAGGTAAAATATGATTTATTTTTTTAAAATTTTTTAAAGAAATACCTCCTACAAATTTAGTAGGAGAATTATAAATTATTAAATCAGGATATAAATTTTCTAATTTTTCTAATTTATATAATAATTTATCATATTTATAATCAAGTATTTCTGGATCATTTAATACATGATATCTATAATTATGGTATTTTATTTCATTACACAAATTTATAATTTTTTCTTTCAATGATTTTTTCATAAAATTATTTATATAATAATATATATTTTTTATTGAAATATTACTTTATTTTTTTTTCCATATAGTTCCAAACTGTGAATCTTCTAAAAGAATATTTTTATTATTTAATAGATCTCTAATATAATCTGCTTCTGTCCAAAATTTATTTTTACGAGCATTATTTCGTATTTTAATTAATTTTTCAATTTGAAGTTTATTATAGTAATGTAAATTTAATTTATTTTTAAAATATTTTTGAGGATCATAAAAAAGAATTCCTAAAATATTTCCTAAATCTCTTAATTTTAATATTAAATTATTTGCATATAAAAATTTTTTTTTATTATTTAAAATATTAATTTGATGAGACATATTAAATAAAATACTATAAGCTTTTGGAGTATTAAAATCATCATTCATTGCTTCATAAAACATTTTTTCAAAAAAAATATTTTTTTCATCTTTTTTATAATTTTGATTATTTATATCTATATGAGATAAAATATTATTTATATGATATATTGATATATATAATCTTTTTATGGAAGATTCCGATTGTTTTAAAAAATCTTCATTATAAATAATTGGACTTCTATAATGAGTTGAAGCAAAAAAATGTCGAATAATTTCATTATTATATTTAGATAAAATATCTCTTAACTTTAAAGAATTATGTAATGATTTAGACATTTTTTTATTATTTATCATAATCATTCCACTATGAATCCAATAATTAACATGAAATGATTTATCTAAACAATATGATTGAGCTATTTCATTTTCATGATGAGGAAAAATTAAATCATTACCACCACCATGTATATCAAAACAATTACCAAAATATTTATGATGCATAGCTGAACATTCTATATGCCATCCAGGTCTTCCATAACCCCAAGGAGATAACCATCCAATTTGTTTTTTTGTAGATGTTTTCCATAAGACAAAATCTATATGATTTTTTTTAAAAAAAATATGCTTATGTTTATTTTTTAATTTATTTAATTTTTGTCTAGATAATTGACCATAATCTAAATAACTTTGAATAGAAAACATTACATCTCCATTTTTAGCAATATATGCATTATTATTTTTAATTAAATATTTAATTATTATAATAATTTCATTTATATGATTAGTTACTCTTGGTTCTATATCTGGTTTTAAAAGATTAAGATTTTTAAAATCTAATTTCATTTCGGAAATCATTTTATTTGTAATATATTTAATACTTTTATTTTTTTTATTAGCTATATCTATAATCTTATCGTCAATATCAGTAATATTTCTTATATATTGAACTTTATATCCTAAGTATTTTAAATATCTTATAATTAAATCAAATATAATAAAAGTTCTTCCATGTCCAATATGACATAAATCATATGTTGTGACACCACAAACATAAATTTTCACTTCATTATTATGAATTGGTTTAAATATTTCTTTTTTTTTACTTAAAGTATTAAAAATTTTTAACATTGATAATTTCACTATAAATTTTTATAAAATTAATATTAATTAATTAATTAATATATTACTAATCAAATATTAGAACTATTATAATAATCAGAATAATTATCAAATCTAGCTATTTTATTATTAAAAGTTAATCTTATAGTTCCAATTGGACCATTACGTTGTTTTCCTATAATAATTTCTGCAATACCTTGTAAATTACTATGTTCATTATATACTTCATCTCTATAAATAAACATTATTAAATCAGCATCTTGTTCTATAGATCCAGATTCTCTTAAATCAGAATTCATTGGACGTTTATCAGATCTTTGTTCTAAAGATCTATTTAATTGAGATAAAGCTAATACAGGTACATGTAATTCTTTTGCTAATGCTTTTAATGAACGTGATATTTCAGCAATTTCTAATGTTCTATTAAAAGACAATGAAGGAACTCTCATTAATTGTAAATAATCAACCATAATTAAACTTAGTCCATTATATTCTCTAAATATCCTACGTGATCTTAATCTTACTTCAGTAGGAGTAAGTTCAGAAGAATCATCAATATATATATTTTTTTTCTTTAATAAAAGAGCCATTGTATTTGAAATTTTTTCCCAATCATTATCATTTAATTGTCCTGTACGAATACGTGTTTGATCAACTCTAGAAAGAGAAGCTAACATACGCATCATAATTTGTTCACATGGCATTTCTAAACTAAATATTAATACAGGTTTATCTTGTGATATAGCAGCATTTTCACAAATATTCATTGCAAAAGTTGTTTTACCCATTGATGGTCTAGCAGCAATAATTATTAAATCAGATTTTTGTAATCCAGCTGTTTTCCTATTTAACTCATGATATCCAGTATCTATTCCTGTTACACCATGTTTTGTTGATTTATAAAAAGATTCAATTTTAGAAATTGTTACTTCTAAAATTTCATCTACTCCTTTAGGTCTAGTATCTTTATTTATACGTTTTTCTGCTATTTGAAAAATACGAGATTCAGCTAAATTTATTAATTCTTCACTATTTCTTCCATTAGGAAAATATCCTGCTTCAGCAATTTCATTTGCAGCTAATATCATTTCTCTAACAATTGCTCTTTCTTTTACAATATCAATATATGCATAAATATTTGATATACTAGGAATATTTTTTGATAATTCAGCTAAATATGCAAAACCTCCTACATCATCTAATTTTTTTTTATTTTGTAAAGATTCTGATAAAGTAATTAAATCAATTGGTTTTCCTGTATCTGTTAACAATTGCATTTCATGAAAAATAATTCTATGAGCAAATGTAAAAAAATCTTGTACTATAATTTTTTCTATAACATTTTCCCAACGATTATTATCTAACATTAATCCTCCTAATATTGATTGCTCAGCTTCTAATGAATGAGGAGGTAATTTAATGCCTTTTATATCAAAATTTTTTCTAAATTTAGATTTTTTTATTAAATTATTGACTATCATAAATTAACATTTATAAACAATGAATATTAATATAATGTTTTATTATATAAAATTATAATATAAAAAGTTATTATAATTTTATATATCTTTTATATAAGATAATGCTTTATTTAATACTTGAATACCACTATTATTAAAATAATTATTTTTATTATTAATATATTTTTTAAAATTTATAGAACCATTTATTCCGTTAAAAAAATTTAATACAGAAAAAATAATTCGTTTTAAATGTATACCTTTTTCTAATTCTTTTTCTATATATGAAAACATTGAATTAATAATCTCTAAAGGAGAATAAGAAATATATTTTTGATGAAAAATTTCTTGATCTATTTTCATTAAAAATTTAGGATTATTAAAAATTTTTCTACCCATCATAACTCCATCTACATATTTTAAATGTTTTTTTACTTCTTTTAAATTTTGAATCCCTCCATTTATTAAAATTTTAATATTTGGAAATTTTTTTTTAATTTTATATACAACTTTATAATCTAAATTAGGAATATTCAGATTAATTTTAGTTTTTACTTTATTAAAAAGTAATGCTTTTCGTGCATGAATAATAAATATATTACAACCACTATTAGACAATATTTCTATAAATTTACATAAAAATGTATAACTATCATCATTATTTATACCAATACGAGTTTTAATTGTAATTGGTATTGAAACACTATCACTCATTGATTTAATACAATCAGATAAAATATTATATTGTTTCATCAAACATGCACCAAAATTGTTTTTTTGAGAATTTATAGAAGGACAACCTACATTTAAATTAATTTCTTTATATCCTAATTTTTCTGCTTTTTTTGAACATAAAGATAATATTTTAGGATTATTTCCTGCTAATTGTAATGCAATATTATTTCCACAATTATTTAATAAAATTGATTTATTATTAATAATTGCATTGGAATGTATCATTTCAGTATATAAAAGAGCATGTTTTGTTAATTTTCTATAAAAATAACGACAATATTTATCTGTTCTTTTTAACATAGGAGCAACTGAAAATCTATAATATGGAATTTTATTCATGTTATGATTTTAATTAATAAAATAATTAAGTAATAATTATTATATATTAATTAATATAATTTTTAATATAAGGATTTTTATTTTCTTTAAATTTTAAAAAAATAGGAATACCAAAAAGTTCTAATTTTTTATATAAAAAATTTGATAAATAACGTTTATAATTATTTTCTAATTTTGTTACTTGATTACCATGAATAATTAAAGTTAACGGATTATATTTACCCACATGTATATATTTTAATTTTATACGATATTTTTTAATCATAGGTGGTGGAAAATTATTAATTGCTAAATACATAATTTTCATTAATTTTGAAGTATTAATTTTTTGATTAGTTAAATTATATACATTAAATAATGATTTAAATAAATTTTTCAATCCTATTCCATATTTAGCTGATATAAATATTATAGGAATAAACGGAAATTTAATTTTAATTATTTTTTTTATTTGTTTTATTTTTTTTAATTTTATTAAATCAAATTTATTAATTGCTATAATAATAGGTTTTCCTTGATTAATAATATAATTTATTATAGATGTATCTTGATTAGAAAATATTTCTTTAAATCCATCAATAACAAATAAAATTATATTAGATTTTTTTATAGATTTAAAAGATTCATTAATTATATTTTTTTCTATATTTTTAATTTTATTTTTTTTTTTAATACCTGCAGTATCAATAATAACTAAATTTGTAAAATATTTTTTGATTGTTTGATTAATATCCTTTATTGGTATAGAGATGCTATCTCTAGTTGTACCAGCAGTATGATTTACAATCATTCTTTCTTCTTTAAGAATTTTATTAATCAAAGTAGATTTACCAACATTAGGAGTACCTATAATTGCTAATTTAACATTATTATTATTAATATAAGAAATATTTTTATAATTTTTATTTTTAATTTTATTTTTTTTTAAAAAAATATTTTTTATATAAGGTAATAAAAATATACATAATTTATTGATATTATTAATGTCAATTATATTAACATTGTATAATTGATAACCTAAAGAATAAAATTCTTTTTCATAAAAATTAATATTTTTTCTATTTAAAATAATAATAATTTTTTTTTTATATATTCTTATTTTATTTATAATTTCATAATCTAAACTTGTTAAATAAAATCCTTTGATTATAAATAATATTAAATCTGATTCTTTAATAGCTTGAAAAGTTTGTTTATTTACTAAAAAATTACTTAATTCTGTTTTTTTTGTTTTTATATCATTAATTATACTACCTGTATCAATACAAATAAATTGATATTTATTTATTTTAACATAACCATAATTTCTATCCCTTGTAAATCCAGAAATATTATTAACTAATGCTTTATTAGTTTTAGTTAATGAATTATATAAAGTTGATTTTCCTGAATTTGGTGCTCCTACTATAGTAACTATAGGATAATTTAACATTATTTTTTTTTTCATATATATTAATTTATAATTTAAACATATAAAGTATGCCATTATGAGTTTGTAAAATTAATTTATTATCAATTAATAATGATGATTCTATATAATCATTAAATTTTTTAATTGATTTATTACCAATAACATTACCATTATAAATATTTAACCAGTAAATTTTACCATATCTATCTATAATTATAAGATTATTTTTATAATAAATTGGAGTTATAGTTTTTTTATGTATAAATTTATCTTGTGACCAAATAATATTTCCTTTGTAAATATTTAATGATAAAAGTTTATTGTTTATATCAAAAAAATAAATATTTTTATTAAGAATGAAATCACCAGACACTTTATATAATTTTTTCCAAATAATATTTCCATTAGAAAGATCTAATGCATTGAAATTACCATTATAAGAAACTACATAAACTATTCCATTAAAAATTATTGGTTGTGCATCAATATCATTAAAATTTAAAGAACTAAATAAATTAGGAATTATTGTTAAGTCTCTTTGCCAAATTAAAGAACCATTATTTAATGTACGAGAACTAATAATACCATTATCACTTCCAGTTATAATATTATCAAAAAATATTGTTGGTTTTGATGTACCTCTAAATGAATATGGTTCTAAAGGACCTAAACTTACTGTCCATAAAATATGACCGTTATTTTTATCTAATCCTTGTAAAATATTATTATTATTATGTATAACTAAAATATTTTTTGAAATAACTGGATCAGATAATACTTCACTAAAAACTGATGTTTCCCATACTTTAGTACCATTTTTATTATTTAAAGCAATAATTTTACCTTTTTCACTTCCTAAATATAAATAATTATTTGATATAACAGGACCACTAGATAATTCTTCTGATAAACAATACGAAAATATACAAAAATTTTTTTTAGCAAGATTAACATTCCATACTATTTTTCCATTTTTTATATTAATACATTTTACTATACCATCTTTATTTGCAATATATATTAATCCTTTTTTATATGCTAAATGTAATTTAGAAAAATTATTATTAGATTTTTTCATTATTTTTTTAAACCAAATTAATTTGGGATTTATTTGGTTATTTTTTATAATATTTAAATCATTTTTATAATTTTTTATTATTTCTTTTTTATTCTGAATAGAATTATTATTATAATTTGAACATCTAGTTAATGTAAAAGAACAAAAAATAAAAAATATGAACATTAATTTTTGTAATTTCATTATTTCCTCTTTAATCTAATTATATATAATGTTTTAAATTAAAAAAATCACATTAAATATTATTTTAAATATTATAAAAATAAATAAATTAATTAATTTTAGTAATTTAATATTTCTATTAATTTAGTTATTAATTCTTTTTCAAGAAAAGTTATTTGTTTTTTTAAAAATAAATCTTTTATTGTTAATTGATTATTATTTATTTCTTTTTCTCCTATAATTAAAAGAAAACGTACCTTTTGTTTAATTGCTTGAATAATTTGTTTTTTTAAATTATTAAAATAATAACTAATAACTGTTTTTAATAAAGGAAAATGTTTTCTAATAATTTCACGAATATAAATAGTTTTATGTAAAGTCAAATTATTATTCATAGGTATAAGATAAATATCTATTAAATAATTTGTTTTTAATTTTATTGCATTAACATTTTTTATTAATAATATTAAACGTTCTATTCCAATAGCACATCCTATACCATTAATATTTTTTTTTTGACTGAATTTTTCAACTAATTTATCATATCTACCACCACCACAAATAGTTTTATGAGATCCTAATTGATTTGTAATCCATTCAAAAACAATATCATTATAATAATCTAATCCTCTTACTAAACGATAATTTATAGAAAAATTAATTTTCATTGTATTTAATATATCACATAATTTATTTAAATTAACTACACAATGTGTACTAAGAAAATTTTTTAATTGAGGAGCTCTATTTAATAATTGTTGAATATTAGGATTTTTACTATCTAATATTCTTAAAGGATTTGTATATATTCTTCTTTTACAATCTTCATCTAATAAATGAAAATGTTTTTCTAAATATAAAATAAGTTTTTTAATATATTTTTCTCTATCTTGAATAGATCCAATAGAATTAATTTCTAAAAAAATATTATTTATAATATTAAGTTTCTTCCAAAAATGATATGTCATTATAATTATTTCAGCATCTATATAAGGTGATTCTAATCCTAATACTTCAATACCAATTTGATTAAATTGTCTATATCTTCCTTTTTGTGGTCTTTCATAACGAAACATAGGTCCATTATACCATAATCTTTGATTTAAAGAAGAAAAAGCATTATGTTCTACCATTGCTCTAATACAACCAACAGTTCCTTCTGGTCTCAAAGTAAGACTCTCTCCATTTTTATCATATAAATTATACATTTCTTTTTCTACAATATCTGTCATTTCACCTATCATTTGTTTAAATAAAATACTTTTTTCAATAATAGGAATTTTAATTTCTTTATAACCATAATTATTTAATATATCTTTAATAACATTTTCAATATATTCCCATAATAAAGTATCTGGAAAAAAATAATCATGCATACCATAAACTGAAGTAATATTTTTTATCATATAAATATCTCTTATTTAATTAAGAATTTTAAAATTTATATTTTCTAAAAATTATACATATAATTTTTAGAAAATAATTAATAGTTTTATATCTTAAAAAAGATTAAAATTAATTTAATATTTTATACTTTATAATATTTAATAAATTTTTTATTATTACAAATAATAATTTATAAAAATTATTTTTATAAAAAATAAATATCTAAATATTTTTATAAATTTAAATTTAATAATTTTACTAGATATACCGAATTTTTTTCGGTTTAAATATTTTAAATATTGATAAAAAGGTTTTAAAAGTTAATGAAAAATGATATTTATTGGATGAATTATGCTTTAAATTTATCTAAATTAGCAATTAAGTCAGGTGAAATACCAGTTGGAGCAGTAATTGTAAAGAATAATAAAATTATATCAGAAGGTAAAAATAATTCTATTAAAAAAAATGATCCTACAGGACATGCTGAAATTATAGCATTAAGAAAAGCTGGTAAGTTTTTAAAAAATTATAGATTACTAAATACAACTATGTATGTAACATTAGAACCATGTATAATGTGTTCTGGAGCAATAATTATTAGTAGAATTAATCGTTTAGTATATAGTATTAATAATAATAAATATTATAAAATAGGATCATTTATAGATTTATTAGGAATTTATAATATAAATTATTGCATAAAAATTAATTCTGGAGTATTAGTTAAAGAATGTACTAGTGTTATTAAAACATTTTTTTCTTTAAAAAGAAGAAACAAAATTCATTAATATAATTAGTTTTAAAGGTAATTAATTTTGAATCAAATTATAAATTATTCAAATTATGATATTGAAATATGGAAATTAATTCAAAAAGAAATTAAACGACAAGAAGAACATATAGAATTAATTGCATCTGAAAATTATGCTTCACCTTATGTTATGTATGTTCAAGGATCTCAATTAACTAATAAATATGCAGAAGGATATCCTAATAAAAGATATTATGGTGGATGTAAATATATTGACGAAATAGAACAAATAACTATAAATAGAGCTAAAAAATTATTTAATGCAAATTATGCTAATGTACAACCACATTCAGGATCACAAGCTAATTTTGCTGTATATTCAGCATTATTAAATCCTGGAGATAAAATAATGGGTTTAGAAAATTCTCATGGAGGTCATCTAACTCATGGATCTATAGTTAATTTTTCAGGAAAATTTTATAAAAATATATCTTATAAAGTTAATAATGAAGGAATTATTGATTATGATAATTTATTAAAATTAGCAGAAAAACATAAACCTAAAATGATTATTGGTGGTTTTTCATCGTATTCTGGAATATGTAATTGGAAAAAAATGAGAGAAATAGCTGATATTGTAAAAGCATATTTACTTATTGATATGGCTCATATTGCAGGATTAGTAGCAACTGGATTATATCCTAATCCAATACCATATGCTCATGTAGTAACTTCTACAACACATAAAACTTTAGCAGGTCCAAGAGGTGGATTAATTTTAGCTACAGAAAATATTGATAATCTTTTTAATAAATTAAATTCTTCTGTATTTCCAGGAACTCAAGGTGGTCCTTTGATGCATGTCATTGCAGCTAAAGCTGTAGCATTAAAAGAAGCTTCTGAACCAAAATTTTTTATATATCAAAAACAAGTATTAAAAAATGCTAAATTAATGGTTTCTATTTTAAAAGAACGTAATTATAAAATTGTCTCAAATAATACATATAATCATTTATTTTTAATAGATTTATCTAATATAAATATGACAGGAATAAAAGCTGAAAAATTACTAGGAAAATATAATATTATTGTAAATAAAAATAGTATTCCAAATGATTTAAAATCTCCTTTTATTACTTCAGGTATAAGAATTGGTACTCCTGCAATTACTAGAAGAGGTTTTAAAGAACATGAAGTATCATTAATAACAAATATTATTGCAGATATTTTTGATAAAAGAAATGAAAAAATTTTATATATAAAAGAAAAAATATTAGAATTATGTATAAATTTTCCCGTATATTTAAATAAATAAAAATTTTAGCAGGTATAGTAAAATGTCAGAATGTTATTCTATTCTAATTTGTATTACAGATGGTATAGAAGAAATAGAAACTGTTTCAACTATCGATATTTTAAATAGAAGTAATATAAATGTTACTTTAGCAAGTACAACTAATAATTATAAAGTTTCTTGTGCTCATGGCACAAATTTAATTTGTGATATACTTTTAAAAGATTTAACAAATAGTAATAATTATATTGCTATAATTATTCCTGGAGGATTAAAAGCATCTCAACATTTTAAATCTAATAATTTATTATTAAAATATATTTCTAAATTTAAAATTTCTCAAAAAATTGTAGGTGCAATTTGTGCTACTCCTGCTATTATGCTTGTATCAAATAATATTTTTCCTAAAGCTAAAATGACTGGATATTTAGGATTGAAAAATTTAATTCCATCTAAACAATGGTCAAATAATCCAGTATGTTGGGATAATAAATTTAAATTATTAACTGCTCAAAGTGTTAAATATTCTCTTGATTTTAATTTAAAATTAGTTAGTATTATTTTAGGAGAAAATATTTCAAAAAAAATTGCTGCTGAATTATAAGTAATTTTAAAGATGATATTTATTTAAATAATTTTTTTTAAATACAATAATTGTCATTAATTAAATATATTTTATAAAAAATTATTTATATTATAATAATTCTTAAAATATATATAATATATTATTTATATTCTTATTTTAGTAACTATTTTATCTAAAACACCATTTATAAATTTATAACTATTATCTACACCTCCAAAACATTTTGCTAAACAAATACTTTCATTAATAATAACTTTATAAGGAACATCTAAACGATTAATTAATTCATATAATGAAATTCTTAAAATAGCTTTTTCAATTTGACCTAATTCAAATAATTTACGTGATAAAAAAGGCTTCATTAATTTATCTAAACTTATACTATTTATTATTACTCCATTTATTAATTCATTAAAATAACTAATGTCAATATTTTTAAAATCTTTTATAGATTCATTTAAAAAATAATATTGAATATCACTAAATGTATTTTTAGATATTTGCCAAGAATAAATTGCTTGTAAAGCATATTTACGAGCTTGATATCTATCAGTAAATTTCACTATAATTCCTTTTTTTCACTTAAAGATTTAATTTTTTTAGATATATTTATCATTTCCAATAATGTTAAAGCTGCTTCAGTTCCACGATTTCCTATTTTACTTCCAGAACGTTCTATTGCTTGTTCTATATTATTTGTGGTTAATACTCCAAATGAGATAGGTATTTGATTTTTTACAGATAAATTTAGTAACTGAGAACATACTGATTGAGATAAATATTTAAAATGTAAAGTATCTCCTTTAATAATTGTTCCTATGGTCAAAATACCATCGTAAATCTTTTTTTTTATTATTAATTTAGTTGTTAATGGTAATTCATATGATCCTGGTATCCATATAACAGTTATATTATCTTTTTTTATCATTCCTATTCTTTGAAATGTATCAATAGCAGCATATAATAAATTTTTATTAATAAATTCATTAAACCTTGCTATAATAATTGCTATAAATACTTTTTTTGAAACTATAATATTTTCATTAATTATTTTCATAAAAATCTCTAAAAATAACATCAAATTTATAAAGGTTTTAATTTTAATCTTAAATCTTTACCTATTTTTTTTATATTTGTAAAATTAAATTTTAAAACATCATTCATATTATAAAATTCATTAAGATTACAAAAATTCAATGCAATATTTCCTAATAATTTAGGTGATAAATAAACTATTAATTCATCAACTAATTTATTTTTTAATAAAGATCCTGTTAATATACTCCCTGCTTCTATAAGAATATTATTTATTCCTTTATGTCCTAATTTTTTAAATAAATATTTTAAATTTAAAAAACCATTTTTTTCTGGAATAATTATTTGTTTAACATAATAAGGCCATTTTTCAAATGTATATTTTAATCTTATTAAAAATATTTTTCCTGGAAATAATATAAGTTTATTAGTAGGTTTTATTAAATTAGATCTATCTAAAATAATTCTTATTGGTTGTCTTAATAAATTTTTAGGATATATTTTTTTTATATAATCATTTAATTCATTCCAACGAACTAATAAAGTAGCATTATCTTTTAAAACTGTATTACTTGTACTTAAAATTGCAGAACTTTTTGCTCTAAGTTTTTGAACATCTATTCTAGATTCTTTAGAAGAAATCCATTTACTTTTACCATTATAAAGACCGATTTTACCATCTAAAGATACTGCTAATTTTAATTGTATCCAAGGAAAACCTGTACGCATTCTTTTAAAAAAACCTAAATTTAATTTTTCAGCTTCTTTAGACATAAAATTATATTTTATTTTTATTCCAAATTTTTTTAATAATTTTATTCCATATCCATTTATTTTAGGATTAGGATCTTTGTTTGCTATTATAACACGATTAACCTTAGCTTTTATTAAAGCATTACAACAAGGTGGAGTTAAATTAAAATAATTACATGGCTCTAATGTTACATAAACAGTCGAATTTTTTGCATATTTTCCAGCCATATTTAATGCATTAATTTCTGCATGATTTTGTCCTGATTTTAAATGATATCCAGTACCAACAATTTTATTGTTATTAACTATTACACAACCTACATTAGGATTAGGAGTAGTTGTAAAGATACCTAATTTTGCTAATTTAATTGCATATTTCATATAAAATTCATCTATCATTAGAATAAATACTCCTTATAAAATATTTGTATAATATATATTTAATATTAAAAAAATTAAAAAAAATATTTATTAAATTTATTTAAAAATATATATTCAAAATAAATTTTATTTTATATTTATTTAATTTATAACTTATAAATATACATATTTTATAAAATCGATATCTTTATGATTATAAATCATATAATTTATATATATAAATATATAAATTATTTTTAATAATTAATAAATAATTTATGAATAATTAAAATTTTATAAAATTTTAATTAAATTATATATGTAATATTAAAATAAATTTATAAAATAATTAACTAAAATTTTTATTAAAAGAGATTTATATTTTTATGAAAGAAAAAATTATTATTTTTGATACAACATTAAGAGATGGAGAACAATCTTTAAAAAAAAGTTTGAATACTAAAGAAAAAGTAGAAATAGCTTTAGCATTAGAATCAATGGATATTGATATAATAGAAGTTGGTTTTCCTATTTCTTCTCCTGGAGATTTTAAATCTTTTCAAACAATAGCAAAAATTATAAAAAATAGTAAAATATGTGGTTTAGCTAGATGTAAGGAAAAAGACATTGATGTAGCTTATGAAGCTTTAAAAATATCTTCTAATTTTAGAATTCATATTTTTTTAGCAACTTCACCAATACATATTATTACAAAATTAAAAAGTACTTTAAATAAAATAATTGAACGTATTGTTTTTATGATAAAATATGCTAGAAAATACACTGATGATATTGAATTTTCTTGTGAAGATGCAGGTAGAACTCCTATAAATGATTTATGTTTAGTTGTTTACTCAGCTATAAAAGCAGGAGCAACAACTATTAATATACCTGATACAGTAGGATATACTTTTCCTAATGAATATAGTAATTTAATTTATAATTTAAAAAACAATGTTTCTAATATTGATAAATGTATTATATCTGTTCATACACATAATGATTTAGGTATGGCAGTTGGAAATGCTATTACTGCTATTAATTCTGGAGCTAGGCAAATAGAAGGTACTATTAATGGAATAGGAGAAAGAGCTGGAAATTGTTCTTTAGAAGAAGTAATAATGGCATTATACACTCATAAAAAAGATATAAATTTTTTTACCAATATTAATTATCATAATATATATAATACAAGTAAAATTGTTAGTAAAATATGTAATATTCCCATAGCTATTAATAAAGCTATTGTAGGTAAAAATGCTTTTTCTCATTCTTCTGGTATTCATCAAGATGGAATAATAAAAAATAAATATACTTATGAAATTTTAGATCCTAAAATAATAGGTTTAAATAAAACAGAACTTAATTTAACTTCAAAATCAGGAAGAGCAGCTGTAAAATATCATATGCAATTAATGGGATATAAAGATTATGATTATGATATAAATAAATTATATAATAATTTTGTTACATTAGCAGAAAAAACAGGACAAATATTTAATTATGATTTAGAATCTTTAGCATTTAATACTAAACTTGAAAATATAACTAAATATTATTCTTTAAAATATTTTAATATTCAATCTAAATATAATTCTATTACAACTATAACTCTAAAATTAAAATGTGGAAATTTAATAAAATTAGAATCAGCAATAGATACTAATCATATAAATGTAATATGTAAAGTTATAAATAAAATTACAAATTATAATTTTCATATTATCAAATATAAATTTAATACTCAAAATTATGATAAAAAAATTATTAATCAAGTTAATATAAAAATTAAATATAAAGAAAAAATTTTCAATGGAATTGAATTTTCTAAAGATATAATCAAAGCTTCAGTTAATGCTATAATTAATATTATTAATAGTATATGGAGATTTAATCAAGTTAAAAAACATATTAAAAATAAATATTAAATAAACTTTATTATTTTTGGATAAAATTATTATGTCTAATATATTTAAAATTGCAATTTTACCTGGAGATGGTATTGGTCCTGAGGTAATGAAACAAGCAATTAAAGTATTAAATAAAATAAAACATTTTTTAAATATAAATATTATTACTAATGAATATTCAGTAGGAGGATCTGCTATTGATAAATATGGAGAAGCTTTACCTAAAAAAACATTATTAGGTTGTGAAAATTCTAATGCAATATTATTTGGATCAGTTGGTGGTCCTAAATGGGATTATTTACCATTAAATAAAAGACCAGAAAAAGGTTCTTTATTAAAATTAAGAAAACATTTTGATCTTTTTACTAATTTACGTCCTGCATATATTTATAATAATTTATTTACATTAAGTCCATTAAAAAAAAATATCATTAATAAAGGATTTAATATACTTTGTATAAGAGAATTAACTGGAGGAATATATTTTGGAAATCCTAGTGGTAGAAAAGGAAATGGTATAAATGAATATTCATTTGATACAGAAATATATTATAGATTTGAAATAGAAAGAATAGCTCATATGGCTTTTAATTTTGCTTTACAAAGAAATAAAATAATTTGTTCTATTGATAAAGCTAATATATTAAATACATCTATTATGTGGCGTGAAATTTTAACAAATTTATCTCATCAGTATTCAAAAGTTAAATTAGAATTTATGTATATTGATAATGCTGTAATGCAATTAATGAAAAATCCATCACAATTTGATGTAATATTATCTACTAATTTATTTGGAGATATTATTTCTGATCAATGTGCTATGATTACAGGATCTATTGGTAATTTACCTTCTGCTAGTTTAAATAATAAATTTTTTGGTTTATATGAACCAGCTGGTGGTTCTGCTCCTGATATTGCAGGTAAAAATATTGCTAATCCTATTGCTCAAATTTTATCATTATCAATGATGATTGAATATAGTTTAAAAAATAAAATAATTTCTAAAAAAATAGAAAATGCAATAAAAAAAGTTTTAAAAGCAGGATATAGAACACAAGATTTATTTACTAATCAATTAAATGAAAAAATAGTGACAACAGAAGATATGGGTACATTAATTACTGAATTTATAATATAGGAATATTTTATGGGAAAAACATTATATGAAAAAATATATGATCGACATGTTATTTGTAAATTAAAAAATAATATAAGAATATTATATATTGATAGACATTTTATTCATGAAGTAACTTCACCACAAGCTTTTCAAGCATTACGTGAAAAAAAAAGAACAGTTTATAGACCTAATAAAACATTTGCAACAATGGATCACAATGTCTCTACAAAAGTGAAAAATATTAATGGTTCAGGAATTATAGCAAAAAAACAAATGGAAATATTAATTAAAAATTGTCAAGATTTTAATATTCAATTATATGATATTAATCATCCATATCAGGGAATAGTTCATGTTATTGGTCCAGAACAAGGTATTACTTTACCAGGTATGACTATTGTTTGTGGTGATTCACATACTTCAACTCATGGTGCGTTTGGAGCTTTATCTTTTGGCATCGGTACATCAGAAGTTGAACATGTTTTAGCAACACAAACATTAAAACAAAAACGTTTTAATAATATGTTAATAAAAATTATTGGAAAAATACCTACAAAAATTACTGCAAAAGATATTATTTTATTAATAATAAAAAAAATCGGTATTAGTGGATGTAATGGATATATTGTAGAATTTACAGGAAATGTTATAAAAAAATTAAGTATGGAAAGCAGAATGACAATATGTAATATGACTATTGAAATGGGTGCTAAATCAGGTTTAATTGCTCCAGATAATATTACTTTTGAATATTTAAAAAATAGAAATTTAGCTCCTAAGGGAATATTATGGAATGAAGCTATAAGTTTTTGGAAAACATTATATAGTGATCATGATGCTATTTTTGAGAAAACTATTACTATTGACATTTCTAATATTGCCCCACAAATTACTTGGGGTACTAATCCTGAACAATCTATAGAAATAGATCAACCTATTCCTCTAATTAGTTCATTTAAAAATTCATTTAAGAAAAAAACAGCTAAAAAAGCTTTAGAATATATGAATTTAAAAGAAGGTATGAAATTAATTAATGTTCATATTAATAAAGTATTTATTGGTTCTTGTACAAATTCTAGAATTGAAGATTTAAGATCAATTTCTAAAGTTATTAATGGATATAAAATATCAAAAAATATCAAAGCAATAATAGTTCCTGGATCTAATATGGTTAAAAAAGAAGCAGAATTAGAAGGATTAGATAAAATATTTATAAATTCTGGATTTGAGTGGAGATTTCCTGGATGTTCTATGTGCTTAGGAATGAATGGTGATATTTTATCTCCAGGAGAACGTTGTGCTTCTACAAGTAATAGAAATTTTGAAAGTCGCCAAGGAAGAAATAGTCGTACTCATTTAGTTAGTCCTATTATGGCAGCTGCAGCAGCTATATGTGGACATTTTATAGACATAAGATATTTTTAAAAATGAAAAAAAATTATTCTTTACAATATAATGGTATAGTTGCTCCTTTTGATATGTCAAATATTGATACAGATGTCATTATACCAAAACAATTTTTACAAAAAAATGAAAAAAAAGGATTTGGAAAGCATTTATTCCATAATTGGAGATATATTGATAATGACGGATATATTCCTAATCCAAATTTTATTTTAAATAAAAAAAAATTTCAAAATGCTAAAATTTTATTAACTAGAGATAATTTTGGTTGTGGTTCATCACGTGAACATGCTCCATGGTCATTAATAGATTTTGGATTTCACACAATTATTGCATCTAGTTATGCAGATATATTTTATAATAATGCAATAAATAATAAATTATTATTAATAATTTTAAATAAAAAAATTATTAACGAATTATTTTTAATAATAAAAAAACATCCTGGTATTACTTTCAATATAGATTTAAAGTTAAAAAAAATTATTTCTAGTAAAAAAACTTTTGATTTTAAAATTAGTAAATTTTTAAGAGATTATCTTATAAATGATTTAGATCAAATAGATATAACTATGAAATATATGAAAAAAATAATTATGTTTGAAAAACAATATTTTAATTTTTTTTAAAATAATTTGAGAATCTTATTATATGCGTATAATTTTATTAGGTCCTCCAGGATCAGGTAAAGGAACTTATGCTAGATTTATATCAGAAAAATATAATTTATCAAATATTTGTATAGGTAATATATTACGTAATTATATTATAAATAATCATTCCATTTTATCTAAACGAATCAAAAAATTTATTAATGACGGTTTAATGTTACCTGATGATATAATAATAAAAATTATTAAAAAAAGATTATTACATCCAGATTGTAAAAAAGGATTTTTATTGGATGGTTATCCCAGAAATATTATACAAGCAGATATACTACAAAAAGAAAATATAAATATAGATAAAATAATAGAATTATATATACCAAAGAATAAGATTATAGAAAGAATAATTGGTCGTAGAATTCATGAATCTTCAGGAAGAACATATCATATAATTTTTAATCCACCTAAAGTAAAAGGAAAAGATGATATAACAGGAGAAAATTTAATTAAAAGAACGGATGATAATGAACAAATAATTACTAGTCGTTTAAAAGAATATACTACAAAAACAAAACCATTAATTAATTATTATATTAATAAATCATTAAATAAAAATTTTTTTTATATTAAAATTAATAATACTGATTGTATTTTAAATGTTGAAAATAAAATAAAAAAGTTTTTACAAAAAAAATAAAATTATTTAATTAAATGAATTAATTATTATAGTTTATTTTTTAAAATTTTTTTAGTATAATAATACTATTATTTATTTTAAATGGATTAATTATAATGTTCACCGGAAATATTGTAGCACTTATTACACCAATGGATATTAAAGGTAATATTTGTAAAATAAGTTTAAAAAAACTTATTGAATATCATATTAAAAGTGGTACAAAAGCTATAGTTATTATGGGTACTACAGGTGAATCTGCTACATTAAATTATAATGAACATATAAAAATAATAATGTTAGCAATAGATTTTGCAAAAGATAGAATACCCATTATAGCAGGAACAGGTTTCAATTCAACAACAAAGTGTATATCAATTACATCAAGATTAGAAAATTCAGGTATTATAGGATGTTTAAGTATAACTCCTTATTATAATCGTCCTACACAAGAAGGTTTATATCAACATTTTAAAACTATTGCATATAATACTAAATTACCACAAATATTATATAATGTACCAATTAGAACTGGTTGTGATTTATTACCCGAAACAATAGGACGTTTATCTAAAATAAAAAATATAATTGGTATTAAAGAAGCAACTGGAAATTTATCACGTATATATAAAATTAAACGTTTAGTTCATGATTCCTTTTATTTAATTAGTGGAGATGATTCTACTGCTTTTGAATTTATGAAATTAGGAGGGCATGGAATTATTTCTGTCACAGCTAATATTGCTGCATTAGAAATGAGCAAATTTTGTAATTATATAAAAAAAAATGAATGGAAAAAAGCAGAAATATTAAATGAAAGTTTAATAAAATTACATAATATATTGTTTATAGAATCAAATCCAATACCCATTAAATGGGCAGCTAAAAGAATTGGATTAATATATAATGATACAATGAGATTACCTATGACTCCAATATCTAAAAAAAATAAAATAATAATAGAAAAAATTTTAAAAAAATTAAAATTAATATAATTCATTTATATTAATTATTTTTAGAAAAAATTGATTAATTTTATTAAGAATAGCAATTCTATTTGTTTTTATTTTTATATCTTTAACATTTATAATAACATTTTTAAAAAAATCATTTATAGGATAATATAATTCTGATAATATTAATAACATATTATAATATTCATGATTTTTAAATTTTAATAAAAAAATTTTTGATAATTTTATTATATGATTAGATAAAATTTTTTCTTCTTTTTCTTTTAAAAAAGATAAATTTATTTCTTTATCAATAAAACACTTATTTTTTAATAAAATTTTATTAATTCTTTTATAAGTATAAATAAAAAGTTTACTTTGTTTTTTTTCATTTTTAAAAAATAAATTTAATGTTTGTATTTTTATATCTACAATTAATGGTTTATTAAAAATATTAGTTATAACTGCTTGAATAATATTTTTTTTAAAACCTAATGATATATACCAATTTTTGAATCTATCGATAAAAAATTTTTTTAAATCGTTAACAATATTTTTATTATTAAAATTTATTTTATATAAAGAAATTGATAATTTTATTAGTTCTAATAAATCTAAATTTAATTTATTATTAACAATAATTTTTATTATAACTAATGCAATTCTTTTTAATGCAAATGGGTCTTTATTACTTTTAGGAAATAAAGATATACCAAAAATACCAACTAAAGTATCGATTTTATCTGATAAAAATAATACACAAGATATTAAATTATTAGGTATTTTATCATTAAATTTATATTGATATTGTTCTTTTATAGAGATACAAACATCTATATTTTCTCCATTATATTTTGCATAATACATTCCAATAATACCTTGTAAATCAGGAAATTCATTAACCATTGTTGTAGCTAAATCACATTTAGATAATTCACTAGCTCTAATACAATTATTTATATTAGCTTTAACTTTGATTGCTATATATTTAGATAATTTTTTTAAACGTATGGTTTTATCTAATAAATTACCTAAATCTTTTTGAAAAATAATGTTTTTTAATTTATTTAAATATTGTTCAAGTCTTTTTTTAGAATCATTTTTAAAAAAAAATTGAGCATCTTCAAATCTTGATTTAATTACTTTTTCATTTCCTTTAATAATTAAATTATTATTTTTAGATTCAACATTAGATATAAAAATAAAATTTGGTAAAAGTTTTTTATTTTTATTATATAAAGGGATATATCTTTGATATTTTATCATAATATATTTTAATATCTCATCAGGTAAAGATAAAAATTTAGGATTAAATTTAGCTGATAATATGACTGGCCATTCTACCATAGATGTTAATTCTTCTAAAAAATTATTTGATAAATTTATTAATCCATTTAAAGTATCAGCAATTTTTTTTATATCATTAAAAATTTTATTTTTACGTTTTAAAAAATCAACAATAACATTACCTTTATTTAAAAGAAATTGTTCATATTGATTTGCATTATCTAAAATAATTTTAGATTCACCCATAAAACGGTGTCCATATATAATTTTACTAGATTTTATATTTAAAATATTTATTTTTATATTTTTATTTCCTAAAAAAATGATTATACTTCTTATAGGTCTAATAAATTTTAGACTATGTTTATTAATAATATCCCAATACATTAAATTAGGCATAGAAAATTTTTTTAAAGAATTTGTTATCATTTGTGATAATAAATATATAATACTTATACCTTTTATTTTTTTTTTATAAAATAAATAATTATCCTGCAAAAAAATTTGTTTTGTATTTTTTATTTGATATTTTTTAATCCAAGATTTTACAATATTTATTGATAATATATTTTTATTATTATAATTAGATATATTAGGTCCTTTTATTGTTAAAATATAATCTAGTTGTATTACATTTATACAATATACTTGTATTGCAATTCTTCTAGGTGTAGCAAACCATATAATTTTTTTATATGAAAAATTATTTTTTTTTAATTCATTCTTTAAATTATTAAAAATTATTTTAACTGTTTTTAATAAATATTTAGAAGGAATATCTTCTATACCTATTTCTAATAATAAAGTTTCTTTTTTCATAATAAATAATATTTCCTATTTTATATAATTAAAATATTTTTTAATTACTAATTTGGTCATATTTCTTAATTTTAAAATATATCTTTTTCTTTCAGTATTAGATAAAGATCTACGAGACTCTAATAAATTAAAACAATGAGAAGCTTTTAAAACTTTATCATAAGCTGGAAAAATTAATGGATGTTTTAAATTTAATAAAAATGTAACTTCTTCTTCATAATGTTGAAAAGAATTTACAAGAAATTTAATATTAGCGTAATTAAAATTATAATCAGATTGTTCAAATTCATTTTGTTTTAAAATATCACCATAAGTTATAATTTTTTTTTTATTTTTACTCCATACTAAATTAAAAATATTTTCTACTTGTTGTATATACATACCTAATCTTTCTAAACCATAAGTTATTTCTCCTGTTATTGGATTACATGATTTTCCACCAATTTGTTGAAAATATGTAAATTGAGTTATTTCCATTCCATTGATCCATATTTCCCAACCTATTCCACTAGCTCCTAGAGTAGGATTTTCCCAATTATCTTCTACAAAACGAATATCATTTTCAATTAAATTTAAATTTAATATTTTTAACGATTTTAAATATAGTTCTTGAATATTATTTGGAGGTGGTTTCATTATAACTTGAAATTGATAATATTGTTGTAATCTATTAGGATGTTTTCCATATCTACCATCACAGGGTCTTCTAGATAATTGTATATATGCAATATTTTTAATATCAGGTCCTATAGCATATAAACATGTCATTGGATGTGAAGTACCTGCACCTACTTCAGTATCTATTGGTTGTAATATACAACATCCTTGTTTTGACCAATATTTCTGTAAAATAAATATCATTCCTTCAAAAGTTTTTTCATTAAAATTTTTCATATTTATATTATTTATTTTTTAAATAATTTGTTGGAATAAAAATTTCAATTTAACATATTTATTATAGAATAAATATTAATGTTAAAGTAAACTATAATTTAAATAATATTTATTAATTTTAAATTTATTAAAATAATAAAATTAATAGGAATAAAAATAAATATGAATGTTAAAGCAAAAAAAATAATTAAAACAAATCAATATACTAATTTGGTTACTAAAGCAACAAATTTAGCTATTTTACTATCTTTAACATTATTAATATTAAAAATATTAGCTTGGTGGTATACTAAATCTATTAGTATGTTAGCAGCTTGTATAGATTCATTAGTAGATATTACTTCTTCAACAATTAATTTATTTATTATATTTTATTCATTACAACCGGCAGATCCAGAACATACTTTTGGTCATGGTAAAGCTGAATCATTATCAGCATTAGCCCAAAGTATGTTTATTTTAGGATCTACTTTATTTTTATGTTTAAATAGTATTAAATATCTATCACATCCTGAAAAATTACACTATCCAATAATTGGAATATTAGTAATAATAATTTCATTTTTTTTAACTTTAATATTAGTTATTTTTCAAAAAAAAGTTATACATAAAACAAATAGTCAAGCAACACATGCTGATATGATACATTATGAGTCAGATATATTAATCAATAGTGCAATTTTAATTGCTTTATTTTTAAATTACTTTGGAATACATAGAGCAGATTCAATAATAGCATTAATAATAGGTTTATTTATTTTTTATAATGCATTTAAAGTTGGTTATAAAGCAATTCAATCTTTATTAGATCAAGCTTTACCTAATAAAGAAAAAAAAATAATAATTAATTTAGTTAGTTCATGGCCAGGAGTTAAAGGAGCACATCAATTAAAAACTAGAAAATCTGGTCCAACACGTTTTATTCAATTACATTTAGTTCTAGATGATTATTTACCTCTAATAAAATCACATTGTATTGCAGAACAAATAGAATTAGCTTTAAATAAAAAATTTCCTAATTCAGATATAATAATACATCAAGATCCATATTCAGTTGTTTCAAAAAAATATAAAGGATATTTTAATAATTAAAAAATATATTTAGATTTAAAATAAAATGAGGTTTAATATGATTCATAAAATAGGTATTCTTACTAGTGGTGGTGATTCTCCGGGTATGAATGCTGCTATTAGAGGTATTGTAAGAACCGCAATAGGTAATAATATTGAAGTATTTGGAATATATGATGGTTATTTAGGTTTATATAATAATAATATAAAAAAATTAAATAGACATAGTGTATCAGATATTATTAATAGAGGAGGAACTTTTTTAGGTTCTGCAAGATTTTCACAATTCAAACATTTTAAAATACGTACATTAGCAATTCAAAATATGAAAAATTATGGTATTGATGCTTTAGTAGTTATTGGTGGTGATGGATCTTATATGGGAGCAAAATCTTTAACAGAAATGGGATTTCCATGTATTGGAATACCAGGAACAATTGATAATGATGTAGCAGGTACTGATTATAGTATTGGATATTTTACAGCATTAGAAACTGTTGTTCAAGCTATTGATCGATTAAGAGATACTTCTTCATCACATCAACGTATATCATTAGTAGAGATAATGGGGCGATATTGTGGAGATTTAACTTTAGCTGCAGCTATTGCTGGGGGATGTGAATTTATTGTTTTACCAGAAATTACTTATAATCAAAATGACCTAGTTAATGAAATTCAATTAGGAATAGACAAAGGTAAAAAACATGCTATAGTATTAATTACAGAATATATTTGTGATATTAATAAATTAGCAAAATTTATAGAAACAAAAATAAAACGTGAAACTAGAACAACTGTGTTAGGTCATATCCAAAGAGGTGGTTCTCCTGTTGCTTATGATCGTATTTTAGCTTCTCGTATGGGAGCATATTCAGTGGAATTGTTATGTAAAGGATATGGAGGTAGATGTATAGGTGTTATAAATGATAAAATGGTTCATCATGATATAATCTACGCTATTAAAAAAATGCAGAGAGTTTTTAATAATGATTTATTAGATACAGCTAAAAAATTATATTAAATTTTAATTTAAAATAAAAATATTTAAAAAAATAATGAATAAAATAAAAATATTTGAAAGAAATATAACAGGAAAAAAAATAAATAAATTATTACGTATTAATGGTAAAATACCTGCAATAATATATGGGAATAAAAAAAAAGAAATTCTTATTTTTATAAAAAATAAAGATTTTTTAAATATAAAAAATGATTTACTAGATAATAAATATAAAATATTACAATTAGTTAATAAAGAAAATAAACTTATTAGAGTTAAAATTTTAGAGATTCAATATCATCCTTATCAATTAACTAAAATATATCATATAGATTTTTTAAGATTATAAAAAAATAAAATTTTTATAATCCTAATACATCACACATGTCATATATACCCTTTTGTTTTAAATTACTAATCCATATAGCAGCTTGTATAGCTCCTTCAGCAAAATTCAATCTATTAGAAGCTTTATGTATAAATTCAATTTGTTCTCCTATAGAAGATAAAATTATTTGATGTTCTCCATAAATATCACCAGCTCTTATAGAATGACAATTAATTTTTTGAAAAATATTATTTTCAAAAAATTTTAAAATAATATTTTTCATAGATAATGCTGTTCCTGAAGGAATATCTATTTTATTTTTGTGATGTTTTTCTATAATATCAATATCTATATTTTTTTTTTGTTTATTAAAAATTTTAGATATATTTTTTAATATTGTAAATATTATATTTATTCCTATACTAAAATTAGATGACATAACAATTCCAATTTTATTAGATAACATTTTTATTTGTATTTTCTCTTTTTCAGAAAATCCAGTTGTACCAATTACAATATTTTTATTATATTGACTACAAATATTAACATATTTTAATGTTGATCGTGGATTTGTAAAATCAATTAATGTATCGAAATCATCTATTATATCTAAAATATTATCTTTTATATATAAATTATATAATTTATTATTTTTAGATATACATATACTAGTATTAATAATTGATGATTTTTTAGATTCTAAAGCTCCATTTAAGGTACAATTATATTGATTTTGATTTATAATTTTTAGTAAATTTTTTCCCATACGACCATTAATACCAGATATAGCTAAACGAATTTTATTTTTCATTTAATAAAAACCTATTCATAAATAAATATTATTAATTATATTAATTATATTAATTATATTAATTATATTTTAATAAATAATTATAAATATAATACCAATAAATATTGATATATCAGCTAAATTAAAAATAGGATAATGTAAATTTCCTATATGAATATCAATAAAATCTATAACAAAACCATTAATAATTCTATTAATAAAATTTCCTAATAATCCTGAAATAATTAAATTATGATTAAAATTAATAGATTTTTTTTTTATATATATAAAATATAATATAATGAATATTAAAATATTAAAAAATAAAATAATTAAATTATATTTATTTTTTTCTCCAAAAATTCCGAATATTATACCATAATTATTAATATAATATAAATTTATATAAGAGTTAATATAATAAGATTCATATAAATTAAAATTTTTAAAAATATAAAATTTACTAATTAAATCAATAAATATTATTATACATATAATTATTATATTTAAAAAATTATTTATTTTTAAATATTTCATAGATTTTATTTCAGTAATATTTCTTATATATTAAACAAATAATCGACTTTCACCAGTTCCTTTTATATTATTTATACAACGATTACAAATATTATTAGTAAGTTCTATATAATAATACCAACATCTTAAACATTTTTTTCCAATAAATTTTGTTATTTTAAATTTATTTATCAATATATTATTACAATCTTTTTTAGATTTTATAACAGTAACAGAAGAGACTAATAAAAAAAATTTTAACTCATTACCTAATAATAATAATTTATTATAAATATTTTTGTTTAAATATAAAATAATATTAGCTTCTAAAGAACTACCTATAATATTTTTTTCTCTTGCATATTCAATAATTTTATTTACTTCAATTTTTAGTTTAAATAAATCATCCCAATAATTATTGTTCATAATTTCATATGAAGACAGTTCAAATAATTTAGAATACCATTCTTCTGTAAATACATATTTTGATCTTTTACCAGGAATATAATTCCAGATTTCATCTGCTGTAAAAGATAATATAGGAGCAATCCATCTTACTAATGCTTCAATTATTAAATATAATGTAGTTTGACTACTTAATCTAGCTATACTATTTTTTTTAAAAGTATATTGTCTATCTTTAATAATTTCTAAATAAAAAGAACTCATATCAATAGAACAAAATTTCATTATTTTTTTTACTACATTTTTTATGTTATAATTATTATAATCATTAATTATATCATTTTGTGTTAATTTAGTTTTACTAATAATCCATTTATCTAATACTAACATATATTTTTTTTTTAACATATTTTCTTCAGGAATAAATCCATTTAAATTAGACAATAAAAATCTTGCTGTATTACGAATACGTCTATAAATTTCTGTAATTTTATTTAAAATATTTTCAGAAATACAAATTTCATTAGAATAATCAGTTGAGGCTACCCATAATCTTAATATATCACTACCTAATGAATTTATTATTTTTTGAGGATGAATAATATTACCTAAAGATTTAGACATTTTTTTCCCTTGACTATCTACAGTAAATCCATGGCTAATTACTGTTTTATAAGGAGCTTCATTTTTTATTGAAGTAGAAATAATTAATGAAGAAATAAACCAACCTCTATATTGATCAGATCCTTCCAAATACATATCTATTTTTTTTTCTTTTAAATATTTTATGTGTGAAATTACTGAATAATAAGTAGATCCAGAATCAAACCAAACATCTAATACATCTAAAACTTTTTTATAATTAATTGCATCTATACCTAAAAAATGTTTTATATCTAAATCCCACCATGCTTGTATACCTTTTTTTTCTATTATTTTTGCTATTAATTCTATAAATTTAATAGAGTTATTATGTATTTTTTGTGTTTTTTTATGTATAAATAATGGTATTGGTATACCCCAAAAACGTTGACGAGATATACACCAATCTGGTCTATTAATTAACATATTATACATTCTATTAAATCCCCAATTAGGTATCCATACCACTTTTTTCATAGTTTTAAGTGTTAAATTTCTAAGATTATTTTGATCCATACTAATAAACCATTGAGGTGTGGCTTTAAAAATTACGGGTATTTTATGACGCCAACAATATGGATAACTATGTAAATAATTTTCTGATAAAAATAATGAATTATTTTTTGTTAAAATTAATTGAATTATTTTATCAGAATTAAATATATTTATACCATCTAAATTAGGATGTATTCCTTCAATAAAAAATCCTTTTTTATTAATTATATTTATTCCCTTAATATTATTTTTATTACATATATTATAATCATCTAAACCATGATTTGGTGCAATATGAACAATTCCTGTTCCTGATTTTTCTGAGATATAATTAGTAATAATTAACGGTGAAATGTTATTATTTATAGGATTATATAAAAAAATATTTTTAAAAAGATTTCCTTTTATTTCACATAATATATTCCAATCTAATATTTTAGATTTTTTCATTATTTTATCTACTAAATTTTTAGCAATAATTATAATTTCATTATTAATTTTAACTAATTGATAATTAATATCAGGATGTATTGCTAAAGCTTTATTAGCAGGTATTGTCCATGGAGTTGTTGTCCATATTAATAATGAAATAATAAAATTATTTTTTAAATTATAAAATTTTTTAAAAAAATCAATATTAACAATTTTAAATTTAATATATAATGACAATGATTTTTTATTTATATAATCTACTTCTGCTTCAGCTAAAGAAGAACAACAAGTAATACACCAATGTACTGGTTTTTCTCCTTTATATATATGATTATTTTGTAATATTTTACTAAATGTTCTAATAATATTAGCTTCTGTTTTAAATGACATAGTTAAGTATGGATTATTCCAATCAGCAAAAATACCTAATCTAATAAAATCTTTTTTTTGTTTTTTTATTTGTTTTAATGCATATTTTCTACATTCTAATCTGAATTGAGATTGAGAAACTTTTTTATTTAAATTATTTAAATTTTGTTCTACTTTTTGTTCTATAGGTAAACCATGACAATCCCATCCAGGAATAAATGGAGAATTATATCCATCCATATTTTTTGATTTAATAATAATATCTTTTAAAATTTTATTAAAGGCATGACCAATATGAATATTTCCATTAGCATATGGTGGACCATCATGTAAAAAAAATATTTCCTTTTCTTTTTTAGAATTAAGTATTATTTGATATAAGTTATCATCATTCCATTTTTTTAATATATTCAATTCATTTTTAGAAAGATTTGCTTTCATTGGAAATTTAGTTTTTGGTAAATTTAGATTAAATTTATTTTTCATATTATAAATATTCCTTAAAAAATATTATTTATTATAAATTAATTATTTATAAATTTTTTAATAAATACTATTATATCTTATAAATTTAAATAAAATTAAATTTTATTTAAATTTAATTTTTAGATATAATAAAATAATATTTATGTAAATAAAATATTAATAATCAGAATAAAAATTAAATTTATTATTATTAAAGAGAAGAAAATGGCTAATATTAAATCATCTAAAAAAAGAGCAATTAAATCTGAAAAACAAAGAAAATATAATATGAGTTATCGTTCAATGTTACGTACTTATATAAAAAAAGTAAATAATGCGTTATTAACAAAAAATAAAGAATTAATACAAATAGCATTTAAACAAATGCAATCTGTTATTGATAAACAAGTAAGTCGAGGTTTAATACATAAAAATAAAGCTTCACGTCATAAATCAAGATTATATTTTAAAATGAATAATATTTAAAATTTATTATTATAATTATGAAAAATAATTTAATAAATACACCAATAAAAATTACAAAAAGAGCTATTAATAAAATTAAATGTCTTATTATAAAAAAAAATAATAAAAAAATAAAATTTAGAATCTTTATAATAGGAGGAGGATGTAATGGATTTAAATATGAATTTATTTTAGATAAAAAAATTAATAAAAAAGATATAATAATAAAATTATTAGAATTTTCTATTATAATTGATCCAATTAGTATTCAATATTTATTTGGAAGTATAATTGATTATATTGAAAATATCGAAGGATCAAAATTTATTGTTCGTAATCCAAAAGCTAAAACAACTTGTAATTGTGGTTTTTCTTTTGATATTTAATATATAAATTTTATAAAATATTTAAATAATTTTAAATAAAAGGTGATTTATGTCTAATATAAAATTAGTATTACTTCGTCATGGTCAAAGTCAATGGAATAAAGAAAATCTTTTTACTGGATGGTATGATATTGGATTATCTGAAGAAGGAATAATTGAAGCAGAACAAGCTGGAAAAATTTTAAAAAATTATAATTTTAAATTTGATTATGCTTATACTTCTGTTTTAAAAAGATCCATACACACTTTGTGGTTAATTTTAACTGAATTAGATCAAATGTGGATACCAGTTAAAAAAACATGGAAATTAAATGAAAGACATTATGGTGCATTACAGGGAATGAATAAAAATCAAATAACTGAAAAATATGGAAAAAAACAAGTTCATAAATGGAGACGTAGTTTTGATATTAATCCTCCATCTTTAACTATAGAAGATCATCGATATCCAAGATATGATTCTAAATATTCTAAATTAGAAGATTATGAATTACCATTAACAGAAAGTTTATCAATTACTTTAAAAAGGGTAATAGATATATGGGAAAATGATATTTTATATAAAGTAAAAAATGGAGAACGTATTATTATAGTTGCTCACGGTAATTCTTTACGTGCATTAATAAAATATATAGAAAATATTAGTGATAACGATATAGTTAATTTAAATATACCTACTGGAATTCCAATTATTTATGAATTTAATGAAAATATAAAATTTAAAAAAAGATATTTTTTAAAAAATATATAATATTAATTTATATTTTATTTATTGATTGAATAGATGTTACGACTATAGTATAAATAATATCTTCAACCGAAGAACCTCTAGAAAGATCATTAACTGGTTTATTTATACCTTGTAATATTGGTCCTATAGATATTATTTCTGAAGATCTTTGAACTGCTTTGTAAGTAATATTACCTGTATTAAGATCAGGAAAAATAATAACATTAGCTTTACCAGCAACTAAAGAATTAGGAGCTTTATATTTAGCAATATTTTTTATTACAGCTGCATCATATTGTAATGGTCCATCTATGATTAAATCAGGACATTTATTTTGAACAATTTTAGTTGCTTGAAATACAAGATCAACATCTTTTCCAGTAGAAGAATTACCTGTAGAATATGATATCATTGCAATTTTAGGCTTAATATTAAATAATATAGCAGATTTAGCAGATTGAATAGCTATTTCAGCTAATTGTTCAGCATTAGGATTTGGATTAATAGCACAATCACCATAAATTAAAACTCCTTGTTTAAGTAACATAAAAAATATAGATGATATTAAAGAATATTTAGGTATAGTTTTAATTATTTGTAATGCAGGTCTAATTGTATTAGCAGTTGTATGATTGACACCAGAAACAATACCATCTACTTCACCTAATTTAAGCATTATAGTAGCTAAAAACATATCATTTTTTAATAAATTTTCAGCAAAAACTTTATCTATAATACCTTTATATTTTTTCATATTAATAACAAATTGAATATAATTTTTTCTAATATGATTAGGATCAATAATATTAATTCTTTTATTTAAAACAATATTATGTAATTTTGCTATATTTTTTATTTCTTTAGATTTACCTAATAATATAAAATTAGCAATTTTTTTATTTGCGCATATAGATACTGCTTTTATAATACGTAATTCATTACCTTCAGGTAACAATATAGATTTATTAACTTTTTGTGCTTTTTTAATTATATTATATTTAAAAATATATGGTGATATATAATCATTATTTATATTTTCTTTAAAATTTTTATAAAAAATAATTTTATTTATATATTTTAATATATAATTTTTAATTTTATTAATTAATAATTTATCTTGTATTGGAAAATAATTTTTATGAAATTTTTGTAATTTAGAATATATTTTCCAAATATTTAAATTTATATTTAAAATTGTAATTTTATTTATTTTACTTAAGTAAATTAAATTATTAATAATGGCACTATTATTTTTTTCTTCATATTCTGTAAATAAAATTGCAGTAATAATATTACCATTAATAATTATTTGATATAAACATTTTAATAAGTTTGTATTTTTAGCAGAAATAATAATTAAAGATTTAAAAAAATATTTTTTATATACAATATTATCATCAACAAAAATAGTAGATCTAATTTTACAAGTATTAATAATATTAATTATATTACAATTTAAATATTCACATATTTCTATTATATTAATTTTAAATATATTAGATATATGACCCCATGGAATATATACAAAAGGTAAATTTGTTATTAATAAATTAGATTTAATATCATTTATTTTTTTTCCTATATTATTTTTTTTTAATGTATTATAACAATAAAAAAATGGATTATGATTTTCCTGAAAAGATTTTTGTATAATATAATATGCATTATGTAATTGTTTTTTATTTAAAAATTTTTTAAAAATAGAATAAATTTTTGATTTAATTTCTTCAAAAGTATTTTTTTTAAATATTGATGTAACAAAAATTATATCTGCATTAAAAATTTTAGCTATTTCACAATTTAAATTAAATAAAAACTCATATTCTGTAAATGTAGGTATTAATCCTTCTATTAAAACAACATCATTTTTTACTATATTAGAATAATAATTTTTAATAATATTATCTATAATATCATTATATTTAAAATTATTATCTAAAATTTTAATTTTTAATGATTTTATACATTCTATATTAGAATGTTTTATCAAAATTTTTTTTGTATAGTCAAAAATATTATTTTCTATTTGAGAAATAGGTTTAAAAAATTTACATTTAACATATTTTATTTGTAAATTATGAATTAATCCTAAATTAATACTTGTAAAAAAATTAACATCAATATTTACAGGTATAGATATAACAATTCTTGACATAATTATATACTCCTTTAATTAAATATTTATTTAAATTATATAAAAAATTTAGTTATTAATAAGAATAAATGTATCTTGTGCAATTAATAATTCTTCATTTGTTGGTATTACTAATATTGGTATACTATTATTATTATTAATTAATCCTGTTTTTCCATGTTTTATATTTATATTTAATTTTTTATTAATATTCATACCTAATATTTTTAATTTTTTTATTGTTAATTCTCTAATTAAAATACTATTTTCTCCTATACCGCCTGTAAAAATAATAGCATCTAGTTTATTATTCATTAATATAGTATAAGAAGCTATATATTTTGATAAACGATGGACAAATATTTTTACCGCATTTTCAATATTTTTATTTTTTAAATAATTATTTTCAATATATCTAAAATCACTAGTTATATTTGTTAATCCTAACATACCTGATTTATTAGTTAATGTATTTTCAATTAAATTAATATTCATTTTTAATTTTTTATTCATATAAAAAATAATAGCAGGGTCAATATCTCCACACCGAGTTCCCATAATTAATCCTTCTAATGGAGTTAATCCCATAGAAGTATCTATACTTTTACCATTACAAATAGCTGTTACAGATGATCCATTACCTAAATGACAAGTAATACAATTAAAATTATCAATTGATTTATTTAATAATTTAGAACCTTCTTTAGAAACATATTTATGACTTGTTCCATGTGCTCCATAACGACGAATTTTATATTTTTTATAAAAATATAATGGTAATCCATATAAATATGATTCTTTAGGTATTGTTTGATGAAAAGAAGTATCAAAAACTGCAATTTGTTTTTTTCTTAAATGTGGAAAAGATTTTATTGCTTCTTTTATACCAATCAATTGAATTGGATTATGTAATGGTGCAAATATAGATGCTTTTTTTATTCCTTTCATAACATTATCTGTAATAATTACAGATTGTGTAAATTTTTCTCCTCCATGTACAATTCGATGTCCAATAGCAATAATATTTTCAAACAATTCTGGATACATAATTAAAATTTTATTAGCTAAAAAATTTAATGCTATTCCATGAGAACTTTTTTTTGTTAAAAAAAATTTTTCTTCAGAATTATCTATTCTCCATTTAATATAAGCTTTTATATCATTAAAATATTCTGCAATACCAGATAATAAAGTTTTTTTATTAATAGGATTAATTATAGCAAATTTTAAAGAAGAACTACCACAATTAATTACAAGTATTAATTTAATTGACATAAATATCCTCATAAATATTTATAAAAAAATAAAATATTCATTATAATATTATTTTTAATAAATTAAAAATTTATAATTAATATATAATTATTTTATATAAATTAATATTTTATAAAGTTTTTTATAAATTTTTTATTTTATTTAAATAAAAAAAGACTTAATTATTTTATAATTTATAAAAAAATTTTCATTTTTATAAAATTATAATAATTTATTTATTGCAATATTCATAAATATTGTTTTATAATCTCTATAAATTATTAAAAAAAATTTTTGTTTATAATGATAAATATATGGCGCATTGGCAGAATGGTTATGCAGAGGACTGCAAATCCTTTCATTTCGGTTCAATTCCGGAATGCGCCTTTTTTTTTATAATGCCCAGATGGTGAAACTGGTAGACACAAGGGACTTAAAATCCCTCGACATATATATTGTTGTGCGGGTTCAAGTCCCGCTCTGGGTACCAATTTATATTTATTACAAATCATTTATTTTATAAATAATTTATTTTATATTTTTTTAAAATATTATCAAAATTATACATTAATTGCGGTTTATCTTTTAAGAGATTTTTATAATAATCACGATTAGAATAATTTAACAAATATAAAAATATTAAACTTATTATAATTCCTTTAAATATACCAAAAAATAAACCAAGAATTTTATTTATTATGTTAAAAAAAGATTTGTGTATTTTTTTATTAACATAATAATTAATAGTATAACCAATCGTTAATATTATTATAAATAGTATAAACATAGAAATAGTTTTTTTTAATAATAAATTATCAATACCATATATCTTTTCAGATAAATAATGATAATATTTTTTAGATAAATAATATGCAAAAAACCAAGTAAATATTAATAATATTTCTTGAAAAAAACCTTTAAAATAACTAACTAAAGATGAAAAAATAATTATCATTATAAGAAAATAATCAATCCAATACATATTTATTTTTGTGTGAAACCTCAATGTTAAATTATAAAAATTTTATTTTTATTAATTAAATATTTTAAATTTATTATATCTAAATTTAGATAACTTAAATATAATTTTTCATTATTTTTTCATATGTTTTAATTAATTATTAATTTAATATTTTTAATAAAATGTAATTTTAAAAAAAAAGTATAAATTAAATAAATTTATATTTATATTTTTATATAAAAATATTTTTATAAATTATATGGAAAATTTAAATAATTAGAATATGGTATATTAAATTTTTTTGGATATTCAACTTTTATTAAAAATAATCCATCAGGTTTTACTGTAACTGATGCTTTAGTTCTATCTTTTTTTTTTAATAATTCTAATAACCATATTTCTTTTTTTATGTTTGATCCTATTTCTAATAAACAACCTACTATATTACGAATCATATGATAAACAAAGGAATTAGCTTTAATATCAATAATTATATAATTATTATTTTTTTTTATTTTTAGATGAATTATTCTTCTATAAGAACTATTAGATTGGCATTTTACTGATCTAAAAGAAGTTAGATCATTTTCTCCTATTAAATATTTTGCAGCTTTATTCATTTTTATAATATCTAAATTATGTTGATATTGAGTAACTAATTTATTTAAAATTCCAGAACGATATTTATTATTATATATTATATAATAATATTTACGAGATATAGCACTAAATCTTGCATGAAATTCTTTCATTACAGGAACAATCCAATTAACTACTATATCTTTTGGTAATAAACTATTTACACCTAATATCCAAGATTTTATTTTACGTATAGTATTAGTTTCAAAATGAATAACTTGACCTATACTATGAGCACCTATATCAGTTCTACTAGCACAAAAAGTTTTTATATTATGATTAGCAATTATAGATATTGCATTTTCTATATGTTGTTGTATAGTATTTGGATATTTTTTTTGTTTTTGCCAACCGTGGTAATTACTACCATTATATTCAATTCCTATTGCAAATTTAAATTTTTTTTTAATATTAAATTGATAATTATCTGTTAACAAATTTAAATTCCTTTATTTATAATATTAGATAAATCTATTAATATTTTATTTCTATTTTAGAAAAAATTATATAAAATATATATTTTAAAAATACTTAAATAATAAAAAATTATATTTATTTTAAAATTAACGATATCATTCTAAATATAGAGTTTAACATATAATGAAATTAATAAATTATTGTATTAAATATTATTATAAAATATTAATTAACTTAGTATTAATTATTCCATGTATGATGTATCCTTATATATCTTATAGTCATAAAAATATTTTTGAAATTGTATCTAAACCTGATTTAAAAGCTAAATCATATATTTTAATTGATTATTCATCTGGTTTAGTATTAGCTGAAAAAAATGCTGATATTCATCATAATCCTGCTAGTTTAGCAAAAGTAATGACTAGTTATGTGATAGAAAAAGCTATTAAATTAGGTAAAATTCATCGTAATGATATAATTACTATAAGTAAAAATGCTTATTATTCAGGTAATTTATTATTTAATAGATCATCTTTAATGTTTTTAAAATATGGTGAACGTGTTTCTGTTAAAAATTTAATTAAAGGTATCATATTACAATCAGGTAATGATGCTTGTGTTGCAATGGCTGAATATATATCTGGTAATCAAGATAATTTTGTTAATTTAATGAATTTTTATTCAAAAAAAATAGGATTAACAAATACATTTTTTAAAAATGTACATGGATTAGATGAATTAGAACAATATACTTCTGCTAGAGATATGGCTATTTTAGGTATAGTTTTAATAAGAGATTTTCCTCAAGAATATATTTTATATAAAGAAAAAGAATTTACTTTTAATAAAATTCACCAAATAAATCGTAATTTATTATTATGGGATAAATTTCTAAATGTAGATGGTATTAAAACTGGACATACTAATATTGCTGGTTATAATTTAATAGTTTCTGCTAAAAAATATAATATGAGACTTTTAGCAGTTATTTTAGGAGAAACTTCTGAAAAAAATCGTACATTAGAAAGTAAAATATTACTCAATTGGGGATTTAAAAATTTTAAAACAATAAATCCATTAATAAAATATAAAAAATTTGGTTCTCTTCCAGTTTTTTTTGGAAAAAATAATTCTTTGTCTATCGGAGTTAATAAAAATGTATATTTAACTATTATAAAAAGTCAAGAAAAAAATTTACAAATAGTATATTTTGTTAATTATAATAAAATAATAGCACCTATACATAAATATCAAATATTAGGAAGTATTAATTTTATGATTAATAATCATATATTAAAAAGTTATCCATTAATATCTTTACAAGAAGTTCCTAGAGGAAATATTTTTATTTGTATTTTTGATTATATTAGATTATTATTAAGTAATTGGTTAGATCAATAATATTTCAATAATTATATTTTATATCAAATCAATATTAATATTAATTATGTATAATTATAAAAATAATTTATTTATACGTTATTTAGGTATAGAACCATGGATTTTAACATATAAAAAAATGAATGATTTTACTCAACAACGTAATAATTCTACATTAGATGAAATTTGGATGGTAGAACATACACCAGTTTTTACACAAGGAAGAACTTCTAAAAAAGAAGATATTCTATATTTCAATCATAAAATACCTATATTTTATAGTAATAGAGGTGGAAAAATTACATATCATGCACCTGGACAACAATTAATGTATGTATTAATTAATTTAAAAAAACGTAATATTAATATACGTTCCTTAGTATTAATTTTAGAAAAGACTATAATAAATATTTTATTTTACATAGGAATAAAAGCAGATAAATTATTATATAATTATAATCCTGGTGTATATGTTTATAATAAAAAAATCGCGTCAATAGGATTAAAAATATCTAGAGGATATTCATTACATGGTATTGCTATAAATGTCGATATGGATTTATTACCTTTTTCTTATATTAATCCATGTGGTTTAAGTCAATTAAAAATGATTCAAATAAAAGATTTAATTCCTAGTGTTAAAATATCAATAATAAAAAATTTGATAATTAATGAATTTATGAAATTATTAAAAAAAAATAGTAAAATATAATTAATTTCATATTTAAAATTTAAATTCTATTTATAAATAATTAATAAATAATATGAAACATCCTTTTTTAAAAAAACCTGATTGGATAAAAATTAAATTTTCTGAAAAAGATATTAATAAAGTTAAAAAAATTAAATCTATTATTAAAAAAAATAAATTACATTCTGTTTGTGAAGAAGCATCTTGTCCTAATATCATAGAATGTTTTAGCAAAAAACAAGTAACTTTTATAATTTTAGGAAATATATGTACTAGAAATTGTCTATATTGTAATGTTATTAATGGGAGACCATTAATTATTGATAATAATGAAGCATTAAATTTAGCTAATACTATTTATAAAATGAAATTAAAGTATGTAGTGATTACTTCTGTAAATAGAGATGATTTACATGATGGAGGAGCTAAACAATTTTCTACATGTATAAAATTAATACGTAAAAAAAATCCTAATATTAAAATAGAAATTTTAGTTCCTGATTTTAAAAATTGTATTCACAAAGCTTTAAAAATTATTAAAAAAACACTTCCTGATGTTTTTAATCATAATATAGAGACTGTAGAACGCTTATTTAAAATAATAAGACCTTCTGGAAATTATCAAAAATCATTAATATTATTAAATCAATTTAAAAAAAATTTTCCTAACATTATAACAAAATCAGGATTAATGTTAGGTTTTGGAGAAACTAATGAAGAGTTATTTAATACTTTACATGATTTAAAATTTAATGGAGTTGATATTATTACAATAGGACAATATTTACAACCAACTAAAAAACATATTGCTGTTAAAAAATATATTAGTACATTAGAATTTAATGAAATAAGAAAAAAAGCTATTAATATGGGGTTTAAAACAGTAGTATGTGGTCCTTTTGTACGTTCTTCTTATAATGCTCAAGATTATTTTTGTTAAAATATTTTATGCCTCTGAATAATTTAAAATCTTTTTATAACATTTTTTAAAACAAAATTTTCATTATTAAAAAAATTTCTGATATATTTTGTTTTGTTAATAAATATTAAAAATCAAAAATTTAAACTCTCAGAGGCAACAGGATATATAAAACTTTCTAAAATACTAATAATATAATTTAAATAGCAATTACATTAGCAGCAGAAGGACCTTTGGCTCCGTTAGTGATTTCGAATTCTACTTTTTGACCTTCAGTTAATGTTTTAAATCCATTGCTTTGAATAGCAGAAAAATGTACAAAAACATCTTTACTACCATCTTCAGGAGTAATGAAACCAAAACCTTTAGATTCATTAAACCACTTAACGTTACCTTTAATCTTGGACATCAATTGTTACCTTTAAATAAAAATAGACACTGAAGTGTGTCAATCAAAGTACATCAATTAATAATTCATTTGTCTAGTGAAACAAATCAAAAAAGTGAGAAATGTCGAATTTTTTAAAATATTTTTTTAAAATATTTTATTTTTATTTATTTTTTACATATAAAATATTTTTAATTTAAAAAGGTATAATTTTTTATGAAATTATTATTAGGAAAAAAAATACTAATTACAGGTATAATAAACCAATTTTCTATAGCATATGGAATAGCTAAAGCTATGTATAATAATAAGGCAGAGTTAATTTTTACATATCAAAAAAAAAAAAATAAAGAAAAAATAGAAAAATTAGTAAAAAATATGACAAATTATCCAATAATTAAATGTGATGTATCTAAAGATAATGATATAAAATCTTTATTTATTAAAATATCTAAATTTTGGAAAAAATTTAATGGGTTTATACATTCTATTGCTTTTGCTCCAAAAAATGAATTAACAGGAAGTTTTATTAAAAATACATCAAGGAAAGGATTTCAAATAGCTCATAATATTAGTTCATATAGTTTAACAGCTATGGTTAAAGAATGTAAAAATATGTTATATCCTAAATCTTCAATAGTTTCTTTATCATATTTAGGTTCTAATAGAGTAATATCTAATTATAATGTAATGGGATTAGCAAAAGCATCATTAGAAGCTAATATTCGTTATATAGCATATGACATTGGTAAAGAAAATATCAGAATTAATGGAATATCTTCTTCTCCTATAAAAACTTTAGCTTCATCAGGAATTAATGATTTTAATAATATAATAAAATATTATAATAAAATGACTCCACTATCATATAAGATTACAATAAATGATATTGGTAATGTTGCTGTATTTTTATGTTCTGATTTATCATGTGGTATTACTGGAGAAATAATTAATGTAGATGGAGGATTTAATATTATAGGTATTAATAAAAACTTTTAATTTTATTAAAATAATTTATTTAAATATAAATTTGATAATATTTTTAATAAATGATAATTTTTATATTTAAAAAAATTTTTTCATATAATGAATAAAATAAATTTATAAATTAAATTTTATATAAAATAAGGAATTAATAATGATAATTGGCATACCAAAAGAAAAATTATTAAATGAAACAAGAGTAGCTATTACTCCTATATCAGCTAAAAAATTAATAAAATTAGGATTTACTATTTTTATTGAAAAATGTGCAGGAAAAAATGCTTATTTTCAAGATAAAGATTATATTAATATAGGTGCAAAAATTGTTAATAATAATGAAGTTTGGAATACTGATATTATAATAAAAATTAATCCTCCTGATACAGAAGAAATTAAATTATTAAAAAATAATAGTATATTAATTAGTTTTATTTTTCCTGCAAAAAATTCTCTTTTATTAGAAAAATTAGCAATTAAAAATATTACAACTATATCTATGGATTCAGTACCTAGAATTTCTAGAGCACAATCTGTAGATGCTTTAAGTTCTATGAGTAATTTAATTGGATATAGAAGTATTATAGAATCAGCTTATTTATTTGGTAGATCACTTAATGGACAAATTACAGCTGCAGGTAAAAATCCATCAGCAAAAATAATAGTAATAGGTGCTGGAGTTGCTGGATTATCTGCTATTGCAACGGCAAGAAGTTTAGGAGCAACAGTTAAAGCTTTTGATACTAGAAAAGAAGTAAAAGAACAAATTAATAGTATGGGTGCTATGTTTCTTCAATTTAAAAAAGAATCTAATAATATAGATTATTACAAATCTTCTCATTTAAACCAAATAAACTCAGAAATTAAACTTTTATCAAATTATATAAAAGAAACAGATATTATTATTACTACTGCATTAATACCAGGTAAAAAAGCTCCTATTTTAATTAATAAAGAAATGATTCAAAATATGAAACCTGGAAGTATAATTTTTGATTTAGCAGCTGATAATGGTGGTAATTGTATATTAACTCAAAAAAATAAAATTGTTATAACTTCAAATAATATAAAGATAATAGGTTATATTAACTTACTTAATAAAATGCCTATACAAGCTTCTCAATTATATAGTAATAATATTATAAATTTAATAAAATTATTATCTAAAAATGGTAAAAAATTAAATATTGATTTCAAAGATGAAATTATACGTAATATGACAGTTACTTATGATAAAAAAATTATTTGGCCTGCACCTTTACCTAAAGAAAAAAAATTTGAACAAAGTTTAAAAAATTCATATAATTTTAAAAAAGATAAAAATATAAAAAATAAAAAAGAAAATGTTTTTTTAAAATATATAAAACAATATTTTTTTATAATTTTAAGTTTATTTTTTATTTATATTATAAAATTTATTCCTAAACAAACAATACCTCATTTTATAATATTTTTATTATCTTGTATAATAGGTTACTATGTTGTATGGAATGTTAGTCATAAATTACATACTCCTTTAATGTCAGTAACTAATGCAATTTCAGGTATTATTATTATAGGTGCTATATCTCAAATTAATAATAATAATATATTAATAACTTCGTTATCATTTTTGGGAATATTAGTATCTAGTATAAATATTTTTGGTGGATTAACTATAACTCAACGTATGTTAAAAATGTTTAATAAAAATTAAGAGGTATTAATAGATGTTTGATGGACTAGCAATAGTTATATATACTATATCTTCAATATTATTTATATTTAGTCTTGCAAGTCTTTCTCAAAAAGAAACCTCTCAAAAAGGTATTTTTTTTGCTATAAGTGGTATGATTATTGCAGTAATAACTACTATTTTACAATCACAATTTAATAATATTAGTTATATATTAATAGCGATTATCTTAGGAGGTATTATTGGTATAAATATATCTAAAAAAATAGATATGACAAAAATGCCTCAATTAATTGCTATATTACATAGTTTTGTAGGTTTAACTGCAATTTTTGTAGGATTAAATAGTTATTTAGCAATCTATTATAATGTAAATAAAATACATGATTGTATAAAATTAATAGAAATATTTATTAGTATTTTTATAGGTTCTATTACTTTTATAGGATCTATTATTGCATTTGGTAAATTATCAGGAATAATTACACCAAAAGCTTATAATTTTAAATTTAAAAAATTAATAAATATTATTACATTATTTATTTCTATTTTATTAATGTTAATATTTGTACAAACAAAATATATTTTTGTACAAATTTTATCATTAATATTTATGATACATATTTCATTAATATTTGGTTTATATTTAATAATTAGTATAGGTGGTGCTGATATGCCTGTAGTAATTTCAATGCTGAATTCATATTCAGGTTGGGCTGCTGCAGCTTCTGGATTTATGTTAAATAATGATTTACTTATTATTACTGGAGCATTAGTTGGTTCTTCCGGAGCAATATTATCATATTTAATGTGTAAGGGTATGAATAGATCATTTCTTAATGTAATATTTGGAGGATTAGAAAGTAAAAAAAGTAATAATATTATTGAAAATGATATTGAAAAACAATATAAAAAAATTTCTATAAAGGAAACAGTAGAAATTTTAAAAGAATCAAGTAATGTTATCATAATTCCTGGATATGGAATGGCTGTAGCACAAGCTCAACATTCTATTTCAGAAATGGTAAAAAAATTAAATTTTTATAATATTAAAGTAAGATTTGCTATTCATCCAGTAGCAGGAAGATTACCAGGACATATGAATGTTTTATTAGCTGAAGCAAATATTCCTTATGAAATAATATTAGAAATGGATGAAATTAATAAAGATTTTTTTAATACTGATACTGTTTTAGTTATAGGAGCTAATGATACTGTTAATCCATCTGCTCAAGAAGATAAAAATAGTCCAATTTCAGGTATGCCTATATTAGAAGCATGGAAAGCAAAAAATATTATTATTTTTAAAAGAAGTATGAATTATGGATATTCTGGTATTACAAATCCTTTATTTTATAAAAATAATAGTTATATGTTATTTGGAGATGCAAAAGAAACAATTAATAAAATTTTAACAATACTTTAATAAAATATTTATAGTTGATTCTAGATGATAATAAAATAAATTACTAGAATCAACTTTTAAAAAATTCATAAATTAATATTACTAAAAATAATTTTATATTTTAATATTTTTAAATAAAAAAATTAAAAATTTTATTAAAAATAAAACAATTTTTAGAAAAAAATATTATAAAATTAATTTTTTTAAATAATTAAAATTTTTTTAAATTTATTTTTTATTTGATAAAAAGATTAATAAATAAAACTTATAATTTAAATAAATTTTATTAAAAAAAACTTCAATCTTTTGAAAATAATTTTTTGTATAAAATAAATTATTTTTTTAATAAGATTTAATTTAATATTATTAAATTTATGATTAAAATTTTTTTTTATAATATTATTAATTTTTGAAAAAAAAACAAAATTTTTATTCTTTTTAATAATTTTATTTTGATTTTTAATTGTTAATTCTTTATTTTGAATTAAATATTTTTTGAAGAATGAATATAAATATTTATTATGGTAAAATTTATAATTTAAATTATAAATTTTTATTATAGAATTATTAATATTTTTCTTATCTTCTCCATGACAAATACGTAAAATAGAATAATTAGGAGTATTTATTTGATCATTTGGAATAATAAAAGTTCGTATACCATTTTTTCTATTTTCAATAGTATTAATAAATTTTCTTTTTTGATTTAATAAATATGAAGCTATTTTTACAGGAACTATTACATATATTTCTTTAGTATTATCTTTTAATGCTTCCTCTTCAATTAATCTTAAAATTGATAAAGATAATGATTTATTATTTCTTATAGTTCCATTTCCTATACATCTAGGACAAATAAAGTGATTTAATTCTCTTAAAGATGAATTAATCCTTTGACGAGACATTTCTAATAATCCAAATTTTGATATATGATTCATTTGTATTTTAGCTTTATCTTGATTTACTTTATTTCTTAAACGTTGTTCAACAGCTCTTTGGTGTTCTAAAGAAGACATATCAATAAAATCAATAACAATTAAACCACCTATATCACGTAATCTTAATTGTCTTGCAATTTCATCAGTTGCTTCTAAATTAATATTAAAAGCTGTTTCTTCAATATTTATTCCTTTAGTTGCTTTAGCAGAATTTACATCAACTGATGTAAGTGCTTCAGTTGTATCAATAACTATTGATCCACCAGAAAATAAATTTACTTTTCTTTGGAATATAGTTTCTATTTGTGATTCTATTTTATAATAACTAAATAATGGTATTTTACCAGAATATAGTTTGATTTTATGATTAAAATCAGATCTTCCTAATAAATTAATATATTTTTTAGCTAATTTTAATATTTCTGGATTGTCTATAAGAATTTCATTAATATCTGTACAAAGATAATCTCTAAATGATCTCATAATTACATTACTTTCTTGATGTATTAAAAATGGTGCTGGCTTACTATTAGCTATTTTATTAATTAATTTCCAATGCTTTAATCTAAATTGTAAATCATATTCTAATTCTTGATTATTTTTACCTAATCCTGCAGTACGTATTATTAAACCCATATCTTTAGGTAATTTTAATGATAATAAAATTTTTTTTAATTCATTTCTTTTCTCACCTTCAATTCTTTTTGAAATTCCTCCTACTTTAGGATTATTAGGCATTAAAACTAAATATGTTCCTGCTAAACTTATAAATGTAGTTAATGATGCTCCCTTATTTCCTCTTTCTTCTTTATTAATTTGTACGATTAATTCTTTTCCTTCATATAAATATTTTTTAATATTTTTTTTTTTTAAAATAATTTTATTTAAATTATTAGTAATATATTCATTAGCAATTTCTTTAAAAGGTAAAAATCCATGTTTACTAGTACCATAATCTACAAAAACAGCTTCTAAACTTTGTTCAATATGAGAAATTTTTCCTTTATATATATTAGATTTTTTTTGTTTATAATTATTATTAGATATATCTAAATTATATAATTTTTGTCCATCAATTATAGCTATACGCAATTCCTCGTGTTGAGTGGCATTTATTAACATTCTTTTCATTATAACTTACTCATTATTTTTATATAAAATTTATCATTTTATTAAAATTATTTAATTATATAAAATATAGTATTTATTTTAGAAAAGGATTACTAAAATAATTTATTAATATTTTTAATAAAAAAATATTAAATATTATTTTTATATGTTATTCTTAATAAAATGGTTTTTTTGTATGTTTTATTTATTAAATAGTAAAAATATAATAAATAATCTTAATTATTCATTCTAACATAAAAATATACTATTCAAATAATTATTTTTATTAATAAATAGTTATTATTATTTATATGGATTTTCAAAATTTTATGTATAAAAAAATAAATAATCAATTAATAATACCTAATTATATAGATTTACAAAGAGTTGATAATTTTTTAATTACAAAATTTAAAAATATTCCTAAAAGTTTTATTTATAGAATTTTAAGACAAGGAAAAATAAGAGTTAATAAAAAAAAAGTAAAACCAAATTTTAAAATAAAATCACAAGATATACTACAATTTCCTTTAATATATATAAAAAATATTCAAAAAAATAAAATATTACTTAATAAAAAGAAAATTGATTTTTTTAAAAAAATGATTTTGTTTGAAGATAAATATATTTTTGCAATAAATAAACCTTCAGGAATTGCTGTTCATGGAGGTAGTGGTATAAATTTTGGTATTATTGAAAATTTTCGTATTATATTTACAAAAATTAAATTTTTAGAATTAGTACATAGAATAGATAAAGAAACTTCTGGTATATTATTAATCGCAAAAAAAAGATCAATATTAAAAATATTACATAAACAATTCCGCGAAAATAATATTTTAAAAAATTATATAGCTTTAGTTAAAGGAAATTATACTAAAAATAATTACGGTTTTATAAAAAGTTTTTTATTAAAAAAAAACAATAATAATAAAATTAAAGTAATAACACATAGTACATTAGGTAAATATTCAGAAACAAAATTTAAAATTATAAAATATTACAAATTTATGATGTTATTAAACATAACACCTTTAACAGGACGTACTCATCAAATTAGAGTACATATGTCTCATATCGGTCATCCTATTGCTTATGATCAACGTTATGGAGATATTAATTTTAATTTAAATTTAAAAAAAAAAATAGGTTTAAATAGATTATTTTTACATGCACAAAAAATAAAATTTATGCATCCAATAACAAATAAAAAAATTTGTATTTATGCTCCATTAAATAATGAATTAAATAATTGTTTATTAAAATTAAATTATTAATTGTACAAGTATTTTTTATTGAATATCATAATATTTAAATATATAATTTATATATTATCTATATATAAAAAATAAAGGAATAGTATATGGCTGTACAAAAAAGTAAAAAATCTAGATCTAAAAGAGGTATGCGTCGTTCTCATAACTCATTATCTGAAAATAAAATTTTATTATTTGATAAAAAATCAGGAAAAAAACATTTATACCATAATATGACATCGAATGGTTTTTATAAAGGTAAAAAAATATTAAATTAATAATTTTATTTTTAACATAATTATTAAAGGAGTGTTGATTTGACAATCAATAGTAATACATATATTCAATATAAAAAAAAAAAATAGCAGCTATTTTTCCTGGTCAGGGATGTCAATTTGTTGGAATGTTATTAGATTTGTATTATAACCATACAATCATTCAAAAAATTTTTCAAAAAGCATCTAATATTTTAGAATATGATTTATGGAATTTAATCCAAAAAGGTCCTTTAAAAAAACTAAATATAACTTATTATACTCAACCTGCTATATTAATATCATCTTTTGCAATATATAAATTATGGATACAAAAAAATAATATAATTCCTAATATTATGGCTGGTCACAGTTTAGGTGAATATACAGCTATGTTATGTAGTAAAGTTATTAGTTTTCATGATGCTATTCGATTAGTTCATTATAGAGGTAAATTAATGCAAGAAATATCTTTTTCTTTAAAAGAAAATAATATTGATGGGTATTTTATGCAAGCAATTTTAGGATTAGATAAGATTTTAATTCAAAAAATTTGTAAACAAGAATCAAAAAATAATATAGTTAATATATCTAGTTATAATACATATAATCAAGTAATAATTAGTGGTAACAAAAATGCTATATTAAGAGTTGTTAATATATGTAAATCATTAGGTGCTTATAGCATACCATTAAAAATTAATATACCTTCACATTGTTTATTAATGAAACCAATAGTAAAAAAATTTAAAAATTTTTTAAATAATATTACGTTCAATTATCCTAAAATTCCTATTGTGAATACTCTTAATATAAAATGTGAAACATCTCTAAAAAAAATTAAATATAATTTAATACATCAACTATATAATCCAATAAATTGGATTGAATGTATAAAATATATATCTAATAAAAATATAAATAATTTATTAGAATTTGGACCAAAAAATATACTTGCAAAAATGACTAAAAAAATTTTTAATAATTTAGATGTTATTTCAATAAATAATTCTAAAACATTATCTATTGCATTAAAAAAATATAATTATATGAGAATAATATGAATTTAAAAGGAAAATTAGCTTTAGTTACAGGTGCTAGTAGAGGTATAGGATATTACATTTCTAATACTTTAGCATATTATGGAGCTAATGTAATTGGAACATCTACAAGTATTCATGGTGTAAAAATTATTAATAAATATTTAGATAAAAAAGGTATTGGTTTAGTATTAAATTTAATAAGTAATTCTTCATCTATTAAAAAATTTTTAAAAAATATTCGTTATAAATTTGGAAATATAGATATATTAGTAAATAATGCTGCTATTATTTCTGATAATCTTCTTATAAATATGAAGGAATATGAATGGAATAATGTTTTAATGACTAATTTAACTTCTGTTTTTAAATTATCAAAAGAAGTTATACGTTATATGTTAAAAAAATCATTTGGACGTATTATTACTATAGGTTCTGTGATAGGTTCTATAGGTAATATAGGACAAGTTAATTATGCAACATCAAAATCAGGTTTAATGGGATTTAGTAAATCTTTAGCTTTAGAAGTAGCACATAAAGGAATTACTGTTAATATTGTATCACCTGGATTTATTGAAACTGATATGACTTTTAAAATTTCAAAACATATAAAAAATAATATTTTATCAAAAATACCTTTTAAACGTTTTGGTAAACCACAAGAAATAGCTGATGTTGTAGCATTTTTAGCTTCTGATAAAGCATCTTATATTACAGGTGAAACAATACATGTTAATGGTGGTTTGTATATGTCTTAAAATAATATTTATTATATAAATTAATATTAAATTTTTTTAAAATTAAAATTTTATTTTTAATAAAAATATTAATAAGTAATTAATTTTTTCAAAGTTAAATAAATAGCGAATCATCGCATAAATTAGTTTTATAGGAAATTTAATAGTATGAGTAGTTCCACAGAAAAACGTATTAAGAAAATTATTAGTGAACAACTCGGTATTAAACAAGAAAATATTGTTAATACTGATGTTTTTACAAAAGATTTAGGAGCAGATTCCCTTGATACTGTTGAGCTAGTCATGGCTCTAGAAGAAGAGTTTGATACTGAAATTTCAGATGAAAATGCTGAAAAAATTACTACTGTTCAAGAAGCAATAAATTATTTTAATAATTTTAAAAATTAAATAATCATCAAAAGGATGAATTAAAATATTAAATTCATCCTTTGATATAATTTAATAAAAAATAATTTTATAATAAAAATATGTTAAAACGTAGAGTTGTTGTTACTGGAATGGGTCTTATTACACCCACTGGAAATACACTAAAAACTAGTTGGAATAATGTTATTAATGGAAATAGTGGTATTGATTTAATTAGTGATTTTGATACAAATCAATATACTACTAAATTTGCAGGATTAATAAAAAATTTTTCTTATAAAAATTTTATTTTAAGTAAAAAAATACGTAATATGGACTTATTTATCCAATATGGAATAGTTGCTTCTAAACAAGCAATACAAGATTCTGGAATAATTGTCAATGAAAAAAATGCTCATAGATTTGGTGCTGCAATAGGTTCTGGAATGGGAGGTATGGGTTTAATGGAAAAAAATTATTATTTATTATATAATAAAGGTCCAAATAAAATAACTCCTTTTTTTATTCCTTCTACAATGATTAATATGATAACAGGAAATATTACTATTGATTATGGTTTTAAAGGACCTACTATATCTATAAGTAGTGCTTGTAGTTCTGCTATGCAAAATATTGGAATAGCATCACGAATAATAGCTTATAATGATGCTGATGTAATGTTAGCAGGTGGTTCAGAAAAAGCAATAACTCCTTTAGGTTTAGGTGGATTTTGTGCAACAAGAGGATTATCCAAAAGAAATAATAATCCTAAAGCAGCTAGTCGTCCTTGGGATAAAGATAGGGATGGATTTGTTTTAAGTGATGGAGCTGGAATATTAGTTTTAGAAGAATATAATCATGCTAAAAAACGCAATGCAAATATTTATGCTGAAATAGTAGGATTTGGTATGAGTAATGATGCTTATCATATTACTTCACCATCTAAATATGGTGAAGGGGCTATTTTAGCTATGTTTAATGCATTAAAAGATGCAAAAATTGATTATAGTCAAATTAAATATATTAATGCTCATGGAACATCAACTATATTAGGTGATATTGCAGAAGTTCATGCTATTAAATATATTTTTAAAAATAGTTTAAATTTATTTGTAAGTTCTACTAAATCAGTAACTGGTCATTTATTAGGTGCTTCTGGTGCTGTAGAATCTATTTATTCAATTTTATCTTTAAGAGATCAAATAGTTCCTCCTACTATTAATTTAAATAATGCTGATAAAGATTTCGATTTAGATTTTGTTCCTAACATTGCACGTGATGTATATAACATGAAATATGTATTATGTAATTCTTTTGGTTTTGGAGGAACGAACGCATCATTAATTTTAAAAAAAATATAATTAAAACTAAATTTTTGCAAATAAAAAATTACGAAAAATTAGGAATTATAAATAATAATGTCACATTACAAAATAATATCATTATGTTATCCTTGGTTACATAATTACTATAAAACAATATTATACCAATTTCTAAAAAATAGAAGTTATCATGCTTTTATTTTTTGTTCAATAAATGGTATAGGTACAATAGATTTAATTTATGCATTAATTAAATGGATTTTATGTATAAATAAAAATCATTTAAACAGTTGTGAAAAATGTACAAGTTGTATTTTAATAAAATCAGGTAATCATCCTGATTTATATATTATAAAAAAAAACTATGATAATATATCTATAAATATAGATACTATTAGAAATATTATTAATAATATTTCTAATAATTCTTATTATAGTCAAGGTAAAATAATATGGTTACCATATGCCAAACAATTAAATAATTCATCTAGTAATGCAATTTTAAAAATTCTTGAAGAACCTCCTAAAAATACTTGGTTTTTTATGCAGTGTTATCATAAAAATGATTTATTACCTACAATATATAGTCGTTGTCAAATATGGTATATTCATCCTCCATCTGAAAATGATGGATTATATTGGTTAAAAAAAAAATTAAATAATTTTTATGAAAAAAAAACAATATTAGCTGCATTACGTATATGTAATTACTCTCCGATTAATGCATATAAAATACTAAATAATTCCTTATGGTTAGAAAGAAAAAATTTATATGAAATTTTTATTTCAGCAATAAAATATGATATATTATATTTATTAAAAATATTAAATAATAAAAATATTTTATTATATTTAAATTGGTTATATTTAATATTAATAGATGTAATAAAATATCAATTAAAAATTAATAAAAACTTTTTTTATAATGTAGATCAATATAACTTAATTTCAATAATATCAAATTTAATCAAATTAAATAATATATTTTTAATTATAGATGATTTATTATATTATCGTAATTGTTTAATTAATATTAATAATATTAATCAAAAATTGATTTTAGTTAGATTTTTGTTATCATTAGAAAAAAAATTAATTATTATAAATAATAATTAATTTTTTTTAATATATTTATAAAAATAAATAAAAATCAGGATTTTATAATGTTTAATAATACGTTTGCTAACTTACAAAAAGTGGGTAAATCTTTAATGTTACCAGTTTCAGTATTACCTATTGCTGGCATATTATTAGGTATTGGATCTGCTAATTTTTACTGGTTACCAAAAGTTATTTCTAATATTATGGAAAAAACAGGAGGATCTGTTTTTTCTAATATGCCATTAATTTTTGCTATAGGAATTGCTTTAGGTTTTACAAAAAATAATGGTGTATCTGCATTAGCATCTGTTATTTCATATGGTATTTTAACTAAAACTGTAGAAGTAATTATTCCACTATTATTACATAATATACCATATGATATAATATTAAAAAAACATCTTATGGATACTGGAGTATTAGGTGGAATTATATCAGGATCTATAGCAGCATACATGTTTAATAAATTTCATAAAATTGAATTAGTAGAATATCTTGGTTTTTTTTCTGGAAAACGTTTTGTTCCTATTATTTCTGGTTTAACATCAATTTTTGTTGGAGTTTTATTATCTTTTATATGGTTACCTTTAGGTAAAATTATTCAATGTTTTTCACATTGGGCAGCCTATCAAAATCCAATACTTGCTTTTGGAATATATGGAATTATAGAAAGAACTTTATTACCTTTTGGGTTACATCATATTTGGAATGTTCCATTTCAAATGGAAATTGGATCATTTACTAATAATATAACAAAACAAATATATCACGGAGATATTGCTAGATATATATCAGGAGATCCAACTGCAGGTAAATTAGCAGGTGGTTTTTTATTTAAAATGTATGGATTACCAGCAGCTGCAATTGCAATATGGCATACATCTAAAAAAGAAAATAAAAATAAAATAGGTAGTTTAATGTTATCTGCTGCATTAACTTCTTTTTTTACAGGAATTACAGAACCAATAGAATTTTCTTTTATGTATATAGAACCAATTTTATATGTCATACATATAATTTTAGCTGGATTATCTTTTCCTATTTGTATTTTTTTAGGTATGAGAAATGGAACAAGTTTTTCTCATGGTTTAATTGATTTTATCATATTAAGTGGACATGGTAGTAAAATATGGTTATTTCCAATAATAGGAAGCTTTTATGCTATAATATATTATTCTATCTTCAGATTTTTAATAATTAAATGGAATTTAAGAACTCCAGGTAGAGAAATATTAAATATTTCATCAAATATTAATAATAATATAATAAAAGAAAAAATAGGGTATATTGAACAATTAGTGAATGCTTTTGGTGGTAAAAAAAATATTTTAAATTTAGATGCTTGTATTACCAGATTACGTGTAAGTGTTATAAACATTAATAAAGTTAATCGAAAAAAATTAATAGATTTAGGAGCAATGGGTGTTATTATATCTGGTAACGGTGTACAAGCTGTTTTTGGAACTAAATCTGATAATTTAAAAACAAAAATGGATATTTTCATAGAAAATAAATATTCATCTAATTAATTTATAATTAATATAAAAAAATGAAAAATAATAATATTTTTGAAAAAATAATATTACACAAAACTTCAACAAAAATTTTATATCAAGATAATTTAGTAACTGCATTTCATGATCTTTATCCAAAAAGTCCAGTACATATTTTAATTATACCAAATAATTTTATAGCTACTTTAAATGACATAAATAAAACACATGAATTAACTTTAGGTAGAATGTTACTAGTAGCTTCAAAAATAGCAAAAAAAAAATGTATAGATAAAAATGGTTATAGAATAGTTATTAATTGTAATAGACATGGTTGTCAAGAAATATTTTATTTACATATACATCTTTTAGGAGGAAGACAAGGAATTAAAGAATATTACTAATATAAATTAAAATTTAAAATAATTGTATATATAATTTTGATTAAAATTAATTTTATTGCAGATAATTTATTTAAAAAGTTTGATATATATATAAAATACTATTTTTTATTTTTTATAGAACTAATACCTATTCTAGTAATTTTACTATTTTCTTTTTCTGCTATAGTCCATAAAATATTATTCCATTTTATATTATCTCCAACTACTAAAGTATTGCTTTTCATTAAAGAAATTAACAATTTTCTTATAGATTGTTGAACATTAATATGCTTATTTAATTTTAAACCGTAAATTTTAGCTATATCATATAATTTAGCTTCAGCATCAAGAATAAAATCTCCAAAAAATTTTTGATTAAGTATTAATGAAACTGTTTGACTAAACAATTTTCCTAAATCTGTTAAATTATTTTCACGACCCATAATGCAAATTATATCATTTTCTTGTAAAATAGTATTTCCAGTTGGTCTTAATAATCTACCATTTCTAAATAATGCAGTAATAAATGTTTTTTTAGGCATATATAAATCACGTAATGATGTTCCAATACACCATGTTTTTGAATTTAATATATAAGTAAATTGTTCCCATTGATCTTTAGAATTTATATTTAAATTAGTTCGGTGAATAGGAAAAATAATAGAAGGTAATAATACTTTAGTTTTACGTGCAAAAAAATTTAAAAAACTTCCTTGAATAATTAAAGAAATTAAGACAATAAAAAATGCTATATTAAAAAATAACATAGCATTTTCTATTTGTGCTATTATAGGAAATAATGCTAATATAATTGGAACTGCACCTCTTAATCCCATCCAACTAATAAAAAATTTTTCACGTATATGAAAATTATTAAATGGTGATAGTACTATAAAAACAGATAATGGTCTCACTAAAAAAATCATCCAAAATGATAAGATTAATGATGGTAATGCAATATGAAATAAAGATTTAGGACTAACCAGTAATCCCAATACTAAAAACATAGTTATTTGACTTAACCATGCAATACCATCAAATATTTGTAAGATATTATTACGATTATAAATATTACAATAATTACCAACAAAAAAACCATATAAATAAATTGCTAAAATACCACTACCATCTAATAAATTAGTCAAAGAAAAAATAAGTATACCTACACTTAATATCAATAAAGAATATAATCCACTAACTAATATAATCTTACTAATAATTTTTTTTAATATTAATGCTCCAATTAAACCTAATATTATTCCTAATGTAAATTGTTCAATTAAATAAATTAAATGTAATAATAATATATGAAGTGTAAAATTTAATTGTTTAATTTTAATCATTTTAATAATTGATGTTGTTAAAAATACAGCCATAGGATCATTACTACCAGATTCTATTTCAAGAGTAGAAGTAACTCTTTCATTTAATCCTTTACTAGATGTAAAAATAGCTGCAGCATCAGTAGATGCTAATATTGAAGCAATTAAAAAACCATATATTAAATGTATTTTAAATAAATAAGATGCCATTATTCCTGTTAATATAGCGGTTATTAAAATTCCAATAGTTGCTAAAAATAATGCAGGAATTAAAGCAATTTTAATTGAAGAAATTTTTGTTCTCATACCTCCATCAAGTAAAATTACAGCTAAAGATAAATTACTAATAATATTTGCTATTTCATAACTGTGAAATGAAATTCTACCAATACCATCTGATCCAGATAATATACCTATTGCTAAAAATACTAATAAAATAGAAATACCTATTTTAGAAGTGATTGAACTAAGTAAAATACTAGATGTGATTAATATACATCCTATAATAAATAAAATAAAAATTGATTGTAAATCCAAAGAATATTGCTCCTGTATTTCGGATTACTAATTTTAATATAATTTAATGTATTAACATAAATGATAAATAATATTTTATATATAATTTATATTTTAAAAATATTAAATAATATATCCGAAACAAGATTTATTTTATATACTTGATATGAATATTTTGACTGATAAATATTTAAATAAATATTTATCAGTCAAAAATCTAAATATTATTAAAAGATATGAATATTTAACTATTTTTTTGTAATATGTATTATAAGATCTAAAATTTTATTAGAATATCCTGTTTCATTATCATACCAAGCAATTAATTTTACAAAAGTACTACTAATTAATACACTAGCTTTTTTATCAAAAATGGAAGTTAATGTATTTCCATTAAAATCACTAGATACTACATCATCTTCTGTATATCCAATAACACCTTTCATATCATTATTTGCAGCAAACTTAATTTTATTAAATATTTTATTTAATGTAGTTTTTTTTAATAATTTAACTGTTAAATCAACAACAGAAACATTAGCAACAGGAACTCTTAAAGATATACCTGTTAGTTTACCGTTTAATTCAGGTATAACATATCCTACAGCTTTAGCCGCTCCAGTAGTTGATGGAATAATATTTTGATATGCACCTCTACCACCTCTCCAATCTTTACAAGAAGGACTATCTACTGTTTTTTGAGTTGAAGTTACAGCATGTACTGTTGTCATTAATCCTTCCTTTATAATAAAATTATCATGAATAATTTTTGCTAAAGGTGCTAAACAATTAGTCGTACAAGATGCATTAGATATAATATTTTCACCATTATATTTTTCAAAATTAACACCTCTAACATACATAGGAATATTATTATCTTTAGGTGGTGCAGTAATTATAACTTTTTTAGCACCTGCAATAATATGTTTATTTGCTAATTCTTTAGTTAAAAACATTCCTGTAGATTCTATAACTACATCTATATCTAAATCATTCCATTTTAAATTATAAGGATCTTTTTCAGAAAAAATATTAATATAATTACCATTAACAATTAAATATTGATTTTTTACTTCAATACTACCATTAAATTTACCATGTGTAGAATCATATTTTAGCATATAAGCCATATAATTTATTTCTAATAAATCATTAATAGCTACAATTTTAATTGTAGAATTTTTTTGTGCAGCACGGAAAAGAACACGACCTATTCTTCCAAATCCATTAATAGCAATTCTAATAGACATTATTTTTCTCCTTATTAAAATATTATTTTTTAAACATTTTATTAATGAATATTTAAATTATATATAGCATATATATTTTTTGGATCATTTACTTCTTGTGTTAATAATAATGAATTATTTTTTAATAATTTTTTTTGCATAGAATAATTTTCTAAATATGAAAAAATATTTTTAAAAAAAATAGAATTTTTTATTTCAAAAGGGAGAAAATCTAATAATTTAAGAGGAAATAAATTAATATCACTTTCTAACCATTCTAATGAAACATTTTTTATCTTTGTTAATTCAGAAATTTTTTTTATAGCAGAATCAAAATCACCAACAGAATCAACTAATCCATTTTTTTTTGCATCTTGTCCTAACCATATCATACCATTAGCTAATTTTTTTACATCTTGTATAGATTTATGTCTTCCATTAGCAATTACATACACAAATTTATCATAACTTCCTTTCACTGCTACTTTTAAAATTTCTTTACTTTTTAAAGGTAATTCATTATATTTTGATCCTACCAAGCTATTATCAATATTAACTCCATCATTATTAATACCTAAAATTTTTAAAGTATTATTAAATGTAGGTACAACAGCAAACACACCAATAGATCCTGTAATAGTATTTATATTACTAATAATATAATTTCCTGCTGTTGCAATAAAATATCCTCCAGATGCAGCTAATTCTCCCATTACTACTACGATAGGTTTATTAATTGTTTTTAAAGAAATTAGTGCATTATATATATGTTCAGCAGCTGTTATACTACCCCCAGGACTATTAATTTTTAATATTAAACCTTTAATATCAGGATCTAAATATACTTGATTTATTTGTTCTACAATATTAGAACTTTCGACACCATAATTTAAAACTCCATTAACACTTATTACTGCAATGTTATTTTTATTTTTTTCTTTAAAATTTTGACTAATATATTCACTTATGTCAATATGATTATATGTTTGATATTTTTCATCCCATCCAAATTTTTTTATCATTTCACATTTAAAATCAAATCTTGTAGATAATTTATCTACTAATTTATTATTTAATGCGTATAATGCTAAATTTCCGTTACTATTTTTAAATTTTTGAATAAAATCTTTATGATTAGGAAATAAATTTTGTAAACTAATTTTACGATTACTTATAACTGTTTCTAAATAATAATTCCATAAATTATTAATTAAATTTTTTTCTACTATTTTAGTGCTTGAAGACATATTATTTCTTATAATTGGCTCAATAGCTGATTTAAAATCTCCTATTTTAAATATATTTATTTGTACTTTTAATTTTTTTAATAAATTTTTAAAATAAAAATTTTCTACAGATAAACCATGTAAATCCAATTCTCCTTGTGGTTCTAAAATTATTTTATTAGCAAAACTAGCAAAATAATACTGATTTTGATTATACATATCTCCTATAGCATATATAAGTTTACCAGAAGACTTAAAATCATTTAAATATTTACCTAAATAGTTTATTATAGTTATATCTTCTACCATAAAATCATTTAAATTTAATACAATAGCACCAATATTTTTATCTTTTTTTGCACGAAGAATTGCTTGTGCAATTTGAAAAGTTGAATTTTGATCTGGTAAATTAAAAATTTTATCAATTGATCTTAGAAGGATATTATTATGATTAATTATCTCATCTGTTAAAGATTGAACATTAATTTCTAATATATATTTTTTATGTTTATTTAAATTTATTATTTGATTATAATAATTATTATAAATATAATAACCAATTATTGCTACTAATAATAAAAATACTATATTTAATATTAATTTTTTAATAAAATTCAATGTAAACCAAGTATAACAAAAAAAAGATTTTATTAAATTCCATAAAATAGTCATTTATCACCTAATATTAAAATAAAACTAAATTAAAAAATTTTAAAATTAACCCAAACTGGAATATGGTCTGAAGGTTTAATCATTTTATAAATAGAATATTCTATATTTGAATCAATATAATATTGTATTAATATTTTACTAATTAAAATTACATCTACTCTTAAACCTCGATTATTTAAATACCCTTTAGATCGATAGTCAAACCAGGAAAATACATTATTTATTTTTGGATTCATTATTCTCCAAATATCAAATAAACCCCATTTTAATAATTTATTAATACATTCTCTTTCTTTAGGTAAAAAAGAACATTTACCTCTTTTTAACCATATTTTACGATTAATTTCTCCTATACCAATATCTAAATTAGAAATACTAACATTTATATCACCCATTAATATAACAGGACTATTAGGATCTACATAATCTTCAAGAAATTGTTGTAAATTTTTAAAAAAATTAATTTTAGAAGAAAATTTAATAAAATCGTTACAATTATTTCCTTGAGGAAAATAACAATTTATTATTTTTATAATACCAATAGAACTAGGAATATCAATTATTATTAATCTTTTTTGATTATTAAATTGATCATTTAAAAAACCTTTTTGTATTTTTAATGGAATATATTTACTTAATAAAGCTACTCCATAATATTTTTTTTCACCATAAAAAAAAACATTATAACCTAATTTTATTAATTTTTCTTTAGGAAAATTTATATTTTCAACTTTAATCTCTTGTAATCCAATAATATCAGGATTATATAAATTAATTATTGATTCAAGTTGATGAATATGTGCTCTAATACCATTAATATTAAATGAAAGGAATTTCATAATAATCGATAATTATTTTATAATAAAAATTTATAAAAATATGATAAAAATATTGTTTATTTAAATATATCTTTATATATCATTAAAAATTATCTTTTGTCTAGTATAGATTTTTATATTTTTATAAATTTTTATTAAGATAATTAATAATTTTAATTACTATAATAATTAAAATAAAATTATTTATATAAAAATTATTACTATTATTTTTTAAAATATTGTTACAGATTTAAATTTTATAATTATATCTTTTAATTTCTTTAATAAAATAATAGAATTACGCTGATTATTTTCTATTAATTGAATTATAAATGATCCTAAGATAACTCCATATGCACCATTATTAATAGCATCTTTAATATGTTTTGTAGTATAAATTCCGAATCCTTGTAATGGTAATGCTGCATTGTATTCTATTAATTTAGAAAATAAATAAGAAATATTAAATTTATTATTTATTATTTGATTAATTCCAGTAATTCCAGATCTTGATAAGACATAAGTATATGCACATTTAAAACATGAAATTTTTTTTAATAAAAAATTATTAGCATTTGGTGGACAAATTAGAACAGGTAAAATTTTATTTTGAATTGATTTTTTATAAAAAGGCATAAATTCTTCAATAGGTACATCTACAATGAGAACAGAATCAATTCCTGATTTATAACATTGACTATAAAATTTATCTATACCATAAGAATAAATAATATTTACATATATTAATATTCCAATAGGAATATTAGGATGTTTATTTCTAATTATACTAATTAATTTAAAAGATTTAATAATATTAATTCCTAAATTTAAAGCTCTTTTATTTGCTTTTTGAATTATAGGACCATCAGCTAACGGATCAGAAAATGGTATTCCTAATTCTAATCCATCCGATCCATTATAAATAAGCGTATCTACTATTTTAAAAAATGTTTTTATAGATGGATCACCTATAGTAATAAAAGGTATTAATGCAGCTTCTTTTTTTTTTTTTAAATATTGAAACATATTATTATAACGTTTTTTCATATAATATATATTAACCTATAATTAATTATTATTCACTGTAGCAATATCTTTATCTCCTCTACCAGATAAATTTACTACTAATATTTGTTTTTTTATGGGATTATTTTTAATAATTTTTAAAGCATATGCTAATGCATGAGAAGATTCTAGAGCAGGTATTATTCCTTCTTTAGAACATAATAATTTAAAAGCTTCTATAGCTTCTTTATCTGTAATAGAATAATAATTAGCTCTACCTATATCATTTAAATATACATGTTCTGGTCCTACAGCAGGAAAATCTAAACCTGCAGAAATTGAATAAGATTCTGCAATTTGATGATCCTTTGTTTGCATAATAGCAGTTTTCATACCAAAATATATTCCTATATTTCCATGTTTTAAAGCAGCACCATGTTTTCCTGTATGAATTCCTAAACCTCCTGGTTCTATTCCAATTAATTGAACAGATTTATCTTTTATAAAGTTTTTAAATAATCCAATTGCATTTGAACCACCACCTACACATGCTATTAATATATCAGGTAATTTATTTTCCATTAAAATTATATCTTTTTTTACTTCTTTTCCTATTATACTTTGAAATTCACTTACAATAGTAGGATAAGGATGTGGTCCAGCAGCAGTTCCTATCATATAATGTGAATCTCTATAATGACTAGACCAATAACGAATTGCTTCATTACATGCATCTTTTAATGTACCATTATTATGATTAACTGGAATTACTTCTGTTCCTAATAATTTCATTCTTGAAACATTAGATATTTGACGTTTTATATCTTTTTCTCCCATAAAAACTTTACATTTTAATTCTAAAAGTGCACATACAATTGATGCGGCTACTCCATGTTGTCCTGCACCTGTTTCTGCTATAATTTCTTTTTTATTCATTTTTTTTGCTAATAGTGCTTGACCTAATGCTTGATTAATTTTATGTGCTCCACTATGAAGAAGATCTTCTCTTTTTAAATAAAGAATAGAATTTGTATTTTTAGTTAAATTATTACATATTGTTAATGGTGTTGGACGACCAACATAATTTTTTAATAAAAAATTATATTTTTTTTTAAATATTGGATCATTTTGAGATTGAATAAATACTTGTTCTAATTCTAATAAAGCAGGTACCAATATTTGAGGTACAAACATTCCACCAAATTTACCAAAATAACTAGGTAATGAAGTAATCATTTAAATATTTCCTTTATATTAAAAAATTAATAATTAAAATTTAATATTTACTTAATTTTTGAAAAATTTCTTTAATCTTTAAATGATCTTTAATTCCAGAAATATTTTCTACTCCTGAATTAAAATCTAACCCATAACATTTTAATTTTATTGCTTCTGCAATATTATTTTTATTTAAACCTCCTGCTAATAAAATATTTTTATTATTTTGTCCTTTTAATAATTTCCAGTTAAATTTTATTCCTTTACCAGATAAGTAATTATCAAATACATATAAATCTACATTTTTATATTTATATATAGGAATTTTATTATGTATTTTAATAACTTTCCAAATTTTTATTTTACTAGGTAATTTATTTCTTAAAATATTAATAAAATCTTGATTTTCTTCACCGTGTAATTGGACAGCATATAATAATAATATTTTCGATATTTTAACAATTTCTTCAATTGTACTATTACAAAATATTCCTACATATAATAATGGTTTAATAGTAAAAACAATATTTTTTGCAATTTCAATATTAATATTTCTTATAGAATTATTTACAAAAATTAAACCTCCAAATATACTACCTGAATTATTAGTTATTTTAGCATCTTCAATTTTTTTTAGACCACATATTTTATTTATTCCAAAAATTAAATTTTTAACTGCAAATAAAATATTTTTTTTAGATGTTATTGCCGAACCTATTAAAAATCCATGAACTAGTTTACCTAATTTTCTTATTTGAAGATTATTATTAATTCCTGATGCACTAATTAATATAATTTTTTTAGGAATATAATTTGATTTTAATAAATTGTATGTTTTATTAACATCTATTGAAAAATCATTTAAATTTCTATTATTAATTCCAATAACTTTAGCTTCTAAATATATTGCTCTTTTAAGTTCTTTTTCATTATTAACTTCAGTTAATATACCCATATTTAATTCATGTGCTATTGTAGATAATTGAATATATTCTTTATCATTTAAAATGGATAATATTAAAAGTACAGCATCAGCTAAATGATATCTGGCAAAATATATTTGATATGAATCTAAAATAAAATCTTTACATAATATTGGTTGTGATACTATATTTCTAACAACATTAATATCATTGAAACTTCCTTGAAAATATTTTTCGTCTGTAAGAACTGAAATGACAGATGAATAATTTTTATAAATTTGTGCAAGAAATTTTACATCATAATTTTTACAAATTAATCCTTTAGATGGAGAATATTTTTTACATTCTAAAATAAATACACTATTATTACTTTTTAATGCATGATAAAAATCATATTTTGTTTTTTTTATATATGGAAAAATTTTTTTTATAGGAATATATTTTTTTTTATTTTTAATCCAAGAAATTTTATCTTTTATTATATCTTCCAAAATATTTTTTTGATACATAATTATTTTTTTATATAACCTTTATTTATTAAATTAGTAATATATTTATAACCAAAACCATTATCAATTATATTGAGAACCATTTTAGTATTTTGAACTAAATTTTTTTTTCCATGTAATTTTAATAAGAAAGCAACATTTGCTGCTATAGTGTTTTTATAACTAATATTTGTAGAATTTCCTTTTAATAAATTGATTAAATCTTTAGCATTTTTTTCAGGGACATCTCCAATTAAATCATTTTTTAAAACATAATCTAATCCAAAATCTTTAGGCGTTAATATATAATTAGAAATTTTATTTTTATTTAATTCAAAAACATTAGTATTATCATGTAATGATATTTCATCCATTCCATTACAATGAACTACAGCTGCTTTTTCATATTTTAATATTTTTAAAGTATGAATAATAGGTAGTAATAAATTTTTTTTATATACACCAATTAAAATAATTTGAGGTTTAGCAGGATTTAATAAAGGACCTAATATATTTAAAATAGTTCTTGTTTTTAATTCTTTTCTTATAGTCATAAATTTTAAAAAAAAATTATTATATTTAGTTGCTAATAAAAAACATAAATTAAAATTATCTAATAATTTACGAGAAATTGTACTAGATTGATTTAATTGAATTCCTATAGCTGATAATACATCAGCTGACCCTGATTTACTTGATATACAATAGTTAACATGTTTTACTATTTTTAATCCACAAGCAGCTGCAATAAAAGCACTTCCTGTTGAAATATTTAGAGTATTCATATTATCTCCTCCTGTACCAACAATATCAGACATAATATATTTTGGTTTAGGAAAATACTTTACTTGATTTGATATTATTGCAGTTATTGCACCAGCAATTTCTTCAGAATTTTCTCCCTTTACTTTCATAGCTATTAATATAGCTACTAATTGACTATAATATAATTTTTTATTTATAATTGCTGAAAATAAATAATTACTTTCATTTTTAGAAATATTTTTAGCATTATATAATTTATTTAAGATAAGATTAATCATTTTATTACTTTAAAATGTTTATTTTAAGATAAAGCCCAATGAATAGTTTTTTTCATTAAAATATCTCCATCAGGAGTAAGAATAGATTCAGGATGAAATTGAAAACCACATATTCTATGATAATTATAACGAAAACTCATAATAATATTTTTATATTTTGAATTAATTGTTAAAATATTAGGTACTTCACTAGCTATTAATGAATGATAACGAGCTACATTCATAGGATTTTTTATACCAAAAAACATATCTTTATTATCATGAATAATATTTGAAGATTTACCATGAAAAATTTCTTTTGATTTTATAATACATCCACCATAAGATTCAATTATTGCTTGATATCCTAAACATATTCCAATTATAGGTAATTTTCCTATTAAAATTTTTAATAAATCAGGCATAAATCCAGCTTTACTAGGTAATCCTGGTCCAGGAGATAATAATAAAATAGGATGTTTTATTTTACTTAATTTTTTTAATAAAAAATTAATTGGAATGTTATTACGGTAAATAATGACTTTATGATTTAAAGAACGTATTTGATCAACTAAATTATAAGTAAATGAATCAATATTATCTATAATAAATATATTAGACATTAAATTATCACTCCTTATTACTTTGCGCTATAGCTTTTAAAACTGCCCTAGCTTTATTAAAACTTTCATTTGCTTCTGACTGTGGTTCTGAATCTAATACTATTCCGGCACCAGCTTGTACAATTGCTTGATTATTTTGAATATAAGCAGAACGTATAATTATACATGTATCTAGATCTCCATGTCCTGTTAAATAACCAATAGATCCTCCATAACTACCTCTTTGTTCTTTTTCAACTAAAGCTATCAATTGCATTGCACGTATTTTTGGTGCTCCAGTCAAAGTACCCATATTCATACATGCACGATAAGCATGTAAAGCATCTAAATTTTTATTAAGAGTACCTATAACTCTAGATACTAAATGCATAACATAATAATAGCGATCAACTTTTGTTAAATCTGCTACATATCTACTACCAGGAATACATATTTTAGCTAAATCATTTCTTGCTAAATCTACTAACATTAAATGTTCTGCCATTTCTTTTTGATCTATTCTCATCTCTAATTCAATACGACTATCTAAATCTAAATTTATAACATCATTAATATATTTTCTTGATCTAGTACCAGCAATTGGATATAATTCTACTTGTCTATTTATAGAATTATATTTTAATGAACTTTCAGGAGAAGCACCAAATAAAATAAATTCTTTATCTTGCATAAAAAACATATATGGACTAGGATTTATTGTTTTTAAAATATCATAAGCAGATAAAGGATGATAACATGATATAAAAAATTTTCTGGATGGTACTACTTGAAAAATTTCTCCTGATTGAATATAAAATTTCATTTTTTTAATAATATTGCAATATTCGAAATCATTTTGATTACATGTATAAGAAATATTTTTAATATTTTTTTTTTTAATATTATTTATAGGTAATATTATTGTTTGTTTAATTTGTTTATTAATATCTTTAACACGATTATTTAATCTTTTAAATTCTTTTTTATTTGGTATATAAATACTTGCTTGTAAATTTGATATTTTTTTTTTATGATCTATTATTAATAATATTTCAGATAAATAAAAACAATAATCAGGACATATATTTTGAGTTTTTATTTTTTTTGGTAATTTTTCAAAATTATATATTAAATCATAAGAAAATAATCCTCCTAAAAACATAGCTTTTCTTTCTTTTTGACTAGGTAAATTAACTAATTTTAATATATATCTTAATATATCAAATACAGATAATGATTTTAATCTTGTATCTTCATCTTCAAATTTATTTATTTTTGGTAAAATTAAAAAACGATTATTTATTTTTTTTATATTAGTAATATTTTTAGGTAAGTATTTATCTAATAATTGTAATAATAAATTACCATTTTCAGAAAATGATTTAATAATCACAGTATTTTTAACTGAACTAATTCTTAATGCACTATCAATAATTAATAAACTTTGTAAATGATTTTTACTATCAATATCAACTGATTCTAATAACAAAGTATATTTTTTTTGTTTACATAATTTATTATATATAATAGTAGGATTTTCTATATAAACAGTTTTATTTGTAATTAGTTGTAATGTAGGTTTTGTAATTTTCATATTATAATTCTCAAATTTCACTTATAATATTAGTGAAATAATATAATTAAAGTAATAATTGTACTAATTACATATTATTCATCTTTATGTATTTATTTTTTTATTAAGAATAAATATTCATAATAAATCAATTTAAATTAATATAAAATAAATTGTATATGAAAATATATAAATAATCTATATCTTAAACTTTAAAAAGAAAATGAATTATATCTCCATTATTAATAATATAATTTTTACCTTCTAACCTAATTTTTCCCGCTAATTTTAATTTATTTTCATTTTTATAAAAAATATAATCATTATAATTTATTACTTTAGCTCTAATAAAACCTCTTTTAATATCACTATGAATTTTTTTTGCAGCTTCTATAGCTATAGTTCCTTTAATAATACTCCATGATTTTGTTTCTTTTTTACCAACAGTATAAAATACATTTAAATTTAATAAATTAAAACTAGCTATAATAATTTTATTTAAATAATAATTTTGTAATTTATTAAATTTAATAGATGTTAATTTTACACATATTTTTATAGTCTTATATTTTTTAGATATTAATTTTAATTGATTTAAATATAATTTATTATATAATTTGTTTTCATTTATATTAGCGATAATTATCATGGGTTTAATAGTTAATAATTTAATTTTATTAAGACTATTTAATTCTTTTATATTAAAATTAATTGTATTAAGTAATTTTTTTTCTTTCAATTTATTTAAACATTTATTTAATAAATTTATATTTTTAAAATTTTTTTGAAAATTATTTTTTATAGATAAATATTTTATTTTCTTTATACATAAATTAATATCAAATTTAATAATTTCATTATTAATAATATTAATATCATCAATTGGATTATTATTATGTAATTTTAATATATTTATATCATCAAAAAAACGTACTACATGAATAATAGCATTCATTTCTATTATATTACCTAAAAATTTATTTCCTAATCCATGTCCTTCAGAAGCTCCTTTAATTAAACCAGCTATATCTACAAATTTTATTGTAGATGGAGTAATTTTTTTTGATTGTACTATTTTAGATAATATTTCTAATTTTTTATCAGGAATATTAATAATTTTAATATTAGGTTCTATTGTACAAAAAGGATAATTAGATGCATTAACATTTGAATTAGTTAATGCATTAAATAATGTTGATTTTCCTACATTAGGTAATCCAATTATACCACATTTTAATTCCATTTTTAATCCTATTATTTAGAGTGAAGATAATTCATAGCTTTATAATAATTATTTGTATTTATAAAAATTTTAATAGCATTAATTATATTTTTCATAGAATGATTAATTATTTTTTTTTCAATTATTGTAGGTTTATCTAATACAAAATTATTTATTTCTAATTTATTTATAGGATGTCCAATACCTATTCTTAATCTATAAAATAATTTGTTATTAAAGTTTTTTATTATATCATTTAATCCGTTATGTCCTCCACTACCTCCTCCAAATTTAAATTTTATTTTTCCTGGTGTAAAATCTAATTCATCATGAATAATTAAAATATTATTTAATATAATTTTATAAAAATTTGATGCAAGTAATATTGATTTTCCAGAATTATTTACAAAAGAATTAGGAATTAATAAAATTAATTTTTGATTTGATAAATAAATAAAACCAATATAACTATGTAATTTTTTTATTTTTTGTAATTTAATTTTAAAATAATTAGCAAGATAATAAATATAATCAGATCCTATATTATGACGTGATCCAATAAAATTTTTTCCAATATTTCCTAAACCAACAATCATCTTAATAATATTCAAATAATATTTCCTTATTAATTTTTAAACATTACAGAAATAGATTCTTCATTATTTATTCTACGAATAGATTCTGCAAGCATTTCTGATAAAGTTAATTTTCTTATGTTTTTTAATTTTTTTATTTTATTTGATAATGGAATTGTATCACATACGATAATCTCATCTATTAAAGAATTAGAAATGTTATTTATAGCATTTCCAGAAAAAATTGGATGAGTTGCATATGCAAAAACACGTTTAGCACCATTATTTTTTAATGCTTTTGCTGCTTGACATAAAGTTCCACCTGTATCAATGATATCATCTATTAAAATACAATCTCTATTTACGATATCTCCAATAATATGCATAACTTCTGATATATTAGATTTAGATCTTCTTTTATCTATAATTGCCATATCAGTACCATTAAATAGTGATGTTGCTATTGTTCTAGCACGTATTACACCTCCAATATCTGGAGATACTATAACTGGATTATGTAAAATTATTTTTGTCATATCTTCTATAAGAATAGAACTACTAAAAACATTATCTACAGGAATATCAAAAAATCCTTGAATTTGTTCAGCATGTAAATCTACTGTTAAAACTCTATCTATTCCTACACCAGATAAAAAATCAGCTATAACTTTTGCTGTAATAGGTACTCTGGCAGATCTTAATCTACGATCTTGTCTTGAATATCCAAAATATGGTATAACTGCAGTTATTCTTCCTGCAGAAGCTCTTCTTAACGCATCAGCTATAATAATTAATTCAATTAAATTATCATTTGTAGGATGACAAGTAGATTGAATTATAAAAACATCATCTCCTCTAACATTTTCATTTATTTGAACAGAAATTTCTCCATCACTAAATTTACCTACATATGCTTTTCCTAAATTAGTATATAAATGATCTGCAATTTTTTTCGCTAACTCTGGAATAGCATTTCCAGAAAATAACTTCATATCAGACATAAAATATTCCTTATAATAATTTTTTAAAAATAATTTTAAAAATTATATTTTATTACTCTTTAAAATATTTTTGATATATAAAAATATCATATATATAATATGATATATTATTGTTAATATAATTTAATTATTTAAAAATTTTTTATTTATTATATCAATATAATTTAATTATTTAATTTATTTATTATATTCTAAATAAAATGTAAATAAAATTTAATTTATGAATCATTCTATTATTAAACAACTTAATTTATTACATAAACGTTATATATATATTGAAAAACAATTAAGTAATTATAAAATATATAATGATCAAAAAAATTTACGTATTCTTTCAATAGAATATGTTAATTTATCTATTATAATTAAACCATTCATAGAATGGAAAAAATTACAATTAGAATTAATTAATAATAAAGAATTATTATCTGATGAAGAAATATATTCTATAGTATTAGAAGATATTAAAAATATTAAAATTAAACAACAAAAAATAGAAAAAGAAATTAAAACTCATTTATTATCTAAAAATAATAATGAAAACAATAAAAATTGTTTTTTAGAAATTAGAGCAGGATCAGGAGGCAATGAGGCAGCTATTTTTGTAGGAAATATTTATAGAATGTATGTTCGTTATGCTGAATCTAAATGTTGGAAAGTTAAAATAATTAATGTTCATTACGGTGATCATGGAGGATATAAAGAAATTATATTAAAAATAATTGGAAATGGTGTATATGGAAAATTAAGATTTGAATCAGGAGGTCATAGAGTACAAAGAGTACCTGAAACAGAATCTCAAGGAAGAATTCATACTTCTACATGTACTGTAGCAGTTATGCCAGAATTATCTAAATCTGAAATTCCAGAAATTAATAATAATGATTTAAAAATTGATACTTTTCGTTCTTCTGGAGCTGGTGGACAACATGTTAATACAACCGACTCTGCTATTCGTATTACTCATATTCCTACAGGAATTGTTGTAGAATGCCAAGATGAAAGATCTCAACATAAAAATAAATCTAAAGCTTTATCAGTATTATTAGCAAGAATTAATGCGGCAGAAATAGCTAAAAGAAATAAAAATGTATCATTAACAAGAAAAAATTTGTTAGGAACTGGAGATCGTTCTGATCGTAATAGAACATATAATTTTATTCAAAAAAGAGTAACAGATCATCGAATTAATTTAACAATTTATAGATTAGATGAAATTATGAATGGAAAATTAGATATTTTAATAGAACATATTATACATAAGTATCATACTGATCTATTACTATCTGTATCAAAAATAAATGAAAATTAAAAAATGGTTATTTTATGCTAGTATTTTTTTAAAAAAAAATAAAATATTTTTACCTAGAATAGAATCAGAAATATTATTATCTTTTGTTCTTAATAAATCTAAATTTTGGATTTATGAATTTTATGAAAATTATTTAAGTATAATACAATTAAAAAAATTAATGGAATTATTAAAAAGAAGAATAAATGGTGAACCAATTTCTTATATATTAGGTTTTTGTGAATTTTGGTCATTAAAAATTAATGTTTCATCATTAACTTTTATTCCTAGACCGGATACTGAAATTTTAGTGGAACATACATTAAAAAAAATTAGATTTGATACAAAAAATATATTAGACTTAGGAACAGGAACTGGAGCTATAGCTTTAGCTATAGCTAGTGAATTTAATAAATTAAATATTACCGCTATAGATATTATTCCGGAATTAATTAATTTTGCAAAAAAAAATGCAAAAAAATTATCTATTAATAATATTAATTTTATACAAAGTAATTGGTTTAGTAATTTAAACAATAAAAAATTTGATATTATTGTGAGTAATCCTCCTTATATTAAATATAAAGATTATTTACTTCTTGAAAAAAGTATAAAATTTGAACCAATATCTGCTTTAATAGCAGAAGATAATGGATTATCTAATTTTAATTCTATTATTTTACAATCTACTAAATATTTAAATAATTCTGGATGGATAATTTTAGAACATGCATTTAATCAATCTAATCAAATTATAAAAATATTACAAAAAAAAAATTTTAAAAATATAAAAACTTGTTTAGATTACAATGGTAAGGAAAGAATAACTTATGGACAAAAAATTTAATATTAATTTTTACAAAAATTTTTTATAGATTAAAATAATTTTATTGTTATATAAATAAATATCACTATAATAATTATTATTATGAATCCTTAATAATTAATAATTTTTATTATATTTATTTAAATTATAAATTTCTGATATATAAAATATAAAAAAATATATATATAATAAATTATAAATTAATTATTTTAAATTTGATTAAGTTAAATTAATTAATATAAAAGAAAAAAATGCAACAAAATAATTATTTATCTAAATTTAATAATAAAAAAATAAAAAAAAAAATAAAATTATTAAATAAAAACAAATTATTATCAATCGATCATAGAACATTTGGAAAAAAACTTAATTTATATCATTTTCAAAATGAATCACCAGGAATGGTTTTTTGGCATAATAATGGTTATATTATTTTTAATGAATTAGAAAAATTTTTACGTATAAAACTTCAAAAATATAATTATCAAGAAGTAAAAACACCATTAATAACAGATAGTGTTATTTGGAAAAATACAGGACATTGGAAAATTTATAAAGATGCAATATTTAATACATTTTCTGAAAATAGAAATTATTGTATTAAACCTATGAATTGTCCTGGACATATACAAATTTTTCAACAAGGATTAAAGTCATATAAAGATTTACCTCTAAGAATTGCAGAATTTGGAATTTGTCATAGAAATGAACCATCAGGTTCTTTACATGGTTTAATGCGATTACGTAGTTTTACTCAAGATGATGCTCATATTTTTTGTACTCAAAATCAAGTTTCGATAGAAATAGAAAATTGTATTAATATGATGCGTGAAATTTATCAAATTTTTGGTTTTAAAAATTTTTTAGTAAAATTGTCAACAAGACCTAAAAATCGTATTGGAAATAATGAAATATGGGATCGTACTGAAAAAGATTTAGCTACAGTTTTAAAAAAATTAGATATAACTTTTAATTATCAAATTGGAGAAGGAGCATTTTATGGACCTAAAATAGAATTTTCTTTTTTTGATTGTTTAAATCGTGAATGGCAATGTGGTACAATACAATTAGATTTTACATTACCTAAATGTTTAAGTTTATTTTATATTGATTCTAAAAATACTCATAAAACACCTGTAATAATTCATCGTGCTATTTTAGGTTCTATAGAAAGATTTATTGGTATTTTACTAGAAGAATATTCTGGTTATTTACCTATTTGGTTAGCTCCATTACAGATTATTATAATTAATATAAATGATAAACATATTAACTATGTTATGAATTTATTAGAAATAATAAAAAAAAATAATATTCGAGTTCAAGCAGATTTAAAAAATGAAAAAATATCTTTTAAAATTAGACAATATACTATACAACATATACCTTATATTTTAATATGTGGAGATAAAGAGATAAAGAACAATACAGTATCAATTCGTGATTGTTTTGGTAAAGATTTGGGAAATATGAAAATTCATGATATTATTAGCAAAATAAAAAAAGAAATTAATAATTATGATATTCATCAATTGGGGAGATAGGATATTAAAATTGGAAAAAAAATAATACAACTTAGACCTAATAAAATTAATGAAAATATTAAAACTAAAATTATAAGATTAATAGATTTTAAAGGTGAACAAGTTGGTATTATTGATTTAAAAAATGCAATTATAAAAGCAAAAGAAATTGGATTAGATTTAGTAGAAATTAGTCCTAATTCAAATCCTCCTGTATGTCGTATAATGAACTATGGTAAATTTTTATATATAAAAAATAAAACATCAAAAAAACAAAAGAAAAAACAAAAAATTATTCAATTAAAAGAAATAAAATTTAGACCAAACACAGATAAAGGGGATTATGAAGTCAAATTACGTAGTCTAATTCGTTTTTTAGAAAAAGGAGATAAAATAAAAATAACTCTTAGATTTAGAGGTAGAGAAATGGTACATATACAAATTGGATTTACTATGTTAAATAGAATAAAAAATGACTTAAATCATTTAGCTTTAGTTGAATACTTTCCTAAAAAAATTGAAGGACGTCAAATGATAATGATATTAATACCTAAAAAAAAATGATGATTCAATATTATCAATATAAGTTTTTTTAAAATTATATTATTTTTTCTAAACACAATATTTGGATTAACATAAATATGTTTAAACTTAAAACATTACGTAGTGCTGCTAAACGTTTTAAAAAAACGAGTTCTGGAAAATTCAAACATAAACAAGCTAATTTAAGACATCTTTTAACAAAAAAAAAAACTAAGAAAAAACGTTTTTTAAGAAAAAAAAAATTAGTTTTTAAAGGAGATTCACATTCATTAGTATCTTGTTTACCTTATTTATAATAAAATTTATAGTAAAAATTATTAAAATTAGGAGATTTTAATTATATGGTTAGAGTTAAACGAGGTGTAGTTTCTCATAAAAAACATAAAAAAATTCTTAAACAAGCTAAAGGATATTATGGGTCAAGATCAAGAACATATAGATCTGCATTTCAAGCAGTAATAAAAGCAGGACAATATTCTTATCGTGATAGACGTCAACGTAAAAGAAAATTCCGCCAGTTGTGGATTACTAGAATTAATGCAGCTGCTCGTCAAGAAAATATTTCTTATAGTTATTTAATAAATCGATTTAAAAAATCTAATATTAATATTAATAGAAAAATTCTTTCTGAATTAGCTATTTCTGATAAAAAATCATTTATTAAATTAATGAATTTTATAAAAATTAATTAATTATTAATGAGAATATCTAAAAAATGATATCTGGTCTTAATAAAATAATAATAAATTTAAAAAAAGAAATCAGTTCGATTAATAATATTAAAAAATTAAATATTTTTAAAGTAAAATATTTAGGAAAAAAAGGATATATATCTTCACAATTTTTGTTATTAAAAAAACTAACAAAACAAGAGAAAATTAAAAAAAGTATAATTATTAATAACGTAAAAAAACAAATAAAAGAATTAATCAAAAAACAAAAAAATAAATTAGAATTTAATGATATTAAATTTCAAGTTTTAAATAAAAAAATTGATATTTCACTTCCAGGTAGATATATAAAAATAGGTAATCAACATCCTATAACTATAGTAATTAATGATATTGAAAAATTTTTTATAAAATTAGGATTTAAAATCACAGCAAGTCAAGAAATAGAAGATATTTATCATAATTTTGATGCATTAAATATATCAGAAAATCATCCTGCACGAACAGAACAAGATACTTTTTGGTTAAATAAAAAATATTTATTACGTACTCAAACTTCTAATATGCAAATCAGAATTATGAAAATTTTAAATCCTCCTATAAGAATATTGACTTCAGGTAAAGTATATCGTAATGATTATGATAAAAAACATACTCCTATGTTTCATCAAATAGAAGGATTATTAATAGATAATAAAATTAATTTTTTAAAATTAAAAGGAATATTATCCCTATTTTTAAAATATTTTTTTAAAAAAAAATTTAAAATTAGATTTAGACCATCTTATTTTCCGTTTACTGAACCTTCTTTAGAAGTAGATATTATGAGAGAAAATAATAAATGGATTGAAGTATTAGGAGCAGGTATGGTACATCCTAATGTATTAAGTAATAATATTAATTTATTAAATTATTCTGGTTGTGCTTTTGGTATTGGAGTAGAACGTTTAGCTATGTTACGTTATAATATTCATGATATTCGTTTATTTTTTGAAAATGATATACGTTTCATTAAACAATTCAAATAAAATATGATTAAATTAAGTGAATTATGGTTACGAGAATGGATCCCTTATAATAATAATAAATTATTATCTGAACAATTAACAATGTTAGGATTAGAAGTAGAAAAAATTGTTCAATTTTGTAAAAAAAAATTAGATAATATATTTATAGGGCAAATTATTGACTGTCAGTTTAATAATGATAAAAATATTTATAATTTGATTATAAATATAGGAAATAATAAATTATATAAAATAAAATCAAATGCAATTAATTGTAAAAATAAAATAAAAATAATCTTTGCAACTGTAAATTCATCTTTATATAAAGAAAATATAAAAAATAAAAAATTTGATTTTTTATTAAAATCAGAAGGATTACTATGTTCTAAAAAAATGTTAGGATTAAAAAGTAATTTGTATGAAGATAATAAAAATTATATAATTCAATTAAATAATAATATTAAAATAGGACAAGATGCTTGTAAATATTTACAATTAAATGATAATATATTTCATATTAATATACCATATAATCGTTCTGATTGTTTAAGTGTTATGGGTATAGCAAGAGACTTATTTACTAAAATAAAAAAAAATAATTATTCATTTACTTTCCCTTATAAATTTTCTTTAACTAAAAAAAAACATAATAATAAAATAAATGTTTATATAAATAAAAATGCTAATAAATATAATTTAAATTATTTTTATTGTATTATTCAAAATATTAATTTACATAATGAAATACCATTTTTAATAGAAGAAAGATTACAAAAATCTGGAATTTTAATATCAAATAATAATCCTTTATTAAATATTAGCAATTATGTAAATTTAGAATTAGGATATCCGGTATATTTTTATGATTTTAATAAAATTAAAGGTGATATTTTTATAGAAGAATATAAAAATACTAATAATTATTCTTTAATTGATGAAACTAATAATAAAATATCTTTATTAAAAAATACTTTAATTATTAAAGATGAAAAAAATATATTATCTATTCCTAGTTTAATACAAAATAAAAAATTTATGATTAATGTAAATACAAAAAATATTTTATTAGAATGTTTTTTTTTAGATCCTAATATAGTGAAAAAATTATCTAATAAATATAAAACATTTAATTTATTTTCACATCTTTATGAAAGAGGATTAGATCCATTAATACAAAAAAAAATAGTTATAAGAACTATAGATTTGATATTAAAAATATATGGTGGTGAAAGAAGTCAGATTAAAGTAATTAATACAGAAAATTATATTAATAATTATTTACATTTAAAAAAGATTAAATTAAATTATATAAAAATTGAACAAACATTAGGTTTTTTTATAAAAATAAAAAAAATATTTGATATAATTAATAAATTAGGTTTTAAAATAATATTAAAAACAGAGATTAATTGTATATTACAAATACCTAGTTGGAGGTATGATATACAAATTGAAGCAGATATAATAGAAGAAATTATACGTATATATGGTTATAATAATATTCCTGATAATCATATCAAATTAAATTTAACTGAAAATATTAATGAAAATTTTATTCTTAATAAGAATAATTTATTTTTTAAATCTAATGATCTAAAAAAAATAAAAAATATTTTAATTAATAAAGGATATAATGAAGTTATTAACTATAGTTTTATAAATCCTAAGATACAAACTTTAATGTTTCCTAAAGAAAAATTTGTTAAATTATATAATCCTATATCAATAGAAATGTCTATTATGCGTACCTCTTTATTATGTGGTTTAATAAATAATATAATCTATAATCAAAATAGACAACAAAAATCTTTACGTTTTTTTGAAAGTGGATTATGTTTTAAAATAAATAAAAAATTAGAATTTGGTATATCTCAAAAATTAATGTTTGGAGGAATAATCAATGGTAAATTACATGAAGAACATTGGTCTTTATCTAAAAAAAATGTGGATTTTTATGATTTAAAAGGTGATATAGAATGTATATTTCATTTTTTAGGTAAAATAGATAAAATAGAATTTAGATCTATATCTAATATAAGTTTTTTACATCCTTATCAAGGATCTTCTATATATTTAAATAATACTTTAATTGGACATATTGGAGTAATAAATCCTTATATTAAGTCATACTTAGGTATTAATGAAAACACTATTTTATTTGAATTAGAATGTAATGAAATTTTACATCATGTAAAAAAAGAGATTAAAACAATATCAAATCTTCCATTAAATCGTAGAGATATTTCTTTAATAGTAAAAGAAAATATTCCTTTTATAAATATTATGGAGGAATGCAAAAATTCTAAAATAAAACAGATTATTGATATAAATTTATTTGATGTATATAAAGGAATAAGTATTCCTAAAGGTTATAAAAGTTTTACAATAAGTTTTATTATACAAGATAATATTCATACATTAAAAGATCATGAAATTAATAATATTATACAATTATGTATAAATAAATTAAAAAAAAAATTTAATATTGTATTAAGAGATACAAATTATGACTTTAACTAAAAAAAAAATTTCTAGATATTTAGTTAAAAAAATTAAAATTTATAAAAAAGATGCAACATATTTAGTATATTTATTTTTTGAAGAATTAAAAAAAGCTTTATTAAAAGAAAGAATAGTAAAATTATCTGGATTTGGTAAATTTGAAATACGTGATAAAAACTCTAGACCTGGTCGTAATCCAAAAACAGGAAAATTTATACTTATTAATGCTAAACGAGTTATAGTTTTCCAAGCATGTCAAAAAATTAAAAAAATTTTATATAATATTTCATTAAATATTTAAAAAAATAATTTGATTAAAATATAATTAATATTTTATTTATTTTAATAAATTATATTAAATTAATTTACTATTAATAAATAATATTGTATTTATATATAATATAAATATTAATAGAGTTATATTTATGTTTACTGGAATTATTCAATGTATAGCAATAATAAAGTTAATAATTAAAGAAAAAAATTTTATACATATGATAATAAAAATACCTAATTATTTTATTTCTGATTTGAAAAAAGGAGATTCTATTTCAAATAATGGATGTTGTTTAACTATAAAAAAAATAAATAAGAATTTATTATTTTTTGATATAATCAAAAATACATTAGATATTACTACATTTAAAAAATTAGAAAAAGGAAATTATTTAAATATTGAAAAATCTTTAAGATTAATTGATTTTATTGGTGGACATTTAGTTTCTGGACATATTACAGGAATTGCAAAAATAATTAAAATTAAAAATTATATTAATTCTAAAACAATATGGTTTAAACCATTTCAAAAATCTCAAATGAAATATATTATGAAAAAAGGATTTATATGTATAGATGGTATTAGTTTAACGATAGATAAAGTTTATATTGATCAATTTAGTATTAATCTAATTCCAGAAACAATGATACTAACCTCATTAGTAATTAAAAAAATTAATCAAAATGTTAATATTGAAGTTGATTTATATACTAAAATAGCTGTAAATACTATAGAAAAATTATTTTATCAATAAATTATTTACTTAAATATTAAAATAACAAAAGAGATATAATTTAATGGTTATAAGTAAAAATAATAAAATAGATTTAATACAAACATTAGAATATCGTAATATTATTAATCAAATAACAGATAAAAATAATTTAAAAAATATTATAATGAAAAAAAATATTAATTTATATTGTGGTTTTGATCCTACTGCTGATAGTTTACATATTGGTCATTTAATACCATTAATTACATTAAAATATTTTCAAAAATTAGGACATAAACCTATTATTTTATTAGGAGGTGCAACAGGATTAATAGGTGATCCAAGTTTTAAATCTCAAGAAAGAAAAAAACAATCAATTTATTTAATAAATGAATGGATTAGTAAAATTACTTTACAATTAAAGTATTTTTTAGATTTTAATTGTGGATATAATAGTGCAATTATAGTTAATAACTATGATTGGTTTAATAAAATGAATATATTATCTTTCTTAAAAAAAATAGGTAAATATTTTTATATTAATCAAATGATGAATAAAGAATGTATTAAAAATAGAATAAATAAAAATATACAAGGTATTTCTTTTACTGAATTTTCATATAATTTATTACAATCTTACGATTTTACTTATCTTAATAAATATTTTGATGTAATTTTACAGATAGGAGGATCAGATCAATGGGGACATATAGTTTCTGGAATTGATTTAGTAAAAAAAATATATAAAAAACAAGTATTTGGTTTAACTAATAAATTAATTACTAAAAATGATGGTACTAAATTTGGTAAAACAGAAAATAAAACAATATGGTTAGATCCTCTTAAGACAAATCCATATAATTTTTTTCAATTTTGGTTAAATATTAATGATAGTTTAGTTTATAATTTTTTAAAAATGTTTACTTCTATAGAAATTAATACCATAAAAGATTTACAAAAATCTAATAAGAATTCAATAAAAAAAAATAGTGCTCAAAATATGTTAGCTGAATATATGACTTGTTTAGTTCATGGTAAAAATGCATTAGAATCTGCTAAAAAAATTACTAATAATATTTTTTATAAAAAATTAGATGATTTATCAAAAAATGATTTTGATATGTTATTGGTTAATGGAATTAATAATGTTATTTTAGAAAATAAAAATTATTCTTTACAAGAAATTTTAATATTAAGCAAACTAGCCAACTCTCGAAGTCATGCAAAAAATATGATAGAATCTAATTCTATTTATATAAATAATAAAAAAAATTCAAGTATTTTATATTATTTTACGAAAAAAGATAAAATATTTAATCATTTTACATTATTACGTAGAGGTAAAAAAAATTTTTGTTTATTATATTGGAAATAATATTATTTAATTTTTATTAATATTTTTAGAAGAAAATTCACATAAATATGATATTATACAAATGTTACATAATGGTTTTTTAGTCTTACATATAGTTTTACTATGTAATATAAACCAATTATGACAATTTAATTTATATTTTTTAGGAACAACTTGTAACAATTTTTTTTCTATTTCATTTGTATTTTTACCTATAACAAATTTGCTACGATTGCAGAATTTATATATATGTGAATCCACAGCAATCTCTAATTTTTTAAAAATGGTATTTAAAAATATATTTGAAATTTTTCTACCTACACCAGGTAATGATTCTAGATCTTTTCTATTATTAGGAATAATACCATTATGTAAATTTATTAAAATATTACTTAATTGTATTAAGTATTTAGATTTATTATTATATAATCCTAAAGGAAAAATATGTTCTTTTATTTTTAAAATACCTAATTTTACCATTTTATATGGATTATTTGCGATAATAAACAATTTTTTAGTTACTAAATTAACTCTTTTATCATTAGTTTTTGATGATAGTATTAAAGATACTAATAATTCAAAGGGATTATTAAAAATTAATTCGGATATAGGTTGAGTATAATATTCATTAAAAATAATTAATATTTTTAATCTTTTTTTTTGATTCATATAATTATAATTTAAAATATTTATTAATAACACTAATAAAAAATAATTTATGCGTTCTAAAGGATTCGAACCTCTGACCATCATTATGTCATAATGATACTCTAACCTACTGAGCTAAGAACGCATAAAATTTTAGTAATAATATCATAAAAATAATTAATATAAAAGTTTTTGTAAGTTTATAATACGATATATTATTAATATAGCAGATGTAGTTAAACCTATAATAAAACCAATCCAAAATCCTGCAGGTCCCATTGGGGAAGATACAATCCAATTAGTAACTGATAAAATATAACCAATAGGAAAACCTAAAATCCAATAAGAAAAAAAAGTAATAAGAAAAATAGCAATTGTATCTTTATATCCTTTTAATATACCGCAACCTATTACTTGAATAGAATCTGAAATTTGATAAATTCCTGATAATAAAATTAGATATGAAGATAAATAAATTATTTCTTTATTAGAACTATATATAGAAGAAATATTTTTTCTAAAAAATATACAAATAAAAGAAGTAATTATAGATATAATTATACCTATAATTTGAGCATTCCAACTAATTATAATTGCTTTTTTTTTATGTCCTAATCCTAAACAATGTCCTATTCTAATAGTTACAGCAACACTTAAAGCAAAAGGAAAAATAAATATTAATGAACTAAAATTTAAAGCTATTTGATGACTAGCAATTTTTTCTATACCCATTGGGGATATAAATAAAGATACTAAAGTAAATAATGTAACTTCAAAAAAAATAGATAAAGCAATAGGAAATCCAATTTTAATAAATTGATATAATATATTTTTATTTGGTTTACTTAATCTATTAATTATTTTAATATCATGAAAATATATTGAATTAGAAATCCATAATTTTATAATAAAAAACATTATCCAATATATTATTATTATAGAAAAACCACTACCTATACCTCCTAATTTAGGTAGAATCCAATAACCATATATTAAAATATAATTCAAAGGAATAAATAATAATAAACCAATAAAACCAATAATCATACAAGGTCTTGTTAATGATAAACCTTCACATTTACAACGTAAAACTTGAAAAAATAAATATCCAGGTGTATTCCATAAAATGATTTTTAAATAATTATCAGATTTTAATATTAGTAATTTATTAATATTTGGTATAAATGTAAGAAAATAACCAATATTATATAAAAAAAACATAATTAATATTGATATAATTATTACTAATAAATATGCTTGTTTAATCTGATTTCCTATATGAATACGATTTCCCGAACCATTTAATTGAGAAATAATAGGTATTAGAGATAATAATATTCCATGTCCTAATAATATTATAGGTAACCATATTGAAGTTCCAATAGATATTGCTGCCATATCTGTAGTACTAAAAGCTCCTATCATTATAGTATTGATAAATCCTATAGAAATTTGAGCTATTTGTGCAAAAAGAACAGGAATAGCAAGATTAAATAACTTTTTTGTTTCTATAAAATATTTTTGCACACATATACCTTTAATTTTTAAAATTCATGTAATCTAATAAAGCTGTTTATTTTAAAAATATTTTTTTAAATGTTATTTAAATAAAAATTTATTTTTATATTTTTTATATATTTACTTTTATATTAATAAATTCTATAATATAATAGAAATGTTATTTAGATTTAATTTTAAATACAATATAATTAAAAACAACAAATATAGAGTATATTTATATGAAAATATTTGAAAAAATTAAAAAACAAATATCTAATAATCCTATTATTTTATATATGAAAGGATCACCTAGAAATCCAAAATGTGGTTTTTCAGATAAAACTGTAAAAATTTTAATGTCATATAAAATAAAATTTGTTTATATTAATGTTTTAAATAATCCAGATATAAGAAAATATTTACCTAAATATGCTAATTGGCCAACTTTTCCACAGTTATGGGTTAATGGAAAATTGATAGGAGGTTATGATATTCTATACAATATGTATTGTAATAAAGAATTAGATAATATTTTAATTAAAAATAATAATTAATTATCCATTAATTTTTATATTTTATTATAGGTGGCCACCCCCCTATTTGTTTCCATTTATTTACTAATTTACAAAATAATTCAGCTGTTCGTTCTGTATCATATAATGCTGAATGTGCTTGGTTATTATCAAAAGATATACCTAAAGCATGACAAGATTTAGCCAATACAGTTTGTCCTAATAATAATCCACTCATAGATGTTGTATCGAAAGTAATAAAATGATGAAATGGATTATTACATTTTAATTTAATACGTTTTGAAGCTTCCATTATAAAACTATGATCAAAATTAGCATTATGTCCTACAATTACTGCTTTTTTGCATTTATTTTTTTTTAATTCATTATAAATTTTATTAAATATAATATTAAATGCCGTATTTTCAGTTACAGCTCCTCTTAAAGGAGAATCTATATTAATTTTATTAAAAGCTAAAGCTTCAGCTGATATATATGAACCTTTAAATGGAATAATATGAAAATGTAAAATTTCATTTTTTTCTAACCATCCATTATTCATTTTAAGAGTAATTAAACCTATTTCTAATATAGCATTGTCTTTAGGATTGAAACCTGAAGTTTCTATATCAATAACAACAGGATAAAATCCTCTAAATCTATAAGATAATAAATCTAATTTTAATGGATTATTCATAATAAAATCTTTTTTTTATAATTATTATACGTTTAAGTTAAAAATTAATTACTAAATTAATAAATTATACTTTTATAAATAAAGTTATAAGTTTAAATGTTATTTAAAATTTAATTTTGAAAATTTAGTTATAATATTAAAAAATATTATTAATATAATTAATATTATTATATATTTTTTTATTATTTAATACTAAAATTTTAATAATATTAATAATAGATTTAGATGATATAGATAAATTTTGTATAAATTGTAATTGTAAATTTTTATTTAATAAATTTATTGTTGTATGATTAAAAATTTCATTAATATGAGAAACTAATATCCATTTTCCTTTTAATTTTGATATTTTTTTAATTAAATCATTTTTATCTAATATACATTCACTATTTTTACCAATCCATAATCCATTTTTATTTTTTTTATATAAAGCAAAATATATATTTACTTTATTACATTTAATTGTTGTTATAATATTTTTAATTCCGGTTTGTATCCATGCTTCTTCAGCTATCATCATTAAATGTGATAATCCAATTTTAGTAATATTTAAAGAATATGATAATCCTTCAATAACTGTAATACCAACTCTCATACTAGAAAAATTTCCTGGTCCTGAATTATAAACTAATAAATCAATATCTGTTAATATTATTTTCGAATTTTTTAAAATATCATTTATTATTAAAAATATATATTTTGTATGTTTATTAGGACAATGTTTTTTTATATTAAAAATTTTATTTTCTTTAAATATTGTTACAGAACAATATTTATTAGAAGTATCAATTACTAAAATATTTTTATACATTATTAACTACTACTTATAATTAAGTGATAATATAAAATTATTGTTTTAAATAAAATTTATGTTATAATAATTATTGTTTATTTTAAAATAATAATTTTAATTATTTTTTATTAAAATAAAATATTTATATATTAATTTAATATATATTGTCAATTTATAAAATTAAAAATATCAAAGTACATTAATATATTTTTTATATTTTAATTATAATAAAAAATTTTATTAATAAAAATTAAACTCTTTCTAATAATTAAAATTAATTTATTATTCAAATAATTAAAGATATTTTATGACAACTATTGTTAGTGTAAGAAAAAATGGATATGTTGTTATTGGTGGTGATGGACAAGCTACTCTTGGAAATATAATAATGAAAGGAAATGTGAAAAAAATTCGCAAGTTATATAATGATAAAGTAATAGCTGGTTTTGCAGGAGGTACTGCTGATGCTTTTACTTTATTTGAATTATTTGAACAAAAATTAGAAATGTATCAAGGTAATTTAACAAAATCAGCAGTAGAATTAGCAAAAGATTGGAGAACAGATCGTTTACTTCGTAAATTAGAAGCATTATTAGTTATTGTAGATAAAATAACTTCACTAATAATTACAGGAAGTGGAGATGTTGTTCAACCTGAAAATGATATAGTTGCAATAGGTTCTGGAGGTCCATATGCACAAGCATCTGCAAAAGCTTTATTTGAAAATACTAATTTAAGTGCATATGAGATAGTAAAAAAATCATTGAATATAGCAGGAGATATTTGTATATATACTAATCATAATTTTACTATTGAAAAATTATTATCTAAATAAGCATGAGGAAAATGCTCATTATGTCTGAAATGACTCCACGTGAAATTGTTGATGAATTAAATAAATTCATTATAGGTCAAGATAGTGCAAAAAAAGCAGTAGCTATAGCATTAAGAAATCGTTGGCGACGAATGCAACTTGATGAAAATTTAAGGCAAGAAATTACTCCTAAAAATATTTTAATGATAGGACCAACTGGTGTTGGAAAAACAGAAATTGCTCGTCGTTTAGCAAAATTAGCTAATGCACCTTTTATTAAAGTTGAAGCAACAAAATTTACTGAAGTTGGTTATGTTGGTAAAGAAGTAGATTCTATTATTCGTGATTTAACAGATTCTGCTATTAAAATGATTCGTATGCAAGAATTTAAAAAAAATTGTTATAGAGCAAAAGAAATGGCTGAAGAACGTATTCTTGATGTACTCATGCCTAATTATAAAATTGATTGGAATAAAGAAAATAATAATATCTTATCTAATAGACAACAATTACGTAAAAGTTTAAGAAATGGTGAATTAAATAATCAAGAAATTGAAATTAATCTATCTACTACTCCTATGGGAATTGAAATAATGGCACCACCAGGAATGGAAGAAATGACTAGTCAATTACAATCATTATTTCAAAATTTTAGTGGTAGTAAACAAAAAAAACGTAAATTAACAATTAAAAATGCTATTAGATTATTAATAGAAGAAGAAGCAAATAAATTAGTTAATAATGAAGAAATAAAACATAGAGCTATAGAAGCAGTAGAACAACATGGAATTGTTTTTTTAGATGAAATAGATAAAATTTGTAGAAGAAGTAATAATATATCTTCTGATATTTCTAGAGAGGGTGTACAACGTGATTTATTACCTTTAGTTGAAGGATGTACAGTATCAACAAAACATGGAATGGTAAAAACAGATCATATATTATTTATTGCTTCAGGATCTTTTCAAACATCTAAACCTTCGGATTTAATTCCTGAATTACAAGGTAGATTGCCTATTAGAGTTGAATTAAAAGCATTAACTACTCATGATTTTGAGAGAATTTTAACAGAACCAAATGCATCTATAACAGTTCAATATAAAGCATTATTAGCTACTGAAAAAGTAAATATTATTTTTACACAAGATGGTATTAAACGTATAGCTGAATCTGCTTGGAAAGTAAATGAAACTACAGAAAATATAGGAGCTAGAAGATTACACACTGTTTTAGAACATTTGATGTCTGATATTTCTTATGATGCTAGTGAATACAATGATAAATCTATTACTATAGATAAACATTATGTTAGTAAACATCTAGATACATTAATTTTAAATGAAGATATTAGTAGATATATATTATAATATTAACAAATATTATTAATATAAAAAATTTTTATTAAAGTAAAAATTATTTTTAATATTTATTTTTATTTCTTATTTGTAAATTTTTAATAATATCACTAAAATTAATGTTTTTATTTTTTAATAAAACTAATAAATGATATATTAAATCAGATGTTTCATCGATAATTTCTTGAGAAATATTATAGTTAGCAGCTAATATAGTTTCTATAGCTTCTTCACCAACTTTTTGAGATATTCTTTTTGTACCACTTTTATATAAAGCATTAGTATAAGAATTTTTAATTTTGTCGTTTTTTCTTTTTTCTAATAAATTTTCTAAATAATATAAAAAAGTATATCTAGGTATTATATTATTTTTAAAACAACTATTAACATTTAAATGACAAGTTTTATTTACAGAATTTACTAAAATTAATAGACTATCTTTATCACAATCTGTAATAATGTTATTAACATAAAGAAAATTACCAGTTGTTTCTCCTTTTGTCCATAAACGATTTTTTATACGAGAAAAAAAAGTAACTTTTTTGAGTTCTAGTGTTTTTTGTAAAGCTTCTTTATTTACAAAACCATGCATTAATATTTGACCAGAAATTTTATGTTGTATAATAGCTGGTATTAATCCATGTGTTTTTTTCCAATTTAGTTGACTTAACTTATTTATATCAATATTCATCTTCTTATCTCTATATTTTTTTTTATTAAAAAATTTTTTAATTTTTGAATATTAATTATATTTTTATGAAATACAGATGCTGCTAATGCTCCATCAACATTAATATCTTTATTAAATATTTGATAAAAATGATTTTCACATCCAGCACCTCCTGAAGCAATTAAAGGTATTTTACAAATTTTTCTCATTTTTTTTAATTGAATTAAATCATAACCATTTAATACACCATCTTGATTCATCATATTTAATACAATTTCTCCAGCTCCTAATTTTTGTACCATTTTTATCCATTCTGATGTTTCCCAATTTGTAATTTTAGTGTATTTTTGATCTCCTGTATATTTATAAACATAATATTTTTTTTCTTTTTTATTATACCATGAATCAATTCCTATAACTACACATTGCTTACCAAAATATTTAGATAATTGAGTTATTAAATTTGGATTTTCTAAAGCAGGAGAATTAATAGATATTTTTTCAGCTCCTAAAAATAATATTTTTGATGCATCATCTATTGATTTAATTCCTCCTGCAACACAAAATGGTATATTAATTATTTTTGCAATCTGTGATATCCAATTTTTATTAATTGATCTATTGTAAATAGAAGCTGTAATATCATAAAATACTAATTCATCTGCACCATCTTGAGAATATTTTTTAGCTAAACTTAAAATATCACCAATAACTTTATGATTTTTAAATTTGACTCCTTTAACTACTTTTTCATTATATACATCTAAACATGGAATAATTCTTTTTGCTAACATGAATTAGCCTCTTTAAAAGTAAATTTATTTTCTAAAAATGCTTTACCTATAATAATATCTTTTACACCACTATGTTTTAAATTATTTATATCATTTAGAGAATGAATACCACCTGATGCCTGAAAAGATATGTTAGGATATTTTTTAGTAATATCATTATATAAGTCTATATTAGGACCTAACATAGTACCATCTCTAGAAATATCAGTACATAAAACATTTTTTAATCCAATATTAATAAATTTTTTCATTATTAATTCTAAATTAACATCACTATTATTTTGCCATCCATTAATAAATATTATTTTTTGTTTATTGACATCAATTTTTATATCAAAAGCTAAAATAATTTTATCAGGACTATATATTTTAAACCATTTTTTTACCTTTCTAAAATTTTGAATTGCAGAAGATCCTATAATAATTTGTGATATAGATGATAAATTAAATAAAAAGTCAATATCTTTTTGTTCTCTAATACCACCACCTATCTGCAATGGTATTTTAATATTAGATAATATATTTTTAAATAAACTAATTTGTTTTTTTTTGGGATTTTTAGCACCATCTAAATCTACTATATGTATTTTTTTTGCTCCATTATTAATATAATGATTTATATAAAATAAGGGATTAAAAAAATATTCATGTTTAGAATCAAATTTTCCTTTTAATAATCTTACAACTTTCCCATTTATTAAATCTATTGCTGGAATTATCATATATTTACATTTCTAAAAAATTTTTAATTAATTGAATTCCATTTATTCCAGAACGTTCTGGATGAAATTGTACTCCAAAAAAATTATTTTTTTGGATAACAGCACTAAATAATTGAACATAATTACAATAAGCAATTGTATAATTATTAATATTCATAGCATAACTATGAGCAAAATAAAAATAAGAATTTTGTTTAATATTTTTAAAAAGTAAATGGTTTTTATTATAATTAACTGTATTCCATCCCATATGAGGTATAGGTAATAATTTATTATTTATTAAATTTACTTTTACATCAAATATTCCTAAAGTATAAACTCCTTTATTTTCTTGACTATATTTTCCTAATAATTGCATTCCTAAACAAATACCTAATATATCTTTTTTACAAAATTTTAAAAGATTTAATAAATTATCTTTTTTTAATTTATTCATTGCTGATTTTATTGATCCTACTCCTGGTAAAAAAATTTTATCAGCATTTAAAATTATATCTGGATCATTAGTAATTTTTGAATAAAATCCAATTTTTTTAATAGTATATTTTAAAGAATAAAAATTTCCACAAGATGTATTTATAATAACAATATTCATTATATTATTCCTTTAGAACTAGGAATTTTGTCATTAATAATATTAATTGCTTGCTTCAATGATTTACCAAAAGCTTTAAATAAACTTTCAATTTTATGATGATCATTATCTCCTTTTACTTTCAAATATATATTACATAACATTGAATATGATAAAGAATAAAAAAAATGTTTAACCATTTCAGTATTAAAATCACCAATTTTTTTATTATTAAATATAGCATAGTATTGTAAATAAGGTCTACCAGAAAGATCAATAGCACATTCAGCTAATGAATCATCCATAGGTAATAAAAAACCAAATCTATTAATTCCTTTTTTATGATTTAAAGCTTTTAATAAAGCTGATCCTAATGTTAATGCTGTATCTTCTACAGTATGATGATCATCAATATGTAAATCTCCTTTTACATTAATATTTAAAATAAAATCTCCATGTATAGCTATCTGCTCTAACATATGATCAAAAAAATTAATACCAGTATTAATAGAACTCTTACCTCTTTTATCTAACCATAATTCTACTAAAACTGAAGTTTCTTTTGTATTTTTTTTTACTATTGCATATCTATTATTTTTTGTTAATTTTAATAAAATATTTTTCCAATTATATTTATTTTTATCATATAAAATACCTTTAATTCCTATATTTTTAGATAATTCTATATCAGTTAAACGATCTCCTATTACATAACTATTTTTTTTATCTAAAGTATCATCTAAATACGATTTTAACATAGTCACTTTAGGTTTTCTGCATATACAATTATCATTAAAATAATGTGGACATATAAAAATATCTTTAAACTCTATACCTTGAGATTTAAAGATATTAATCATAAAATTATGAGGAATATCAAAGGATTTTTTAGGAAATTTTTCTGATCCTAATCCATCTTGATTAGTAATTATTACTAGAGAATAAGAAAATTTTATTAATTTTGATAAAGCAATAATAACATATGGTTCAAAAATTAATTTATTAATATTATCAATTTGATGATTATCCTCAGGTTCTGAAATTAAAGTTCCATCTCTATCAATAAATAGTACTTTATTAAGCATTTATATATTTCCTTTAATAAGAAGATAATTCTTGTAAAACAGAAATTAATTTTGTTGATTCATAATCAGTTCCTACAGAAATTCTTAAACAATTAGATAATCCTATATTATGATCTTGATTTCTTACTATTATTCCTTTTTGTGATAATTTTTTAAAAATATAATTAGATTTAAAAAATTTAGTTAAAACATAATTAGTTTGACTAGGAAAAATATTTTTTACAACATGACATTTTTTTAAATTTTTAATTAACCATAATTTATTATTCATTAATTTATTAATATTATTATGCATTAAAATCAAATTTTTACGATTTAATGCTTGTACTGCTATATCTGATACAGGTTCTGGGATAGGATAAGGTGCAATAACTTTTAATAATAAATTAATAATTTCTTTATTTGCTAAAACAAATCCACAACGTAATCCAGCTAAAGAAAATGCTTTAGATAAGGTTCTTAAAACAACTAAATTAGAATATTTTTCTATTAAATGTACTATTGTATAAGTTATACAAAATTCTATATATGCTTCATCAATAACAACAATAGACTTTCCTTGTGTAATTTCTAATAATTCAATTATATCATTTTGATTAATTAAATTTCCAGTAGGATTATTAGGATTACAAATATAAATAATTTTAACATTATCTAATGTTTTTTTTATTGTATTTAAATCTAATTGCCAATTTTCTAAACTTTTAACAGCATTAATTTTTATACCTAAAATTTTTGCATTTATATAATACATACCATATGTAGGTGGACAGAATAATATTTTATCACTTTTATAATTACAAAATGTACGCATTAATAAATCTATTCCTTCATCTGCACCACGACTTACTAATATATTATCAACATTTATACCACAATAATTACTGTAATTTTTAATTAATCTTTTAGGTTGAGGTTCTGGATACCTATTAAATGTATTTTTAATAAGTTTAAAAATAGGTGTTATTGGAGATTCATTAGCATTTAATAAAATATGATCAAATCTACTATTATCTAATAATCTTGCAGATTGATAAGGTATTAAATTAATAATATTTTTTTTAGCTATTTTATTTATATTATTTTTATATTTATCATTATTTTTATTCAAAAGTAATTTTTTTTTAATAAATTCACTTCTTAGTGTAACTGAATTTTTATGACCTATTAATTTTTCTGTTGTTGACATAATTTCAACTGTATTAGATATGTTTAATAATCCTTGAGGAGTTAATTCTTGAACTGTCATACTTTTTTGAAAATCAGAAACTCCTAAACTAGAATAAGTTAAAGCATATCCATATGTAGGTAATACATGATTAGTTCCTGATGCATAATCTCCAACTGACCCAGGAGCCCAATTACCTAAAAATATTGATCCAGCATTCATAATTTTAGGTAATATTTTTTCATATTCATTACATTGAATTATTAAATGTTCAGGAGAATATTTATTTGATATCTGTATACATTGATCAATATCTTTTGTAATTATAATGTAACTATTGTTAAGAGATTTTATTATTATATCTTTTCTAGGTAAATTTATAATTTGATTATTAATACCATTAATTACTTCTTTAGCTATTTTTTCTTCTGTAGTAAGTAAAATAACTTGAGAATCAACTCCATGTTCTGCTTGAGAAATTAAATCAGCTATAATAAAATGAGAATACGCAAATTTATCAGCTATTATTATTAATTCAGACGGTCCTGCAGGCATATCTATAGATATATTTTCTTTTTGATTGTTAATTTGTTTTTTAGCTTCAGTAACAAATGCATTTCCTGGTCCAAAAATTTTATTTACCTTTGGTATAGAATTTGTTCCAAAAGCCATAGCTGCTATAGCTTGAGCACCACCAATTTGAAAAATTTTTTTAATTTTACATAAATTAGCAGTATATAATATTTCATTAGATATAGGTGCTGGAGTACACATTACAATATTTTTACATAATGCTAATTGAGCAGGAATTCCTAACATTAATACTGTAGAAAATAATGGTGCTGTTCCTCCAGGAACATATAATCCTATAGAATTAATAGGACGAAAAATTTGTTGACAATATACTCCAGATGTTGTTTCTATTTTTTTTGTTTTATATATTTGATAAGAATGAAATTTATTTATATTATAATAAGCATTATTAATTGCATTTTTAATATCTTGTTTAATATTTAATTTAGCATTATTAATTTTTTCAATAGAAATTTCTAACGTTTTAATTTTAACTTTATCAAATAATAAATTATAATATTCTAAAGCATTATCACCTTCTTGTTTAACTTTATGTATAATATTTGATACTTCTTTTTTTATATTTTTATCTAGAAATATTACTGGTCTTGTTAATATCTTTTTTTTTTGATTTTGATCACATAAATTCCAATAAATGACATTTTTAAAAAAATTCATTTTTACTCCATCATTTTTTCAATAGGTAAAACTAAAATTGAGCTAGCACCAAGTAATTTTAATTTTTCCATGGTTTCCCAAAATAATGTTTCACTACTTACCATATGCATAGCAACTTTATTATTTTCTCCAGCTAAAGGTAATATTGTTGGATGTTCTGCTCCAGGTAATAAAGCAATTATATCTTTTAATTTTTCATTAGGTATATGTAACATAATATATTTTGATTCTCTAGCTTTAATTACTCCTTTAATACGAGTTAATAACTTATTAATTAATTTTTGTTTAATACTTATTATATTTCCATAACGTTGTATAAGACATGCTTTAGAAGTATATATTACTTCTACTTCTTTTACACCATTTGCTTCTAATGTAGCTCCAGTAGAAACTAAATCACATATGGCATCTGCTAAACCTACTCTAGGTGCTAATTCTACTGATCCATTCAACATACAAGATTTAAATTTTATTCCATAATTATCAAGATATCTCTTTAGTAAATTAGGATATGATGTAGCAATACGTGTATTTTGTAAATATTTAAGACCTATATATTTTTCATTAATAGGTATTGCTATCGATAATCTACATACACCAAAATCTAATCTACGTAATGTTAAATAATTAGCATTTTCTCCTCTAGAATTACGAGTTAAAACTTCTTCTTCTAAAACATTTTCTCCTATAATTCCTAAATCTACAACTTTTTCCATTATTAATCCTGGTATATCATCATCACGTACCATCAAGATATCAATCGGCATATTTTCCGCAAAAGCTATTAACCTTTGTTGTTCTAAATTAATTTTAATACCACATTTCTTTAATAATTCACGAGAATCATCACTTAAACGACCAGATTTTTGTATAGCTATGCGTAAACGATTGTTATCTAACATGACTTATCATCCTTTTTTGTATTTTATTAGAATGTTTTAAGTTTTTTTATTTTAAATATATCAATTATTTATTATAAAAATAAAATTTAATTTAAAATATATTAATGAATATTAATTTTAAATTTATCAATAATAATTGATTAAATATATTTAACTAACCTAAATAATTTATTAAAAAATAACAACTATTTTTTTTATTTAAATGAATAATTTATTATTTTTTTATTATATTCATATATCCAATATCTTCATATTGAGGATTTTGAGCAGAAAAACGAGCTAATTGATCACATTTTTCATTTTTAATATTTCCATTATGTCCCTTAATCCAATACCATTTAATATTATGATTAATTAATGCTAAATCTAATCTTTTCCATAAATCAATATTTTTTACTGGTTTTTTATTAGAACATATCCATCCATATTTTTTCCAATTATTTATCCAAATAGTTATACCTTTTTTTAAATATTTACTATCCGTTATAATATTTATGTTAAAATATCTTTTTAAAGATTCTAATGCTATAATAGAAGCCATTAATTCCATTCTATTATTTGTAGTAAAAAAAAAACCTTGGGTAAAAATTTTTTCATATGTATGATATTTAATTATAGCAGCATATCCTCCAGGTCCAGGATTATAAATACAAGAACCATCAGTAAAAATTTTTATGTTTTTGTACATATATTGATTCTCTATATAAAATTTATAAATATATTTTAATTAAATTATGAATAAATTAAATTTTCGTCAAATAGTTTTAGATACAGAAACAACGGGAATAAATTCTTATCCTCCATATTATAAAGGACATCGTATTGTAGAAATAGGTGGAGTAGAAATAATAAATCGTCGTATTACTGGAAATAATTTCCATGTTTATATTAATCCTAAAAAAATAATAAGTTTGGAAGCATTAAATATTCATGGTATTAGTAATAAATTTTTATCTAATAAACCTACATTTAATCAAATTATAGATAATTTTTTAGATTATATAAAAAATTCCGAATTAATTATTCATAATGCTCAATTTGATATTGATTTTTTAAATTATGAATTCTCCTTATTAAAAAAAAATATTCTTAAAATAGAAAATATGTGTTCTGTAATAGATACATTAAAAATATCTCGTAAATTATTTCCTGGTAAACGTAATTCTTTAAATTCTTTATGTACACGTTTTAATATTGATAAAAGTAATCGTAATAAACATGGAGCTTTATTAGACGCAAAACTTTTAGCTAATGTTTTTTTATCTATGACTAGTATTCAAAATTCATTTTTACTAGAATTTAAAAAAAATAATACTATTAATACTATTCAAAAAAAAATAATAAAAAGAAAATTATTAGTAATACATCCTACTGAGAAAGAAAATAAATTACATAAATTAAAATTAACTTTTATTAAAAATAAATGTGGTTTCCATTTATGGAATTAATTTTAAAAATATAAATAAAAGTATTGACGATATTAACATATAATTTATAATAGAACTATTCATATTATGGTGCGATAGTTCAGTTGGTTAGAATACCGGCCTGTCACGTCGGGGGTCACGGGTTCAAGTCCCGTTCGCACCGTTAAAAATTAAAATGATTTTTTAATAAAAATATTATTTTAATTATTATTAATCCATAATACACATGAATTTTTATATAATTCTAAATTTTGTTTAATTATATTTGTTAAATCAGAACATATTTCTTTTTTGTAAATAAAATCATTAATCCAAAAAAATATTGTAATATTAATTGAAATATTAGTAATTTCATCTAAAATAATAGTAATTTTAGAATTTTTAATTATTCTTTGATCTAAATAAATTGTATCTAATAATATTTTTTTTATTATATTTAAATCTTCACTTATTAATATTCTAGAAAGTCCTAAAGTAATTTTATTACGATATTCATGACATTGTGAAAGATTGGTAATATTATCCGCTAATATTTTACCATTAGGTATTGCTATAATGATACCATCAAATGTTTTTACACGAGTAGAAAAAATTTCCACTTTAGTTACTTGACCAATGATATTATTACAAACATTTATATAATCACCTATTTTAAATGTACGAAAAGTAATAATTAATAATCCTGATGCTAAATTTGATAATGCACTTTGCCAAGCTAAACCAATAACTAAACCTATTGTACCAAAAGCGGCAATTATTGAAGATGTTTGTACTCCCATATTACTTAATGTACTAACTATTACAAAAATTGTAATAAGATATTTTAAAATATTTGAAATAAATCCTATAGCAATAGGATCTATTTTTTTTACAATAAAAATATTATATAAAATTTTTGTAAATAATCGAATTATTAATAGTCCAGATAATAAAATACAACCTGATGTACATAAATGTAATGATTGATAAAAAATAAACATTTTATTATATATAATCCAATTTTTTAAAAAATTTATACTATGAGTTAATTTATTCATTATTAATATGTCAATTTATATTAATAAATAATGATTATAAAAAAATCATATTATCTTATAATATATTAATAGCATTTAATTCTTGAAAAGTTCTTTCTAATCTTTTACCCATTGATATTTGTGATGCTCTAATCCATGATCTTGGATCATAATACTTTTTATTTGGTTTATTTAAACCTTTTGGATTACCTAATTGTTTTTGTAAATATTTTTTATGTTCTTTATAAAATTTTAATACTCCTTTCCAACTTGCCCATTGAGTATCTGTATCAATATTCATTTTTACTACACCATAATCTATAGATTCTTTAATCTCTTTTTGAGAAGATCCTGAACCTCCATGAAAAACAAAATTTATAGGATTATGAATAAGATTATGTTTTTTACTTATAAAATTTTGTGAATGTTTTAAAATTTTTGGTAATAATTGTACATTTCCTGATTCATATACACCGTGTACATTTCCAAATGAAGCTGCAATAATAAATTGAGAACTAATAGAATTTAATTGTTCATAAGCATAATTAACATCTTTAGGATCAGTATATAATAATTTTTTTTCCAAATGACTATTATCTAAACCATCTTCTTCACCCCCCGTACAACCTAATTCTATTTCTAATGTTATATTCATTTTAGACATTCTTTGAAAATATTTACTACATATATTAATATTATCTTTTATAGAATCTTTTGATAAATCAATCATATGAGAAGAAAATAAAGGTTTTCCATTTAATGAATAATATTTTTCATTTTCATCTAATAAACCGTCTATCCAAGATAAAGTTTTTCTAGTACAATGATCTGTATGGAGTATTACTGGTATTCCATAATATTGAGCAATTTTATGTACATGATGTGCTCCAGATACAGCTCCTATAATAGATGCTAATTGAGAATTTTGAATTTGTAATGCCTTACCTGCAATAAAAGAAGCGCCACCAAGAGAAAATTGAATAATTACTGGTGATTTAACCTTAGCTGCTGTTTCTAAAACTATATTAATAGAATCAGTACCTATACAATTTATTGCAGGTAAAGCAAATTTATTTTCTTTTGCTATTTTAAATATAGTTTGTACATCATGACTAACAACAACACCTGGTTTTACATAATTTAAAATTTTAGACATATAGTTATATTTTACCTTATTTTTAATAAATATCTAATATTATTTTTTTATATTATCAGAATTAATTATATTAATACTATTATATTTTTTTAATATAGATATTGAAGGTAATTTTTTACCTTCTACAAAATTTAAAAATGATCCACCTCCAGTTGAAATATATGAAATTTTATTAAATAGATTAAATAATTCTATTGCAGCTAATGTATCTCCACCTCCAGCAATAGAAAATGCATTACTATTAGCAATAGTATAAGCTATAATTTTTGTTCCTTCACTAAATTTAGTAAATTCGAAAACTCCTAAAGGTCCATTCCATAATATGGTTTTTGCTTTATTTAAAATATCTATTATAATTTTTATGGTATTTTTTCCAATATCCATTATTCTGTCATTAGATAAAATATTATTAATTTTTTTTGTTTTAACTGATGTATTTTTTGAAAAGGATATTCCTACTTTACAATCTATAGGTATAATAAAATTATTATATTTTTCTTTTAATTTTTTTGCTAAATTTAAAGATTTTGGCTCATATAATGATTTACCAATATTATTATCTATTGCTAAAAATGTATTAGCAATACCACCTCCAACAATAATTTTATCTGATAATTTAGCTAATTTATTTAATACATTAAATTTAGTTGATATTTTTGATCCTCCCACAATAGAAACAATAGGATGTTTAGGCTTTTTAAAAATTTTATTTAAATTATTTAATTCATTTATTAATAATAAACCAGCACAAGATATATTTGCATATTTTATTATTCCATAAGTAGATGAATGTTTACGATGTGCTGTCGCAAATGCATCCATTACAAAAATATCACATAATGAAGCATATTTTTTAGATAGTTCTTTATCATTATGTTTTTCACCTATATTAAATCGAACATTTTCTAACATAATTATTTCATTTTTTTTAAAATTTAAATTATTTAAAAGATTTTTTTTTAAAGAAATTTTATAATTTAAAATATTTTCTAAATATTGACTAATTTTTTTTAAAGAAAAAATATGATTATATACTCCTTCTATAGGACGTCCTAAATGAGAAGTTATAATAATTTTAGCTCCTTTACTTATAGCGTATTTTATAGTTGGTAATGATAAACGAATTCTAATATCAGAAATTATATTTCCTTCAGAATTTATAGGAACATTAAGATCAGATCTAATAAATAATATTTTGTTTGTAATATTAATATCTAAAATACTTAATATAGACATATTTTATATTCCTTTATTTTTAATAATTTAATTATACTTTAAAAGTTTTTGAATTTTTAAAATAATATTTTCTACTGTAAAACCAAATTTTTTAAATAATTTTTCAGCAGGTGCAGAATAACCAAATTTATCTATTCCTATTACAATTCCTTTTAATCCTACATATTTATACCAAAAATCAGATTTTCCAGCTTCAATTGCAATTCTTAATTTAATTTTTTGAGGTAATACATAATTTTTATATTCTTCACTTTGTTTATCAAAAACATCTGTAGAAGGCATAGAAACAACTCTAATTTTATATTTTAATTTAGATAATTGATTATATACTTCTACTGCTAAATGAACTTCTGAACCTGTTGCTATTAAAATAACATCAGGATTTTGTTCTAAACAATCTTTTAAGATATAACCACCATATTTAATATATGTTATTTTACTTTTATTTCTAATTTGTACAGGTAAATTTTGACGAGATAATATTAATCCAGTTGGATTATGAATATTTTCAATAGCATATTTCCATGCTATAACTGTTTCTAATTGATCACATGGACGCCAAATACTTAAATTTGGAATTAATCTTAAACTAGATAATTGTTCAATTGGTTGATGAGTAGGTCCATCTTCTCCTACTCCTATAGAATCATGAGTATAAATCATTATATTTCTAATTTTCATTAATGCAGCCATACGAATAGCATTACGAGCGTAATCGGAAAATGTTAAAAAAGTTGCTGTATATGGAATAAATCCTTTATATAAAGAAATTCCGTTAGATATAGCAATCATACCAAATTCTCTTACACCATAATGAATATAATTACCATATATTGATTTATTTATAGCTTTAGATTCAGAACATAAAGTTAAATTACTGGAAGATAAATCAGCAGAACCACCTAAAAATTCTGGTAATATTTTCGAAAAAAATTCTAAACATTCTTGTGATGCTTGACGAGTAGATATATCAGTAGAATTTTTATATAATTTTTGAATAAATTGTTTAGATTTAATAATCCAATTATTAGGTAATAAATTATTAATTCTTCTTTTTAATTCTTTAGCTAATTCCGGAAATAATATAGAATATTCATTAAATTTATTTATCCATTTTAATTCTTTTAAATTTCCTATGTCTTTTGCATTCCATTTATCATAGATAAATTTTGGTATAATAAAAGGTTTGTAGTTCCAATTTAATTTTTTCCTGGTTAAAGAAATTTCTATTTCACCTAATGGTGATCCATGTGATATATTTTTCCCAGATTTATTAGGTGAACCAAAAGCAATAGTAGTATTGCATATTAATAAAAATGGTTTTTCTTCTATAGAAGTTTTAGCTGTATTGATTGCTTTTTGTATTTCTTTATAATTATGACCATTTATATTAGAAATAACATTCCATCCATATGATTCAAATCTTTTTTTAGTATCATCAGTAAACCATCCACTAATATTACCATCAATAGATATACCATTATTATCATAAAATACTATTAATTTTTTTAATTTTAATGTACCTGCTAAAGAACATACTTCATGAGATATCCCTTCCATTAAACATCCATCACCAATAAATACATAAGTATAATGATTAATTATATCAAAATTTGGTTTATTAAATTGTGCAGCTAATGTTTTTTCAGCTATAGCCATACCAACAGCATTAGCTAATCCTTGACCTAATGGTCCTGTACTTGTTTCTATACTTGGTGTACATCCAAATTCAGGATGTCCTGGAGTTTTAGAATTTAGTTGTCTAAAATTTTTCAATTCTGATATTGTTAAATCATAACCAGTTAAATGTAATAAACTATATATTAACATTGAACTATGACCATTAGATAAGATAAATCTGTCACGATTTATCCATTGAGGATTTCCAGGATTATGATTTAAATAATCACGCCATAATACTTCTGCTATATCAGCCATTCCCATAGGAGCTCCAGGATGACCAGAATTAGATTTTTGTATAGCATCTATACTTAATATACGAATAGCATTAGCAAGATCTCTTCGAGAAGACATTAATTATGACTCCTAATAGTTATATTATTTTGATATAAATTTTTAAAAAATAAAAAAATTAAATTTATATATTTATTTTATATATAAAATAAATATATACTTAAATAATATTAAAATCTATTTATTATATTTCTAAAAAATTAGATTAATTATATTAATTAATATAATATTATTATTCTAGTTCTTATTTATTAAAAGATTTATAATTAATATTTTTAATTTATTTAAATTATTTTTTAATAAAACAATAATGTTTATTAAATATAATCAATATTAATTAAAAATAAGTTTTATTTAATTATTATAAAAGGTAAGAATCATGAGTGAATATCTTTTTACTTCAGAATCTGTATCTGAAGGACATCCAGATAAAATGGCAGATCAAATTTCTGATGCTATATTAGATGCTATTCTTAAACAAGATGTAACAGCACGTGTTGCGTGTGAAACTTATATTAAAACTGGAGTAGTACTAGTTGGAGGAGAAATAACTACAACTGCTATTATAGATATAGAAAAAATTATAAGAAAAACAATAAGAGAAATAGGTTATATTGATTCTAGTATGGGATTTGATTTTAATTCTTGTGCTATATTTAATAATATAGGTAAACAATCTAAAGATATTTATAAAGGAGTATTTAATAAAAATGGTTTATTAGAAGGTGCAGGTGATCAAGGATTAGTTTTTGGATATGCAACTAATGAAACAAAAAATTTTATGCCAGCTCCTATAACTTATGCTCATCTTTTAGTACAAAGACAATCTGAAGTAAGAAAAAATGGGATTTTACCATGGTTAAGACCAGATGCTAAAAGTCAAATTACTTTTAAATATAAAAATAATAAAATTATAGGAATAGAAACAGTAGTCTTATCTACTCAATATTCAGAAGATATATCATATAAATATTTACAAGAAGCAGTTATGGAAGAAATTATTAAACCAATATTACCTAAAATATGGTTACATAAAAATACAAAATTTCTTATTAATCCTGCCGGTCGTTTTATAATTGGTGGACCAATGGGAGATTGTGGATTAACAGGACGTAAAATTATTGTTGATACATATGGTGGTATGGCACGTCATGGAGGTGGATCATTTTCAGGAAAAGATCCTTCAAAAGTAGATAGATCTGGAGCATATGTAGCAAGATATATAGCAAAAAATATAGTTGCTTCATCTTTAGCCTCACGTTGTGAAATTCAAATAGCCTATGCAATTGGTATTTCTGAACCTATATCTTTAATGATAGAAACATTTGGAACTGGTAAAATTTCTAATGAAAAATTAACTTTATTAATACAAAAAATATTTAATTTAAAACCTTTAAATATAATTAAAATGTTAAATCTTTTAAATCCAATATATAAAAAAACATCTTCTTATGGACATTTTGGAAGAAATATTTTTACATGGGAAAAAATAGATAAAATTAATAAATTACTAGAAATTTCTGGAATTTAATAATTTTATCTATTATTAATATTTTAAAAATTAATAAATATTTTTTATAATTAAAAAAATTATTTTATAGAAATTTTTTCTAATGCTATAATTTTTTCGTTTTTATTTATTTTCATTATCATAACTCCTTTAGTATTACGACTAACTGTAGAAATTTCTGAGACATATGTACGTATTAAAGTTCCTATATTTGTTATTATTAATATTTGATTATTAGAAGATACTTCTATAGCATTTGCTACTAAACCATTTCTTTTATTAACTTTAATAGAAATAACACCTTTAGTAGATCTTGATTTAATTGGATATTCTTTAATATTTGTTTTTTTTCCATATCCATTTTCTGTAATGGTTAAAATATCATTTTGACATTCATTTTTTAAAATAACTAATGAAACAACATTATCTTTTTGAGATAAAAGTTTAATTCCTTTTACACCAATTGATGTTCTACCCATAGATCTAACTTCATTTTCATTAAATTGTACAACTTTACCTAAAGATGAAAATAACATTATTTTATCTTTTTTATGAGTGATATCAATTCCTATTAAAGAATCATTTTTTTTTAATTTTATTGCAATAATTCCTCCATTTCTAGGTTTACTAAATTTATTTAAATTAGTCTTTTTTACTATTCCTTTTCTAGTTGCCATAAATAAATTTAAATCATTACTATATTTTTTTAATACAAATAAATTAGTAATTTTTTCATGATTTTTTAATGGTAAAATATTTATAATTGGTCTACCTTTAGCGTATCTATTAGACATTGGTAAATTATATACTTTAGTCCAGTATAAACGTCCTAAATTAGAAAAACATAAAAGATTATCATGTGTATTAGCTATAATTATACGATTAATAAAATCTTTTTCTTTTATTTTAACTGCTAATTTTCCTTTACCACCTCTATGTTGAACTTCATAATCAGATAATTTTTGATATTTAATATAACCTTGATATGATAGTGTAATTATGACATCTTCAGAATTAATTAAATCTTCCATTTTTATAAAAGATCTGTTTTTGATAATCTCAGTTTTTCTTTTATCTCCAAACTCTTCTTTAATAAAAATTAATTCTTTATATATAACTTTCATTAAACATTGATAGTCATCAACTATTTTAATAAGTTCTGATATTTTATATATAATATTTTGATATTCTTGAAATAATTTTTTATGTTCTAAACTAGTTAATTTATGTAATTTTAAATCTAAGATAGCTTGTACTTGTTTATGACTAAAAGAATAATTATTATTAGATTTAATTAAATTTAAATTATTTAAAATAATATTCGATTTTTTTTTCTCTTGAGATTTTAAAATAAATAATAAATTATTAGTATTCCATGATTTAGAATAAATTTTATTTTTTATGATTTCTATAATAGAAGAAGAACGAATAATTTCTATTATTGATTGTATATTAGATAATGCTACTATTAATCCTTCTAAAATATGAGCTTTATTACGTGATTTATTAATTTCATAATTAGTTCTACGTATTACTACTTCACGTCGATGAGATATAAATGCTTCAATAATATTTTTTAAAGACATGATTTTAGGTTGTCCTTTATATAAGGAGACCATATTAATACTAAAAGAAATTTGTAATGGAGTTAAAGAATATAAATTATTCAAAATAACGTCTGTAGATATATCTTTTTTTATTTCCATTACAATTCTAATGCCATCTTTATCTGATTCATCTCGTAAATTTTTAATTCCATGAATTTTTTTTTCTTTAATTAATTCTACAATTTTTTCTATGAGTTTAGCTTTATTAACCTGATATGGTAATTCATATATAATAATTGATTTAAGATTATTGTTTATGACAATTTTACTACGTCCACGAATAAAAATTTTTCCTTTTCCTGTAATATAAGCTTTTTGAATACCATCAAAATCATTTATAATTCCTGATGTGGGAAAATCAGGTCCAGGAATATATTTCATTAATTGTTGAATAGAAATATTTTCATTTTTTATATATGCTAAACATGCATTTATAACTTCTGTAAGATTATGTGGAGGTATATTTGTAGTCATCCCTACAGCTATTCCAGAAGATCCGTTAATTAATAAATTAGGTATTTTTGTAGGCATTACTTCAGGAATTTTTTCAGTTAAATCATAATTAGGTAAAAAATCTACTGTTTGTTTTTCAAGATCACTAATTATTTCTTGAGCTATTTTAGTCATTCTTATTTCAGTATAACGCATAGCTGCTGCAGAATCACCATCAATAGATCCAAAATTACCTTGTCCATCTATTAATGTATATCTTAAAGAAAATGATTGTGCTAATCTAACTATAGTATCATAAACAGCAGAATCACCATGAGGATGATATTTACCTATAACATCTCCTACAATACGAGCTGATTTTTTATAAGGTTTATTCCATGTATTTCCTAATATATACATAGCATATAACATTCTTCTATGTACAGGTTTTAATCCATCTCTTGCATCTGGTAATGCTCTACCTATTATAACAGACATAGCATAATCTAAATAAGAATTTTTTAATTCTTCTTCAATATTAATTGAATTAATTTCTTTAGAAAAAGAACTCATAATAAACTATTATCCTATTAAATATATATTATTTTTACTAATTTTAACATAATTAATTATATTCTATTAATATATTTAGAAATAATATCAATAATAATTAAGATAAAAAACTAATTATTTAATTAATCAATTAATATTTTAATAATTTTTTTTCTAATTGAATAATTTTTTTTTCAGCTAATTTAATTACCTTTTTAGGTATACCAGCTAAAGAAGCAACAAATAAACCATAATTTTTATTAATAATTCCATTTTTTAATGAATACATAAATACAATAGATTTATTAAATTCTATAGCATCAAAATAAACATTTTTTATTCCTTTATTTTTTAAAGATAAATTAGTTAATTCAATATAATTTGTAGAAAATAAAGTCATTGATTTATTTTTTTTTAAAATATTCTCAGCACAAGCCCATGCAATAGATAATCCATCATATGTAGATGTACCTCTACCAATTTCATCCATTAATACTAAACTATATTTATTAGCATTTCTTAAAATGTTTGCTGTTTCTATCATTTCTATCATAAAAGTAGATAAACCAGATGAAATATCATCCATAGAACCAATTCTTGTAAATATACGATCTATTGGACCAATAATAGCTTTTTTTGCTGGTACATAACTACCTATATAAGTCATTAAAACAATCAGTGCAATTTGACGCATATAAGTACTTTTACCACCCATATTAGGACCAGTAATTATTAACATATGATTTTCAGGAGTTAATAATAAATTATTAGGAATAAATTGATCTTTAAGAATATTTTCTACAACAGGATGACGAGAATTTTCTAGAAATAATCCTAATTTATTACTAATAATAGGACGTGTATAATTTAAAGTTATTGATCTTTCTGCTAAATTACATAATACATCTAGTTCTGATATTAATAAAACCATTTGTTGTAATTTTTTTAATTCGGGATTAATTATATCAAATAATTGATTATATAAAAATTTTTCTAAAAGAAATAATTTATTTTTAGATAAAAGAATCATTTCCTGATAATTTTTTAATTCAGGAATAATATATCTGTTATAATGTTTTAATATTTGAATATTTAAATATTTTTTAGGTAATTTTTTAATTTTTTGATTTTTAGTTATTTGTATATAATATCCATATATAGTGTTAAATCCTATTTTTAATTTTTCTATATTCAATAATTTACGTTCTTGTTTTTCTAAAGTAATTAAATATTCTTGAGAATTTTTAGATAATTTTCTTAATGTATCTAAAGTTTTATTATATCCTGTAGCAATTACATTTCCATCTTTTAATGTAGAAGACGGATTTTTTTTAATTGATTTCTTTAATAAATTCTTTAATTTTTCAAATAATCCTATATTAAAAAAATTTTTTTTAATATAACAATTTCCTATAATATTAAAAATATTATGTATTTTAGGTAAAATATTAAAAGTATATCTTAAAGAAACTAAATCTTTAGGTTTAGCAGTTCGTAGTGATAATCTTGCAATTATTCTTTCAATATCATTTATCTTAATTAATAATTTTTGAAAATTAATAAAATGTTCTTGTAATTTTGAAATACTATTTTGACGTTCAAAAATAATTTTATTATTACGTACGGGAGAATGTAACCAACGTTTTAACAAACGACTACCCATTGAAGTACTAGTATAATCTAATATACTTATTAAAGTATTATCTTTATTACCTGATATACTTTCTGTAATTTCAAGATTCTTCCTAGTATTTTTATCCATTATAATTTCATTAGAAATATTTTTTAATTTAATATTATTTATATGAGGTAAAAATACACGTTGTGTATCTTTAACATACTGTATTAAACAACCAGCAGCTTTAATAGCCATTGATGCTTTTTCAATACCAAAACTCTTTAAGTTTTTAGTTTTAAATTGTATATTTAATTGTTGGTGAGCAGTATCAAGATCAAATTCCCATATTGGTCTACGTCTAATACAATTTCTTTTTTCTATTAATTTCATATATTGAAAATTTTCAGGATATAATAATTCAACAGGATTAGTTTTTTGTAATTCACCTGATATTATATCATAATTTTTACTTTCCATAATTTTAAAACTTCCAGAACTCATATTTAATGTTGCATATCCGAAACCATAATTTATTTCTTGCCATATAGATGCTAATAAATTATCTTGATTATTTTTTAATAAAAAATCATCACTTACAGTTCCAGGAGTAATAATACGTACAATTTTACGTTCTAATATCTTATTAGGTGTTTTATTTATATTATTAATTTGCTCACAAATTGCTACAGACTCACCTAAATTAATTAATTTAGATAAATAATTTTCTAAACTATGAAATGGTATACCAGCCATAGGTATTGGTTTATCGTTAAATGTACCTCTTTGTGTAAGAACAATATTTAATATTTTTGATACTTTTTTAGCATCTTTAAAAAACATTTCATAAAAATCACCCATACGATAAAATAATAATATATTTGGATATTGTTTTTTTATTTTAAAATATTGTTGCATTATGGGAGTACATTTTATATTTTTTATATTCATGATTATGTAAAAATTTTTATAATATTTTATATATAGTAAAATTTTATTATTAATATAAATAGTATTTTTTATTAAAAATTTATTTTATAATAAAATTATTTAATCTAAAAAAAAATATTATCTATAATTTTTGTATAGATATAATAATAAATATATTAATCAAAATAATAAATATTTTATATAATTAGATTTATTTATATAGATAACAATATTATTATATAATATTAAATAATTCATATAATATAATTAGTACTATAATAAATGTTCAATTAAATATAAAATATTTTAAATAAACTAATAAAATTATTTTATAATTACATTATAAATACAAATTATGATAAAACATTTACCAGTTATGTTAAAAGAATCTATTAATAGTTTAAATGTAAAAAAGAATGGTATTTATATAGATGCCACATATGGATGTGGAGGTCATACAAAATTAATCTTATCTAAATTAGGAAAAAGAGGTCGTATATATGCAATAGACTGTGATATAAAAACAATATTAGTTAATAAAATTTTTGATAAACGTATTATATATATAAATACAAAATTTTCTAACCTAATAAATATTTTAGATACAAAAATATTAGGTAAAATAGATGGAATATTATTTGATTTAGGTTTTTCATCTTTTCAATTAAATGATCCTAAAAGAGGTTTTTCTTTTATGATTGATGGTTTATTAGATATGCGTTTTGATCAAAAGAATGGAATAACTGCAGAACAATGGATTAAAAAAGTTAGTCAAGATGAATTAGCTTTTGTATTAAAAAATTATGGTGAAGAAAAATTTGCTAAAAAAATAGCATTTTATATTAAACAATATGTTATAAAAAATAAATTAAATAAAACTAGTAATTTAAGTAGATTAATATGTTCTGTATTATACAAATATAATAAAAACAAAAAAAGATTAAAACATCCAGCAACAAGATCTTTTCAAGCAATAAGAATTTTTATTAATAAAGAACTAGAAGAATTAAAAAAAGCTTTATTTAATTCATTAATAATATTAAAGAAAGGAGGTATAATATCTGTAATTAGTTTTCATTCATTAGAAGATCGTATTATAAAAAATTTTATGAAAATATATAGTATGAATGATAAATGTTATTCTAATTTTCCTTTAACCGAAAAAGAAATAAATAATTTATCTAAAAACAATTATAAATTAAAAGTAATTGATAGAATATTTCCTTCTTATAAAGAAATTTATGATAACCCTAGGTCAAGAAGTGCAATATTACGTGTAGGACAAAAAATATAAAAATTTTAAATGAAAATATAAATTTTATTTTTTATAAGGTATATTATTGAGTAACTATGGATTAAATTTATTAGAATTATTAAATAATCATATAAGTGATTATAAAATATCTAATATTTTTATAAATAAAATAGTTTTAGATAGTCGTCAAATTAAAGGTAAGAATTGTTTATTTATAGCTATTAAAGGTTGTAAATTAGATGGAAAAATTTTTATAGATGACGCTATTAAAAATGGAGCTGTTGCTATTATCACTTATAGTGATAATAATACATCACCTTATAATATAATTTTTAAAAATAATATTCCTATAATTTTTTTATCAAATTTACAAAAAAAAATTTCTTTTTTTGCAGGTAAATTATATAATCATCCAAGTTATAAAATACCTGTAATTGGAGTTACAGGAACTAATGGAAAAACAAGTATTACCAATTTTTTAATGCAATGGATTAATTTATTAGGAAAAAAAGCAGCAATTTGTAGTACATTAGGAAATGGTTTTTATAATAATTTAATAACTACTAATAATACTACAGATTCTGCAATTGATATTCAATATACATTAAAAAATTTTTTAGAAAAAAAAGCTGACATAGTTATTATAGAAATATCTTCTCATGGACTAAAACAATTTAGAGTTGCAAATTTAAAATTTGAAGTAGGAATTTTTACCAATTTAACTAGAGATCATTTAGATTATCATTTAAATATGAAAAATTATGAGTTAACTAAATGGAAATTTTTTTCTGAACATAAAATTATAAAAAATATTATAAATATTAATGATATTATAGGATATAATTGGTTTAAAAAATTATCTTATAATAATAAAAATGTTATTGCTGTTACTACTAAAAAATATTTTTTTATTAAAAATAATTTATATTTTAAAGTTACTAAAATAAATTTTTTAAAAGATAATACTATTATAGAATTTAATTCTAGTTGGGGTAAAGGAACTATTAAAACATTTTTAATTGGATATTTTAATGTAATTAATATTATCTTAAGTATGACTACATTATTAAATTTAAATTTTTCTTTAAAAGAACTTATAAATACTTCACACAAAATACATTCTGTTCATGGAAGAATGGAAATATTTCCTTCAAAAAAAAAATATCCAAAAATTATAATTGATTATGCACACACTCCTCATGCATTAAAAAATGCACTTTTAACTATTAAATTATACTGTAAAGGAAAAATATGGTGTATATTTGGATGTGGAGGAGAAAGAGATATTGGAAAACGTTCAATTATGGGTATAATTGCTAAAAATTTTTCAGATGTTGTAATTATTACTACTGATAATCCTAGATCAGAAAATATAATAGATATTATTAATGATATTATAGAAAAATATAAAAATAAAAATAATTTACATATAATCACAAATAGATTTAAAGCAATACATTATGCAATAAATAACGCTAATAAAAATGATACTATTCTTATAGCAGGAAAAGGTCATGAACAGTATCAAATTATTGGGAATAAAATTTTTAATTATTCTGATTATAATGTTGTTAATAACATTTTTAAAAAAAATATTTAATGAATAAATTTATTAATTTAAAAAAATTAACACAAATTATTAATGGTAAATTAATTGGAAAAAATATTGATATATTAAATTTTTCTATAAATAGTAAAAAAATTAATTTTAAATGTTTATTTATAGCTATTAAAGGAAATAATTTTGATGGGCATAGTTTTGTTCAAGACGCAATATCTAATGGAGCAATAGCTATAATTGTTGAAAAATATTTAAAAGTAATAATACCTCAAATAATTGTATCTAATACAATTATTAGTTTAAGTAAAATAAGTTTATGGAAAAGATTACAATCAAAATCTCATTTTATAGGTATAACAGGTTCATCTGGTAAAACGTCTGTTAAAGAAATGACTTTATCAATATTAAAAAATATTGGCCAAGTTTTATTTACTAAAGATAATATGAATAATATTATTGGAGTTTCTTTAACATTGTTAAATTTAAATAAAAAACATAAATATGTAATTATTGAATTAGGAGCCAATAATTTAAATGATATTAAATACTCAACTAATTTAGTTAGACCTAATACAGCTATAATTAATAATTTATCAGAATCTCATTTAGAAGGTTTTAAATCTTTTAAAAATATTATTAAATGTAAAAGTGATATATTTAAATATTTATCAATTAATGATAGAGCTATTGTTAATTTTGATGATATAAATTATAAAAAATTTTTACATAAATTAATTAATAAAAAAATATGGACATTTTCTATAAAAAATTATAATGCTGATTTTTTTACTAGTAATTTAAAAATTTTACAAAATAAAATTTATTTTAATTTACATACTCCAATAGGAATAATATTTATTAATTTATTTATTATTGGCGGTGTACATAATGTAAGTAATGCATTAGCCGCATCAGCACTATCATTATCTGCAGGTGCTTCTTTAAAAGATATATCTAAAGGTTTAGCAAATTTTAAATCAGTAGCTGCTAGACTTTTTCCTATAAAATTAGGACATAATAAATTAATTTTAAATGATACATATAATGCTAATCCTAAATCAGTTATAGCAGCTATTAATGTTCTTAAAAAAATGAATGGTAAAAAAATTTTAGTTATTGGAGATATGATGGAATTAGGACGTTATTCAATTTTTTATCATAATCAAATAAAAAAAATTATTATAAAATCTAAATTAGATTATGTTTTAAGTATTGGTAATTATAGTAAATATATTACAAAGTATAATAATAATGCTGAACATTTTTTAAATAAACAAAAATTAATTATACGATTAATTAAAATATTAACTAATTTTAATAAATTTACTATTTTATTTAAAGGATCTAGAAAAGCTCAAATAGAAACACTGATAGATATGTTATTAAAGCAGGAACAATTTAAATGATAATTATTTTAGTTAAATATTTTAAATATTATTTTCCAACATTTATTTTTTTCACTAGTCTGACATTTAGATCTATCATTAGTCTTTTAACTTCTTTTGTTATCTCGCTGTATATTATTCCATATTTTATTATATTTTTTCGTAAAAAAAATTATTCTCAAGTAATTCGTTTAGATGGTCCTAAATCTCATTTAAAAAAAAATAATATTCCTACTATGGGGGGTATTGTAATATTAATATCATTTATTATTTCAATATTATTTTGGTCAGACTTATATAATCCATATCTATGGTATGTATTAACTATAATGATATTATATGCATTAATTGGTTTTATAGATGATTTTTATAAAATTATTTTAAATAATTCTATTGGTTTAACTATTTATAAAAAAATTTTTTTACAAACAATTATAACAACAACAATTATTACATTTTTTTATATAAATAACACAGATAAATCTGCATTACAATTTATAATTCCTTTTTGTAAAAATATAAAAATTTATTTAAATTTTACTACATATTTAATAATTTCTTATCTAATTATAATATGGATTAGTAATTCTGTAAATTTAACTGATGGTTTAGATGGTATGGCTATTATTTCTATAATATCAGTTATTATTGGTTTAGCAATAATATCATTAATTACGGGAGATATAAAATATGCTAAATATTTTAATTTACCATATATAAAATATACTAAAGAATTAGTAATTATATGTACTGCAATTATTGGTTCAGGATTAGGTTTTTTATGGTTTAATACATATCCAGCAACTATATTTATGGGAGATATAGGATCACTATCTTTAGGAAGTGCTATAGGTATGATAACTATTTTAATAAGACAAGAAATATTATTATTTATTATTGGTGGAATATTTTTATTTGAATCATTATCAGTTATAATTCAAGTTTTTTTTTATAAATATAAAAAATATCGTGTATTTCTTATGGCACCTATACATCATCATTTTGAATTAAAAGGATTTTCAGAACCTCATATTGTTGTTAGATTTGGAATAATATCATTAATATTATTATTTCTTGCCTTGTCAATATTAAAGGTATGTTAATGAATAAAACTAAAAAAGTATTAATCATAGGTTTAGGAATTACTGGACTTTCATGTATCAATTTTTTTATTAAACAAGGTATTATACCATATGTCATGGATAGTAGAATTAATCCTCCTTTAATTAAAGAAATACCATCTTTAGTTAAATATTGTGTTGGATATCTTAATAAAGATTGGATTTTAAATGCTAATTTAATTGTTATTAGTCCAGGAATTTCTGTATTACATCCATTATTAAAAGATGCTGCAAATAGAGGAATCAAAATAATAGGAGATATTGAATTATTCTATAATTCAACAAAAACTCCTATAATTGCTATTACAGGTACTAATGGAAAAAGTACTGTAACTAATATGATAGGTAAAATAATAAATAATTACTACAGTGCAGCAATTGGTGGAAATATTGGATATCCTGCATTAAGTTTATTAACTAATTTTCAAAATTTTTATGTAATAGAAATATCTAGTTTTCAATTAGAAAGTATAAAAAAATTTAAACCATTTATATCAGTTATATTAAATATTTCATCAGATCATATGGATCGTTATCCATTAGGAATAGAACAATATCAAAAAACTAAGTTAAAAATTTATAAAAATGCTTCTATATGTATATATAATGCTAATGATTTATTAACATATCCTAAAAATTTAAAAATAAATCAACGATGTATTAATTTTGGGATAAATAAAGGAAAATACCAATTATATAAAACTAAAAAAAATATATATTTAAAAGTTAATAATCAAATAATTTTAAATTTTAAAAATACTAAATTAATGGGAATACATAATTATGTTAATTCTTTATCCGTATTAGCAATAGCAGATATATTAAATATACCAAGAAAAATATCATTAAAATATATTAGTAATTATAAATTAAATAATCATACATTACAAATTATACATGAAAAAAATGGAGTTATTTGGATTAATGATTCTAAATCTACTAATATAAACAGTACAAAAGCAGCTTTAGATTTTTTAGGAAATGATAAAAGAATATGGTTACTATTAGGAGGATATGATAAAAATTGTGAATTTCATTTGTTAAAAAAATATTTAATGAATAATAATATTCATGTTTATTGTTTTGGATTAGCTAGTAAAAAAATAATATCTTTATATCCTAAAGCAATACCAGTCAAAAATATGTCTGATGCTATAAAAAATATTTCAAAATTATTAAAATATGGCGATATAGTTTTATTATCTCCTGCTTGTTCTAGTATTGATCAATTTATAAACTTTAAAGATCGAGGAATAAAATTTATTAAATTAGTTAAAAAAAATAATTAAATATATCTTTTATAAAAAATTAATTAATTGTAAAAAATATTTAATTGTATTTTTATTTAACATATTTTAAATTATATAAATATAAAAATGTCTAAAAAAATTATTATAGTATCCGGTGGAACAGGTGGACATATTTATCCTGGTCTTAATATAGCACATAAATTAATAGAAAAAGGATGGGATGTTCGTTGGTTAGGTGCAATTAATAGAATGGAAGCAAATATTATTCCTAAAAAAGGAATTAAAATTTATTTAATTAAATTATTTAAATTTGAAAAAAAAAATATCTGGTCAAAAATAATAACTTTATTTAAACTAATAAAACCTATATATGAATCTATTTTAATTTATAAATCTTATAAACCTAATATAGTTTTAACTATGGGAAGTTACATATCAGGACCTAGTGGAATAGCTGCTTGGTTGTGTGGTATTCCATTAATAATTCATGAACAAAATAGTATTCCAGGAATTACTAATAGTTTTTTATCAAAAATAGCTAAAAAAAATATGCAAGCTTATCCTAATACATTCAAAAATGGAATATTAGTAGGTAATCCTTTAAGTAAAGAAATAATTAAATTATCTTTATATAAAAATAAAAAAAATATTTTAAAATATAAAAAACCTTTGCATATATTAATTATGGGTGGTAGTCAAGGTTCTGATATAATAAACATTATAGGTGTAAAATTAGCAAAGATTTTAAAAAATAAAGTAATGATATTACATCAAGTAGGAAAAGGTAATTTAAAAAATATTTCTTTATCATTTTTAGATAAATATAAAAAAAAATTTTATTTTATTACAGAATATATTAATAAAATGCATGATGCATATAAATGGGCAGATATTGTTATTAGTAGATCAGGTGCTATGACTGTAAGTGAAATTTCTGCTGTAGGATTACCAGCTATTTTTATACCTTTTAAACATAAAGATAATCAACAATATTTTAATGCATTAAGATTAGAAAAAATTGGAGCAGCAAAAATTTTTGATCAAAATAATTTTAATATTTATGATATTATAAATATAATATTATCTTGGAATAAAAAAATATTAATAAAAATGTCAAAAAAATCTCGTAGTATTTCTTTAATTAATTCTACAGAATTAATTTATAAAGAAATTAATAAATTTATTAACTAATTATAGTTATCCATAATATAGAATTATAAAGTAATGAAAAGAAATAATTTTTTAAAAAAAGTAAATTATATAACACCTAAAATGGATAATATTAAAAATATTCATTTTGTTGGAATTGGTGGTTCTGGTATGGGAGGTATAGCTTATATTTTAGTAAAAAAAGGATATAAAGTAAGTGGATCAGATATTATTTCTAATACTATTACAAATAATTTAATTTCATTAGGAGTAAAAATATACTTTCAACATAATATTAATAATATTAATAATGTAAATGTTCTTGTAGTATCTTCAGCAATAAAAAATAATAATCCAGAAATAATTGCTGCAAAAAAAAAAAATATTATAATAATTAGTAGAGCTAAAATGTTATTTGAAATAATGAGATTTTATTATGGTATAACTATTACTGGAAGTCATGGTAAAACTACTACTACTGCAATGATATATTATATATATTCATTATTAGGACTTGATCCAACATTTATTAATGGAGGAATTTTAAAAAAATCAGAATTATATGCTTATTTAGGAACAAGTAAATATTTTATAACAGAAGCAGATGAAAGTGATGCTTCTTTTATTAATTTAAGACCTATAATTAATATTATTACTAATATTGAAGATGAACATTTAGATTTTTATCAAAATAATATTGAAATTTTAAAAAAAAAATTTTTATATTTTTTAAAAAAAATACCTTTTTACGGTTGTATTATTGTTTGTATTGATAATACATCTATAAGAAATTTAATAAAAAATAATTTAATACATAATAATATTATAACTTATGGTTTTAGTAAAGATGCTGATGTAAGAATATATAATTATCAACAAAATGGTTTAAAAAGTAAATTTTTTTTATTAAAAACAAAAGAAAATATATCTTTAGAAGTAAATTTAAATTTACCTGGTTATCATAATGTTTTAAATGCAACTGCAGCTTTTACTGTATCTTCTTATATAGGAATACGTAATAAAGATATATTAAAAGCATTAGAAAATTTTCCGGGTATAAAAAGAAGGTTTGATATTTTAGGTACTTTTAAATATAAAAAAAATAATTTAATAGGTAATGTTATACTTATTGAAGATTATGGTCATCATCCTACAGAAATAAATATAACAATTAATACAATACGTACTGTTTGGCCACGAAAAAAAATTATAATGATATTTCAGCCACATCGTTATTCTAGAACTATAAATTTATTTAATAAATTTATAAGAGTATTATCTAATGTTGATGTATTATATATATTAAATGTATATTCTGCTGGAGAAGATTATATTATAGGTGGAGATAGTATTTCTTTATTTAATGGAATAAAAAATTATGGAAAAATTATTCCAATTTTTGGTATATGGAAAAATTATAATGAAATAATTTTAAGTTTATATTCAAAACTTACTGGAAATGACATATTATTAATTCAAGGTGCTGGAGATATTAATAATATTTCATCTTTATTAGTTAAAAAAAAATTCAAATTATAATATATTTTATGTTATTTAAATATTTTTTATAAAAAATTTTAATATGTTTAATAAAATAGCAGTTTTATATGGTGGTAATTCACCAGAAAGAAAAATATCTTTAATTTCAGGATATACAATATTAAATGCACTAAAAAAAATGGGTATTAAAGCTTATGGATTAGATACTAAAAATTTTCCATTATTTTTATTAAAAAAAAATAAATTTCAAAAAATTTTTATTGCTTTACATGGTAAAGGAGGAGAGGATGGTAGTTTACAAACTATATTAGAATATTTAAATATTCCCTATACTGGTAGTAGATCATTAGCTTCTTCTATAACTATGAATAAATTTATTACAAAAACTTTATGGAAAGAATATGGATTACCAGTTTATCCTCATTTTTTTTTAAAAAAAAATGATTTTTATAAAAAAAATTATTTAGAAATAAAAAAAAATATTTTAAAATTAAATTTACCCGTATGTGTAAAACCTAATTCTACTGGATCAAGTTTAGGTGTATCTAAAGTAGATAATATTAATTATTTATTAGATGCTATAAAAAAAGCTTTTATATATAGTGATAGTATATTAATTGAAAAGTATATTGAAGGTATAGAATATACAGTCAGTATATTAGGTAATAAAACGTTACCATCAATTAAAATTGAGTCAATTTATTCATTATATAATTATAAAGCAAAATATATTGATACAAATACTAAATATTTTTGTCCTAGCGGATTAAATAAATATAAAGAAACAGAATTATCTGAATTAGCTATGAATGCATGGAATGTATTAGGATGTAGCGGTTGGGGAAGAATAGATGTAATTTTAGATAAAAAAAATAATTTTCAATTACTAGAAATAAATACTTGTCCTGGAATGACTCCCCATAGTTTATTTCCTATATCTGCAAAGAAAGCTGGTTTATCTTTTTATGATGTTATTAATGAAATATTATTTTTAGCTAAATAATATTTTAATTATATAAGAATAATAAAAATTAATATTAATTAGTAATAAAATTTAAAAGAAATTATATAAATTAATTTGCTAAAGATGCTAATTTTTCTATGACATAGCGTAATTTTATTGGACTTTTTTTTGCTAAATTAAGTAATAAAATAGCACTATTTTTACTTAAAGTATTTTGTTTAAATAAATATTTATTTTTTGTATTATTTATTGACAACATTGGATTAATTTCAATATGTATATTTTTCAAAGAATACAAAACATTTTTTTTTAAAAGTAATATAATATTTGATTTTTCATATAAAAATCTCATCATAGAACTAGCATTATTTGTTTCTATAATTAAAATATTATTTTTAAAATTTTTTACATTATATAAATTATGTAATTTTATTGAAAAATAATTTTTAATTATTTGATTAATTTTTTTTAAAATATTTATATGTAATTTTAATTTTATAAATATTTTTGAATAAGAAGGATAATTATATTTATTATAAAATATTTTTTCAATTGATAATAATTTATTGTTACGCATAAAAGTATTTATCCTTTTAATAAAATTAATTAAAATTAATTATTTAATAGTTTAATCAATAAATTTATATTTATTTTAATATCACTATAAATTTTATTTAAGAGTATATATATGTTAAAAAATTTTTTATCAAAAATTTTTGGTAGTCATAATGATCATGTTTTACGCCGTATAAAAAAAATAGTCAATACTATAAATAATTTGGAAAAAAATTTTGAAAAACTAACTGATTTAGAATTAAAAAATAAAACTATATTTTTTAAAAAAAAAATACAAAAAAATATTGCATTAGAAAATATTTTACCTGAAGCTTTTGCTGTAGTTAGAGAAGCAAGTAAAAGAGTATTTAGTATGAGGCATTTTGATGTTCAATTAATAGGAGGAATAGTATTAAATAATAATTGTGTTGCTGAAATGCGTACGGGAGAAGGAAAAACTTTAACAGCAACTTTACCAGCATATCTTAATGCTTTAACTGGTAAAGGAGTTCATATTGTTACTGTTAATGATTATTTAGCTAAACGTGATGCAGAAAATAATAAAATATTATTTGAATTTTTAGGATTAACTGTAGGAATGAATTTATCAGGTATGTCTTCTAATGAAAAAAAAATATCATATTTAGCAGATATTACTTATGGTACAAATAATGAATTTGGATTTGATTTTTTAAGAGATAATATGGTTTTTAATTATTTAGATAAAGTACAAAGAAATTTAAATTATGCTATTATAGATGAAGTTGATTCTATTCTTATAGATGAAGCTAGAACTCCATTAATAATATCTGGACCTACCGAAGATAATTCAGAATTATATATTCAAATAAATAAAATTATTCCAAAGTTAATATATCAAGAAAAAGAAGATTCCGATTCTTTCAAAGGTAAAGGACATTTTTTTATAGATGAAAAATCACGTCAAGCTTATTTAACAGAAAATGGATTAATTTATATAGAAAAGATTTTAGTAGAAAAAAAAATAATAAAAAAAGAAGAATCATTATATTCTAACTCTAATATTATTATTATGCATCATATTATTGCTGGCTTAAGAGCTCATAAATTATTTATAAAAAATATTGATTATATAGTAAAAAATAATAAAATTATTATAGTAGATGAACATACAGGTCGTCTTATGAAAGGAAGAAGATGGTCAGATAGTTTACATCAAGCAATAGAAGCAAAAGAAAATGTAACAATTAATAATGAAAATCAAACTTTAGCTTCCATTACATTTCAAAACTATTTTAGATTATATACTAAATTATCAGGAATGACAGGTACTGCAAATACAGAAGCATTTGAATTTAAAGAAATTTATAAATTAGACACTATTACTATTCCAACTAATAAACCAATGATAAGAAAAGATTTAGCCGATTTAGTTTATATTACTGAGAAGGAAAAAATTCAAGCTATTATACAAGATATAAAAAATAAATATTTTAAAGGACAACCAGTGTTAGTTGGTACTGTTTCAATAGAAAAATCAGAATTAATTTCAAAAAAGTTAACTGAAATAGGTATCAAACATAATATTTTAAATGCAAAATTACATTCTAAAGAAGCTGAAATTATATCTCAGGCAGGAAAAAAAAATGCTGTTACTATTGCTACTAATATGGCAGGAAGAGGAACAGATATTGTTTTAGGTGGAAATATTCAATTTCAATTAAATAATAAATTAAATAAAGATCAAATAAAAAAGATAAAAATATCTTGGTTAAATGAACATAAAAAAATTTTAACTTTAGGAGGATTATATGTTATTGGTACTGAACGTCATGAATCTAGAAGAATTGATAATCAATTAAGAGGCCGTTCTGGACGTCAAGGTGATTGTGGTTCTTCAAGATTTTATATATCTCTGGAAGATCCTTTAATGCGTATTTTTGCATCAACAAAAATATCAAAGATTATGTATAAATTTGGAATGAAAGAGAATGAATCTATTGAACATCCATGGATAAATAAAGCTATTGCCAGAGCACAAGAAAAAGTAGAAAATTATAATTTTGATATACGAAAACAATTATTAGAGTATGATAATGTAGCTAATGATCAACGTTTAGCGATATATACACAAAGAAATAGATTATTACAATCTGTAAATATTAAAGAAATTATAAAACAATTTCGAAAAGATGTATTTAAAAAAGTTATAGATAAATATATAAAATCAGATTTTTTTTTAGAAGATGAATGGAATCTAATAAAATTAGAAAATTTCTTTAAAAAGAAATTTAATTTATATTTACCTATTAATAAATTATTATTAATTACTAAAAATAATACACAAGTTATTAGTAAAAAAATTTTTTTTAAAAGAATAATTTGTTTTTCTGAACAAGAATACGATAAAAAAGAAAAAATATTAAGTAGTGATATTATACGTAATTTTGAAAAAAGTATAATGCTTCAATTATTAGATAATTTATGGAAAGAACATCTTGCTTCTATGGATTATTTAAGAGAAGGAATTCATTTAAGAGGATATGCACAAAAAGATCCTAAACAAGAATATAAGATTGAATCTTTTCATATGTTTAACTTGATGTTAAATTTATTAAAAAAAGAAATTATTACTACTTTAAGTAAAATATCAATAGAATTACCTGAACAAAATATGATTAAATCATCAACACAATTAAAAAATTTCAGAATTAAAAATAGTAAAAAAATTATAAATAATTTAAATTTTTCTAAAAAAGATCATCGTTATTTTACAGATAAAAAAAAAACAGATATTAATATTTATTCATTAAATAAAATAGGTAGAAATAATTTATGTCCTTGTTCTTCTGGAAAAAAATATAAATTTTGTCATGGTAATTTTAAATAAAAATTTTTATCTTACAATAGAGGATAAAAAATAAAATTTTTATATTTTTACCCTCTATTATAATTAATTTTTTAAATTATTAAAAAAAATTTTTATATTTTTTAAAAATTTTTGATATTTAGGAGTATTTTTATATTTATCTAATTTAATAAAAGTTTTTCCTAAATGAGATAATATTGTTTTTTGTTTATCATCTAAATTTATTGGTGTCTCTACAACAATTTTACATAATAAATCTCCAGTAATATTATCTCTTATAGATTTAATACCTTTATTACGTAATCTAAATATTTTCCCTGTTTGAGTTTCTGGAGGAATTTTAATTTTTACAAATCCATTAAATGTTGGAATATCTAAATTTCCACCTAATGCTGCTATAGAAAAATTAACAGGTAATTCACAGAATAAATTATTTTCTTCTCTTATAAAAAGAGAATGTTTTTTTATTCTTATTTCTATATATAAATCTCCGGATGGTGCACCATTATTTCCTAAATCTCCTTCTCCATTTAATCTAATACGATCTCCAGTATTAATACCTGATGGGATTTTTATAGATAATATTTTATATTTCTCTACTTTTCCTTTTCCTTTACAATAAGGACATAAATTTTTTATTAAAGTACCTCTACCATGACAATTAGGACAAGTTTGTTGTACAGTAAAAAAACCTTGTCTCATCTGTATTTGTCCATGGCCATTACAAGTATAACAGTTTTGGAGAGATCCTTTGGATCCAGTACCATTACAATTAATACATTTTTTTAAAAATGGAACTTTAATCTCTTTGGTTACTCCTTTTACTGCTTCTTCTAAAGAAATATTTATAGCATATTTTAAATCATTTCCTTTATTGGATTTGTAATTTCTTGAATTACCAAAAATATCTCCAAAAACATCACCAAAAATATCACTAAAATCTGTTGTATTATTTATATTATCCTGTTCAAAAGCAGAATGTCCATATTGATCATAAGCAGATCTTTTTTGTTTATCACTTAAAATTTCATAAGCTTTTTTAATTTCTTTAAATTTATTTTCAGCTTCTTTTTTTCCTGGGTTACGATCTGGATGAAATTTTATAGCTAAACGTTTATATGCTTGTTTAATCTCACGATCTTTTGCATTTTTAGTAATACCTAAAATTTCATAATAATCTTTTTCTGACATAATATATTACTACCTTTCTTAATCCTATAATTTTAATACCGATTATTATATTAATAAATTTTTTTATTTTTAATATATAAACGGTATTAATATAATTTTTATAATCAATTAATGAAAATAATTTAATGATTGAGAAGGTAATTATTTTTTATTATCCTTTACTTCTTCAAATTCAGCATCTACAACATTATTATTTTTATTTTTAGGTTTATTATTATTCATATTATTTGTTTTATATTGGTTATTACTTTCCATTATATTTGAAATTTTACTAGATACTTTAAGTAATAATTGCATTTTTTTTTGTATATCATTTTTATCTTCTTTTTTTAATGATATATTAAGTTCATTTATTGCATTTGTAATAAGAGATTTATCTTCTTTAGTAATTTTATTATCAACTTCCATCATTTTTTTCTTTGTATTATGAATAAGTTGATCAGATTCATTACGTATCTTAATTAATTCCTCAAATTTAAGATCAGATTCAGCATTAAATTCTGCATCTTTTATCATTTTTTCTACTTCTCTATCATTTAAACCTGATGATGCTTTTATTATGATTTTTTGTTCTTTACCACTTTTTTTATCTTTTGCAGAAACATGTAAAATGCCATCTGCATCTATATCAAAAGTAACTTCTATTTGTGGAATACCACGAGGTGCAGGAGCAATACCATCTAAATTAAATTGTCCTAAAGATTTATTATCATTTGCTCTTTTGCGTTCTCCTTGAACTACATGAATAGTAACAGCAGATTGATTATCTTCAGCTGTTGAAAAAATTTGGCTATGTTTTGTAGGAATAGTAGTATTTTTATTAATTAAAGGAGTCATAATACCTCCTATAGTTTCTATTCCTAATGATAATGGAGTAACATCTAATAATAATACATCTTTTACATCACCTGCTAATACTCCACCTTGAACCGCAGCTCCAATTGCAACAGCTTCATCAGGATTAACATCTTTTCTAGGTTTTTTTCCAAAAAATTCAGTAACTTTTTTTTGTACCATAGGCATTCTTGTTTGACCACCTACTAAAATTACATCATTAATATCAGAAATAGATAATTGAGCATCTTTTAAAGCCATTTTTAATGGATCTATTGATTTATTAATTAAATCTTCAACTAAAGATTCTAATTTAGCTCTTGTTACCTTAATATTTAAATGTTTAGGACCTGAAGAATCTGCAGTAATATATGGTAAATTTACATCTGTTTGTTGTGTTGATGATAATTCAATTTTTGCTTTTTCTGCAGTTTCTTTTAAGCGTTGCATTGCTAATGGATCATTAGTTAAATCAATTCCTTGATCTTTTTTAAATTCTGATACTAAATAATTAATTAAACGACTATCAAAATCTTCTCCACCTAAATGAGTATCACCATTTGTTGCTAATACTTCAAAAGTTTTTTCTCCATCAACTTCATCTATCTCAATAATAGAAATATCAAATGTACCACCACCTAAATCATAAACGGCTATAGTGTGATTTCCTTTGCCTTTATCTAATCCATAAGCTAAAGCTGCAGCTGTTGGTTCATTAATAATACGTTTTACTTCTAATCCAGCTATACGGCCTGCATCTTTTGTAGCTTGTCTTTGAGCATCATTAAAATAAGCAGGTACCGTAATTACAGCTTCGTTAACCGAAGTACCTAAAAAATCTTCTGCAGTCTTTTTCATTTTTTTTAATACTTCAGCAGAAATTTGTGGAGGTGCTATTTTTTTTCCCTTAACATATAACCATGCATCACCATTATTTGATTCTACAATTTTATAAGGCATAATTTTTATATCACGTTGTACTTCTTCATCTTGAAAACGACGTCCAATAAGTCTTTTAATTGCAAAAAGAGTATTTTGTGGATTAGTAATAGCTTGACGTTTAGCTGGTTGACCTACTAAAATCTCACCATCTTTAGTATAAGCAATAATAGAAGGAGTAGTTCTATCACCTTCTGCATTTTCTAATACACGAGCTTTTTTTCCATCTATTATAGCAACACAAGAATTAGTTGTACCTAAATCAATACCAATTATTTTACTCATTTTAACAATACTCTCCTATAAATTATTATTTATTTATATAAATAATTTAATAAACTAAATATTAGAATACTAATATTTTAAAAATCATAGTCCTTGATGAAAAGAAAATGGGGACTCATCTCAAAGCATCAAGGTCTAAATGTAAAATTTTTTTAAAAATTTTATATTTTGTTAAAATTAAATATCATTTGTATTGTATAATATTATTAATAATATTATTTAAATGTATTATTGTATATTTTTAATATTATATATATTAACAATTTTATATTATATGTGTAATATAATATATTTAATTTATTTAGAGAACAATAATGGAATATTTAATAGAAAAAATAAATTTATCAAAAAAATATAAATCAGATTGTATAGTTATTGGAATTTTTGAAAAATATCAGTTATCTTATATTGCAGATATTTTAAATAAAATATCTGATAATTATATATTAAAAATTTTAAAAAATAATAATTTTAAAGGAAAAATTAATCAAATAATAATGTTATATGAAGTACCTAATATTTTAATAAAAAAAATATTAATTATTGGTTGTGGTATGAAAGAAAAATTTAATAGAGAAAAAAACAAAATTATTATTAAAAAAGTAATAAATCAAATTAAAGCAATTAATATAAAAGATGTTTTTTGGTGTTTAACAGATTTAATAATTAAAAATATTAATATATATTGGAATATAAGAGATACAATAAAAATCATTGAAGAAAATATTTATACTTTTGATAAATTTAAAAAAATTAAAAAATATACATTGTCTATTATAAAATTTAATATAAATAATAATAATATTCAAAAATCTCAAAAAGCAATTATACATGCTAAAGCAATTAATATTGGAATGATAAAAACTAAAAATCTTGCAAATTTACCTCCTAATATATGTAATCCTGAATATTTATCTTTAAAAACATATAAATTATCTAAAAAATATAAAAAAAATATTTCAGTAAAAATTATTGATGAAACAGAAATGAAAAATTTAGGTATGAATGCTTACTTAGCTGTAGGTAATGGTTCTAAAAATAAATCAATAATGTCTGTTATTAAATATGATAATTTATTTGATCATAGTCAACCTATAATTTTAATAGGTAAAGGTTTGACTTTTGATTCAGGAGGAATATCTTTAAAACCAAGTTTAAATATGGATGAAATGAAATATGATATGTGTGGTGCAGCATGCATATATGGAGTAATAAATTTTATATCTAAATTAAAATTACCTCTTAAAATTATAGGTATTATTGCAGCATGTGAAAATATGCCTGATAGTAATTCATTTCGCCCTGGTGATATTATTAAAACAATGTCAGGAAAAACAGTTGAAGTAATAAATACTGATGCAGAAGGAAGATTAGTTTTATGTGATGTATTAACATATATAAACCAATTTAATCCTTCAATAGTCATTGATATTGCAACATTGACAGGAGCTTGTGTTGTAGCATTAGGAAATAATATCAGTGGATTTATGTCTAATAATTTAGATTTATCAAAAAATATAATAAAAGCGTCATTAGATGTAGATGATAGAGTTTGGGAATTACCTATTAATGATAAAAATTATTATAATGAATTAAAATCAGATATTGCTGATATAAGAAATACTGGAAATTCTAATGCTGGTGGAGCTATTACAGCTGCATGTTTTTTATCTAAATTTACTAAAAAATATAAATGGGCTCATATAGATATTGCAGGTACAGCATGGAACTACAATGAAAATAATAAAGCTTTTGCTTCTGGTAGACCTGTTAATATGTTATGTCAATTTTTATTAAATTATTCAAATTATAATAATTAATATTATAAATAATTTTATATAATAGGATATCATTTAACAATGGATAAAATATATAATCCTAAAGAATTTGAAAAAAAAATTTATTGTTATTGGGAAAATAATAGATATTTTAAATATTTAATAGATAAATCAAAAAAAAATTTTTCTATTATGGTTCCACCTCCTAATATTACTGGTTCTTTACATATGGGACATGCATTACAATATATTTTAATTGATATAATAATACGTTATCAACGTATGTTAGGAAAAAATGTTTTATGTCAAGTGGGTACTGATCATGCCGGTATTGCTACTCAAAGTATGATAGAACAAAAATTTTTTATAAAAAATAATAAAATTAAATATAAATATGATAAAAAAAAATTTTTAAATGAAGTTTGGAAATGGAAAAAAAAATATTGTAATATAATATTTAATCAAATGCGTAGATTAGGTTTGTCTGCCGATTGGGATCGTAAAAGATTTACAATGGACCATCATTTTTCTGAATCTGTAAAAATTATTTTTATATCTCTTTATGAAGAAGGATTAATATATAAAAAAAAAAGATTAACACATTGGGATTTAAAACTTAATACTGCAATATCTGATTTAGAAGTAGAACACAAAGAATTTAATACCTATGTTTGCAACATTCGTTATAAATTAGAAAATAATATAAAAACATTAGATGGTAAAAAATATTTGGTCATATCTACTACCAGACCAGAAACGTTATTAGCTGATACAGCTATAGCTGTTAATCCATTAGATAAACGTTATTCTAATTTAATAGGAAAGTTTGCAATAGTACCATTAATTAATAGAAAAATACCTATTATTGGAGATAATCATGCAAATATAAATAAAGGTACTGGATGTGTAAAAATAAGTCCAGCACATGATTTTGATGATTATCAAGTAGCTTTAAGAAATAATTTACCTTTAATTAACATATTTAATAAATATGGTAATATTTTAAAAAAATGTCAAGTATTTGATATTAATGGTAAAAAAATAACAATATATTCTAATAATATACCTGACATATTTCATGATTTACATTATATAACAGCAAGAAAAATTATTATTAATATGATTAAAAAAAGTAAATTACTTGAATTATATAAACAAAAATTAATATTAATACCATATAGTTCTCGTAGTAATACTATAATTCAACCTATATTAACTAGTCAATGGTATTTAAATATTAAAAAACTAGCTACAATAGCAATAAATGCAGTTAAAAATAAACAGATTAAATTTTTTCCTCAAAATTATGAAAATATGTTTTATTCTTGGATGGAAAATATTCAAGATTGGTGTATATCTCGTCAATTATGGTGGGGTCATAAAATACCAATATGGTATGATATTAACAAAAAAATTTATGTAGGTAAAAATGAAAAAGAAATACGTATAAAATATAATTTAAAAACAAATTTTGCTATAAAACAAGATAAAAATGTATTAGATACTTGGTTTTCATCTAGTTTATGGACTTTTATTACTTTAGATTGGCCAAATTATACACAAGAATTTTATATGTTTCATCCAACTAATGTTATTGTTAGTGGTTTTGATATCATATTTTTTTGGATATCTAGAATGATTATGATGACAATGCATTTTGTAAAAAATAAAGATAATACTCCACAAATTCCATTTAAAAATGTTTTAATGACTGGATTAATTAGAGATGAAAAGGGAGAAAAGATGTCAAAATCAAAAGGAAATGTTATTGATCCAATTGATATTATTGATGGTATTTCATTTTCTAAGCTATTAAAAAAAAGAGTCAATAATATAACGGAAAAAAAATATATAGAATTAATTAAAAATTATACAAAAAAACAATTTCCTAATGGTAGTAAAAGTTATGGAACAGATTCTTTAAGATTTACATTAGCTGCATTATCTTCTACTGGTAGAGATATATACTGGGATACATCTCGTTTAGATGGTTATCATAATTTTTGTAATAAACTTTGGAATGCTAGTATTTTTATTTTAAAAAATATAAAATTTAAGTCAATTTATAATAAAGAAAAATTATCTATTATTGATAAATGGATTATTAGTGAATATAATGTAGTAATAAAATCATATTCAAATTCATTAAATAAATATCGTTTTGATCAAGCTAGTAATATTTTATATAATTTTATATGGAATAAATTCTGTGATTGGTATTTAGAATATGCAAAAATAATTTTTAAAAATAAAAACCAAATTAAATGTATAAATACATATTTTACTCTATATAATATTTTTGAATCATTATTAAAACTTGCTCATCCTATTATTCCTTTTATAACTGAAATAATATGGCAAAAAATAAAAAAAAATCAAAAAAAATATAAAAATAGTATTATGATACAATCTTTTCCAAAATTTTCTCAAAATAAAATAGATAATAAAGCTGTACAATTTTTTAATATTTTTATTAAAATAATTACTATTATTCGTAAAATAAAAATTGAAATGTACATAAAAAGCAATCAAAAAATTAATCTTTATTTCAAAAGTAATAATGAAGAAATTTTTTTATTTTTTAAAAAAAATATAGATTTATTAAAAAATTTTTTAAAAATTGATCAAATTTTTTTTATATCACAAAAAGAATTGTTTCCTAAATTATCATTTATAACAAAAATAGATGATATTAAACTGTCAATTCCTATAAATAATAATTTAATTAATAAAAAATATGTATTAGATAAAATTAATAAAGAATTAAAAAATAATAAACAATCAATAAATTATTTAAATAAAATTATTAATAATAAAAATTTTTTTGAAAAAGCACCTAAAAATATTATTGAAAATAATATTAAAAAATTAAAAAAATATAAAAAAATAGAAGAAAAATTAATTAAAAAACAAAAATTAATTTTAACATTATAATTTTTTAAAAAATAATTTTTATATATTAAAAATAAATTTTATCTGTAGGTAATTATTATGAATCAGTTTTATAAACGTCATTTTTTAAAGTTATCAGATTTTTCTAAAAAAGAAATTTATGAAATACTCGATATTTCTTCTAAACTTAAAAATGATAAAAAAAAAAATAAAGAAATTAAAAAATTAAATAATAAAAATATTGTTTTAATTTTTGAAAAAGAATCAACTAGAACAAGATGTTCTTTTGAAATAGCATGTTATGATCAAAATGCTAAAATAACTTATTTAAATAAATATAATAGTCATATAGGATATAAAGAATCTATTAAAGATACTGCTCGTATATTAGGTCAAATTTATGATGGAATCGTATTTCGAGGAAAAAATCAAAAAGATATAGAAATTTTATCACAATATGCAGGAATTCCTGTTTGGAATGCTTTGACAAAAAAATTTCATCCCATTCAAATATTAGCAGATTTATTAACAATTCAAGAATATTTAATAAATAAATCTTTAGATAAAATTTTATTATCATATATAGGAGATATAAATAATAATATTGCTAATAGTCTTATAGAAGCAGCTTTAATTATTGGATTTAATTTAAATTTAGTATCACCAAAAAAATTATGGCCTAAGTACAAATTTTTCAATAATTTATCATTAAATAAAAATAAAATTTATTTAACTGATAATATTGATGATGGAGTTAATAATGCTGATTTTATTTATACTGATGTTTGGTTATCAATGGGAGAATCATCTAAAATATGGGAAAAAAGAATTCATGATTTACATATTTATCAAATAAATAAAGAATTATTATTAAAAACTAAAAATAAAAATATAAAAATTATGCATTGTTTACCATCATTACACTTATATCATCATTATAAAAAATATTTTAGTAACGAAATTATATCTAAATATAATTTATTTAATGGATTAGAAATTACAGATGATATTTTTGAGTCTAAAAATAGTATTATTTTTAAACAATCGGAAAATAAACTCCATGTTATTAAAGCTATAATATTATTAACTTTATTAAAAAGTAAATATTAAATTATATTTTTATAGATATAATAAATAATTATTTAATTATTTTTTAAATAAATAATAATTTATTCAAAACTATAATAAAGTTATATTAATAATAACTTTATGAAATATTTATTTAAAATAATATAAATTTTTTAAAGGTTAATTTTTATGAATAATATAATTTATACTAAAAGTGCTCCTATACCTATAGGACCATATGTACAAGGAATAATATTTAATAATATTATTATTACTTCAGGACAAATACCTATTAATCCTATAAGTAAAAAAATTGAAAGTAATAATATAAAAAAACAAACTCTTCAAGTTTTAAATAATATTAAATATATTATCAATCAAGCAAATTGTCCTGTTAAAAATATAGTAAAAACTACAATATTTTTAATAAATTTAGATGATTTTAATATTATTAATAATGTATATAAAAATTTTTTTATTGAAAATGATTCTTATTATCCTGCTAGAACTTGTATAGAAGTATCTCGTTTACCCAAAAATGCAAAAATTGAAATAGAAGCTATAGCAATAAAATTATAAAATATTTTTTCTTAATAAAGGGTTTTATATGTTTTTTTTAATAAAATTAATATTTATTTTTTTTCTATTAAATATACAAATTAAATATTTACATGCAGATACTAATAATACAGTTATTTTTTATAATTGGACAGAATATGTTCCTTCTGGTTTATTAGAAGAATTTACTAAAGAAACTGGAATTAAAGTTATTTATTCGACATATGAATCAAATGAAAGTATGTATACAAAGTTAAAAACTTACAAAAAAGAATCTTACGATTTAATTGTACCATCTACATATTTTATAGCTAAAATGAGAAATGAAGGAATGTTACAAAAAATTGATAAAAAAAAATTAACAAATTTTATTAATTTAGATCCTAAATTTTTAAATAAATCTTTTGATCCTAATAATGATTATTCAATTCCATATATATGGGGTGCTACAGTTATTGCTATAAATAATAATGAAATAAATTTAAATCATATAAATAGTTGGAACGATTTATGGAATTCTAAATATAAAAATTCTATTTCATTAGTTAATGATGCTAGAGAAGTTTTTCAAATGGCACTTATGAAATTAGGATATTCAGGTAATGATACTAATTTAAATCATATTAAAGATGCATTTAAAGAATTAAAAAAATTAATGCCTAATATTATTACATTTAATTCAGATAATCCTGGAATTCCTTTTATAGAAGGAGAAGCTCTTATAGGAATGATATGGAATGGATCTGCATATGCAGTTAAAAAATTAGGTATTCCTTTAAAAATTATTTGGCCTAAAGAAGGTGGAATTTTTTGGATGGATAGTTTTGCTATTCCTTCAAATGCAAAAAATGTAGAAGGAGCATTAAAATTAATTAATTTTTTATTACAAGCTAAAATATCAGCTCAAGTAGCACAAATAACTGGATATTCTACTCCTAATTTAGCAGCAAAAAAATTATTACCTAAAAATATAATTAATGATAATACACTATATCCAAATGATAAAATAATTAAAAAAGGTGAATGGCAAAATGATATAGGAGATAATATTAATAAAGAATATGAAATTTATTTTCAAAAATTAAAAAATTTATAAAAAATATCTAATTAAAAATAATTGTTTATTTAAGATAAATATTTTTACATTTTTCACTACAACAATTAGAATATTTTTTTTTACATAAAGGACATTGAATAAATAATAAATGACAAAAATTATTTTTACAATTAGTATGAATATCATAAAAATTTTTACATTGATAACAATGTGAGATAATATCTTTAGTAATTGATTCTCCCATTCTATTATCAAAAACAAAATTTTTTCCTTTAAATTTAATAGGTAAATTATTTTTTTTAGCATCATTAATATAACCAATAATACCACCTTTAATATGAAAAACATTTTTAATATTATTATATATTAACCAAGAAGTGGCTTTTTCACAACGAATACCTCCAGTACAATATAAAATAATATTTTTATTTTGATATTTTTGTAAATTATATAATAACATTGACATTTGTTCTCGAAAATTATTTGATGATTCAAATATAATAGCATTATTAAAATGACCTATTTCATATTCATAATAATTTCTTATATCAATAAGAATAGTATTATTACTATCAATCATTTTATTCACTTCATAAGCATTTAGATATTTTCCAACAATTATAAAATTTAAAAAATCAAAATTTTTTATACCATCATTTAAAATATTTTTTTTATGTATAACTCTTAAAACCCAAAAAGCATTACTTTTATGTTCTATTGCTAAATTTATATATAAATTTTTTAATTTAGTACTTAATTTATATAAAAAAAATTTCATTATTTTATAAAAATAACAAGGAACACTAATTTGTGCATTTATTCCTTCATGAGAAACATATATTCTACCAAGAATATCTAAAGAATTAAATAAAATATAAATATTATTACGTAATAATAGTGGATCTTTTATAAAAAAATATTTATAAAAAGATAATACTTTTCTTTCTTCATTTTTTTTAAATATTCTTTTTCTTAATTTAGAATTAGATATTCTATTACAAAAAAACATAATAAACCTTTAATAAAATTACCGAAGATCGGATTTGAACCGATATATCATAAAATGATAATTGATTTTGAATCAACTGCGTTTACCTATTTCGCCACTTCGGTATAATTTTTTAAAATACGAACTTATTATAACATATAATTATTTATTATATTTATTTAATATATAAAAAATATAATATTTTTTTATAATTATCTTGACAATAATATATTATTAATAATACAATCAACTCGTATTTTGATAATCCTCTGTAGTTCAGTTGGTAGAACGGCGGACTGTTAATCCGTATGTCACTGGTTCGAATCCAGTCAGGGGAGTAAAATAATTAGTAATTTTTTTATTAATAAAGATATTTTATTAAATTATTTGTAATTTTATTTATATAATTGTAAATTTTAATTATTCTTTATTATATAATTTTTAATATTTATTTTTATAAATATGAATTTAAAAAATCTTCTTAAAATAGATAATTTAAATAAATTATTATCTATTATAGATATGGTTCGTTGGGCTACTAATTGTTTTAGCATATCTAATATATGGTATGGACATGGTACTGATAATCCTTTAGATGAATCTATTCAATTAATATTACCTATATTAGGATTATCACCTTATGTATGGAATTATGTATATAATACAAAATTAACCTTTCAAAAACGTAAATTAATATTTCAATTAGTATATAAAAGAATAAAAAATAGAATACCTGTAGTATATTTAACTAATAAAACTTGGTTTTGTGGACATGAGTTATATATTGATCAAAGAGTATTGATTCCTAGATCACCAATATCAGAATTAATTAATAATAAATTTAAATCTAATGGATTAAAATTAGAATTTATTCCTAAAAATATATTAGATTTATGTACTGGTAGTGGATGTATTGCTATTGCATGTGCATATTTATTTCCTAATTCTAATATAGATGCTATAGATATTTCTTTAGATGCTATCAATGTTACTAAACATAATATTAAATTACATGGTTTAGAAAACCGTATCACTCCTATTCATAGTAATTTGTTTGATAAATTATATATTTTTCATTGTTATGATTTAATAATAACTAATCCACCTTATGTTAATAAAAAAGAAATTAAATATTTACCTAAAGAATATTTATATGAACCTCAATTAGGATTAATATCTGAGGATTATGGACTAGATATTATTAATAAAATTTTATTGAATTCTTTTTTTTACCTTAAAAAACACGGTATTTTGATTTGTGAAGTTGGTAATCAAATGAAATATATAATAAAAAAATATCATTTTATAAAGTTTAAATGGTTAAAAATGGAAAATGGAGGTATAGGTATATTTAAAATAAATCGTAATACAATAGAAAAAATAAGAAAAATAAAGAGGAAAAAGTAAAAATATGTCAGGTAATAGTATTGGAAAAATATTTCGTGTAACTACATATGGTGAGTCTCATGGAATTTCTTTAGGATGTATTGTAGATGGGGTTCCACCTGGTATCCCTTTAGAAGAAAATGATTTACAAAAAGATTTGGATAAAAGAAAACCAGGAAATTCAAAATATACATCTCAAAGAAAAGAATTAGATAAAATTAAAATTATGTCTGGAATATTCAATGGTTTAACTACTGGAACAAGTATTGGTCTTATGATTAAAAATTTGGATCAAAGATCACAAGATTATAATAATATTAAAAATATATTTCGTCCTGGACATGCTGATTATACTTATGAAAAAAAATACGGTATAAGAGATTATAGAGGTGGCGGACGTTCTTCGGCAAGAGAAACAACTATGCGAGTTGCTGCTGGTGCAATTGCAAAAAAATATTTATTAATAAAATTTAATACTAAAATAAGAGGTTATCTATCACAAATGGGTAACATAATTTGCAATTTTAAAAGTTGGTCTGAAGTAAATAAAAATCCTTTTTTTTGTCCTAATGTTGATCAAGTACAAAACTTAAAAAATATGATAAATAATTTAAAAAAAATAGGTAATTCCATAGGAGCTAAAATTACTATTATTGTAGAAAATATTCCAGTAGGGTTAGGTGAACCAGTTTTTGATAAATTAGATGCAGATTTAGCTCATTCTTTAATGAGTATAAATGCTGTTAAAGGAATAGAAATAGGTGATGGATTTAAATGTATAAATACACTTGGTAGTGATTACCGTGATGAGATTAGATCTAATGGATTTCAAAGTAATCATTCTGGAGGTATTTTGGGAGGTATTAGTACAGGACAAAATATTATTATTAATTTTGCAATAAAACCTACTTCTAGTATTTCTACTATAGGAAAAACAATAGATATAAATAATAATGAAGTTCAATGTACAACACAAGGAAGACATGATCCTTGTGTTGGAATAAGAGCAGTACCTATAGGAGAAGCAATGGTAGCAATAACACTATTAGATCATTTATTACGTTTTCGTGCACAATGTGCTGATGTTTATGAAAAATTAATTTAATTCATTTATATTATTAGTTAAATAATCAGAAATACCTATTGATGTAGGTATTATGCTTTTTTTACCTTTTTTCCATTGAGCAGGACATACTTCACCATATTTTTCATAATGTTTTAAAGCATCAATCATTCTTATTATTTCATTAATATTTCTACCAAATGGTAAATCATTTATTGATTGATGTCTTATAATTCCTTTTTTATCTATTAAAAATGAAGCTCTTAATGCAATACTTAATTCAGGATGTTCAATACCATATTTTTTTTGAATTTCTTTTTTTAAATCAGATACTATTACAAATTTTATTTTTCCAATACCTCCCTTTTGAATAGGAGTATTACGCCATGCGCTATGAGTAAATTGTGAATCACATGAAATACCTAAAATTTTTACATTTCTTTTATTAAAATCATTATAATGATTATTAAATGATATTATTTCAGATGGACAAACAAATGTAAAATCCAAAGGCCAAAAAAATATAACAGTAATTTTATTTTTAGAAAATTCTATAAAATTAAAATTATCAATAATTGAACCATTACTTAAAACAGCTGAAGCATTAAAATCAGGTGCTTTTTTTGTGACTAAAACCATAATAATTTCCTAAAATTTTGTTTGATAAAATATAATTTTTTATGTTATTTTATATAATAATCAGTTATGATTCAATTAATTATTTTAAAATATAAAAATAATTATAATTTTAATTATTAAAGTAAGGAATAAACTAAATGAATTTTTTTATTTCTAACATAGAAGCAGCTACTAATAATGGAATACATTCTAAAGATAATATTATTTCTTTATTTATTATGATTTTAATTTTTGGTATAATATGTTATTTTATTATAATTAAACCTCAAAATAAAAAAGATAAAGAAAAAAAAAAATTAATAGATTCTTTATCAAATGGAGATGAAATATTAACAACTGGAGGAATTATTGGTAAAATTGTTAAAATTTCAGATTATGGATATATTACTATTTTAATAAATAATAATAATCAAATTATTATTAGAAAAGATTTTATTATTGCAATTGTACCTAAGGGTACTATAAAAAAAAATTTCTCATAATTTATTATTAATAGGAATTGTATTGTGTTAAATAAATATTATTGGTGGCAATATATTCTGATAGTTTTATTTATAATAATTGGTATTATATATTCACTACCAAATATATACAGAGATATTCCTATAATAAAAATTAAAATTTTAAAAAAAAATTTTTCTAAAGTAAAAATTTTAGCAAATCTTAAAAAAGAATTAAATTCTAATCAAATTCAATATAAAAAATTTTTTATAAATAAAAATAATATATTTATAATATTCAATGATGTAGTAAATCAATTACAAGCATATGAAATAATTAAAGAAAATTCACATAAAAAATATACTGTTATAGTAAAATTAATTTCATCTATTCCAAAATGGTTATTATTTTTAAAAGCAAAACCAATAAAATTAGGATTAGATTTAAGAGGTGGTATATATTTTTTATTGAAAATAAACAATAATTATATTTTTCAAAAATTACGAGAACAAAATATCGAAGATTTAAAATTAATTTTAAAAGATAAAAAAATCTCATTTAATTTAAATAAATCACATTATTTTAACTATAAAATTTTTTTTAAAAATAATATTATAAGAAATAAAGTATTTAATTTTTTAAAAAAAAATAATAATAATTTTGTTAATTATACCATGATTAATAATGGATTATTAATTACTATGAAAAATAAATGGTTTTTAGAATTAAAAAAATCTATTATAGAAAATAATATAGATGTATTACGTAAAAGAGTTAATCAAATAGGTATTTCTGATTCTATAGTACAAAGAAAAGGAATAAATAATATTATTATAGAACTTCCAGGAATACAAAATCTTTCAGAAGCAAAAGAAATAATAGGTAGTACAGCAACATTAGAATTTCATTTAGTTAATAATAATATAAATAATATTCAAAATAAAAATTTTTCTTATTATATATGGAATAATAAAATTCCTCTTTTTTTAAATAAAAAGATAATAATTGATGGATCAAATATTATTCATTCAAATATTAGTAGAGATGAATATAATCAACCTCAAGTTAATATTTTTTTAGATAAAAAAGGTGGAGATATTTTATCTAAATTTTCTGAAAAACATATTGGAGATAATATTGCAACAGTACTTGTAAATTATATAAATAGTAATAAAAAAGATATAAAAGGTAATATAATACAAAATAAAAAAGAAGAAATAATAAATGTAGCAACTATACAGTCAAAATTAAATAATAGTTTTAAAATAACTGGTTTAAAAAATATAAAAGAAGCAAAAAAATTATCAATTTTATTAAGATCTGGTTCATTAAGTGCACCTATACAAATAATAGAGGAACAGAATATTGGACCTTCAATTGGACAAGAAAATATTAAACAAGGAATAAAAGCTTGTATTATAGGTATTTTAATATGTATTATATTTATGATATTTTATTATCGTATATTTGGTATAATTGCAATTATTGCTTTATTTATTAATTTAATTTTTACTATGAGTTTTCTTTCTCTTTTACCCGGAGCGACATTAACAATGTCTGGTATTGCAGGAATAGTTTTAACTTTAGCTATTGCTATAGATGCAAATGTTTTAATTAATGAAAGAATTAAAGAAGAATTAAATAATAAAATATCTATTCAAAAAGCTATAGATTATGGTTATAAAGGAGCTTTTTCTAGTATTTTTGATGCAAATATAACTACATTAATTACTTCTTGTGTTTTATATAGCTTAGGTTCTAGAGAAATACAAGGATTTGCTATTACTACTTTTATTGGTATTTTAACATCTATGTTTACTTCTATAATTATCACTAGAGCAATAGTAAATATTATTTATGGTGGTAAAAAAATAAAAAAACTACCTATTCAATAATATTAATTATTCATAATATATATGGAGAATATTAAATAATATGTATTTTTTTTTTAATAAAATAAAAAAAATTAAACAAAATAAATTACAATTATATGATTTTATGAAATGGAGTAATCATGCTTTAATTATTTCAGCAATTTTAATTATATTATCTATAATAATTATATTATCTAAAGGTTTAAATTGGGGAATAGATTTTACAGGTGGTACAATTATAGAACTACATTTTAAAAATCCAATTCATGAAATTAATAATACTAGATTATTAATTCAAAAATTATATTCTTCAAAAATTGAAATTAATTTAATAAATAATAATCATAATTTAACTATCAAATTATCAAAAAATCAATATATACATAAAAATAATCAAATAATTGAACCTAAATTAATAAATTTAATCCAAAAATTATATAAACAAAAATTTACAATAAAAAAAATAGAATATATAGGTCCTAATATAGGTAAAAATTTAATTTTATCTGGTATTGCTACGATAATGATTACTTTAATAGGTATTTGGATATATGTAGGATTACGTTTTGAATGGCATTTAGCAGGTAGTACAATAATATCTTTATTACATGATTTAATTATTACTATAGGAATAATTTCTATATTTTCTATTGAAATAGATCTTTCTATTATTTCTTCACTCATGTCTATAATTTGTTATTCACTTAATGATAGTATTGTTATCTCGGATAGAATTCGTGAAAATTGTTATAAATTAAATAATTATAATATGTATAAAATTATTAATTTATCAATTAATCAAACTTTTAAAAGAAGTATTATTACTTCATTAACAGTTTTAACTATGATATTTATTTTATATATTTTTGGAGGTATTATATTACATAATTTTTCTTTAATTATGTTTATAGGTGTAATTTTTGGAACTATATCTTCTGTATATATAGTATCATCCATAGCATTAAAAATAGGTATGAATGTTAATCATATGATTGTTATTGATTATAAAAATAATAATTAAATTAAATTTTTTGCGAAGAGAGGGATTTGAACCCTCAATATCATAATTGATACTAATATCTGAAATTAGTGCGTTTACCAAGTTTCGCCACCTTCGCTAATTTATTTATAATTACTCCTTTTTTATTAAAAATATTAAAATAAAAATTAATTTTTATATCTTATTTTTAATATTATTAATAAATAATTTATATTTTTTAATTAAAAAATATAAATAAATTAATATTATATATTTTTTACTAAATCGTAATGTACTTTTTTATTATTTAAATTTTTTTTAAAATTATATAAGAAATATTAATAATAATTAATATAAATAAATATAAAATTTCAAATATTTTTTAAAAAAAATTACATTGCGATTTATAAATTTATTTAAAAAATAATAATTTATAAAATATATTTTATATTTTACAATTTTGTGTATAAATTTTTTTATCTTCCCAAGATAACATTGTTAATTTATTTCCCCAACAACAACCAGTATCTAATCCCATTATATGTGGAGGTGTATATCTCCCATTTAAAGATGACCAATGTCCAAATAATATTGTATATTTTTTATAAATATTATTAGGTATTAAAAACCATGGTTTTAATGATTTTGATACATTTTTAGGTTCTCCTTTTGTTGTCATTTCTAATGTTCCATTTTGGTAACAATATCTCATTTTTGTTAATGAATTTATAATAAAGTTAAAACGTTTAAATCCTGTAAGTTTATTATTATTCCAATCATTTATTTGATATTTTTTATCATACATAGAAGAAAAAAATTTTGTACTATTTTTAGTTATTAAAATATTTTTTACTTCATCTGAAACAGATTGGATAATATCAATGTTATTCCATTGTGGAGTAATACCTGCATGTGTCATTATAATTTTTTTTTCTTTATTTATTTGTACTAAAGGTTGATATTTTAACCATTGTTCAACAATAATAGAAACTTTTTTATTTGCTAATAATTCTAATATTTTTTGATCATATATAGTACCAGTATTCGATATACCTGAATGTAAAGCTAATAAATATAGATCATGATTACCTAAAACTAATTTTATAGATTCCTGAAAATCATATAAATAAAATAATATTTTATCTGAATCAGGACCACGAGCAATAATATCTCCAGTTAACCACAACTGATCTTTTTTATAATTAAAATTAACTTTTTTTAATAAAGATAAAAATTCATTATAATAGCCATGAATATCACCAATAATATATGTAGTCATATAATTTTTATGTATTGATTTGAATTAATGAATATAAGTTTTAATTGCTAAACGAAATACAGGAATATCTACATGAAAAATATTTCCATTTTCATCTATCATAATATAATGTCCTTGCATAGTACCAATTGGAGTTTCTAAAATAGCACCACTAGTATATTTAAAATCATTTCCTGGTTTTATATAAGGTTTTTTACCTATAACTCCTTCACCATGTATTTGAGTTTTTTTACCATTACCATTTGTTATTATCCAATAACGACTTATTAACTGTAATAGTTTTTTACCTAAATTATTAATAGTTATAGTATATGCAAAAACATAACGATTAGATTTAGGAATAGATTGCGATTCTATATAAATACTATTTACTTTTATATAAACTTGAGATAATGATTTCATAAGTTTATATCCTTTTTATAAAGAATAACTATTTAATTCTAAATATTGAGCTAATTGACAATATTCTGATATTGAAACATTTTCAGCACGAATTTTATAATCTATACCAAAATAATTTAATTCATCTACAGAAAATAAATCTTTTAAACTATTACGTAATATTTTTCTTCTCATACTAAAAGCTTTTTGTATTATTATTTTTAATAAATAAGTATTATGTAATTTATAAGGATTTTTTTTATGAGGTTTTATATATACCATATTAGATAATACTTTAGGAATAGGATAAAAAGAAATTGGCTGTATTTCTATTGAAGATTTTATTTTACAATAAAATTGTGCCATAATACTTAAACATCCATAATTTTTTTCTCCAGTATTTGCAGTTAAAGTGTTAACTACTTCTTTTTGCATTATAAAATTCATATCTTGTATATTATTTATATAATTATTAAATAAATAAAAAATTAAAGTAGTAGCAATATTATATGGTAAACTTCCGAAAATACGTATTTTTTTTTCATATTTTTTAGTTAAAATATTAAAATTAAATTTTAAAGCATTTTCTGAGAAAATTAAAACTTTAGATTTTATAATTTTTTTATTATATTTTAAATAATTTACAAAGTTCTGATCTATTTCAATAACCGAAATAAAATTATTATATTTAGTCATAGGAATAGTCAAAGCACCTAATCCCGGTCCTATTTCTACCATAATATTAGAAGATTTAGGATTAATAATAGAAATTATTTTATTAATAATAAACTTATCTTTTAATAAATGTTGTCCATATCTTTTTTTAAGAAAAAATTTCATTTTTTATTATTTATATAATATTACTATATAATTTAATTATCATAAATGTTATTACAACATATTTTATTATTAATATTTAACATATTATTTATATATACTCCATTTAAATATGTAAAAAACCAATAGTTTAATTCTTGAAAAAATTTTTGACTAATAATAATTTCTTTTGCTTGTTGTTTAAAAAAGGATTCATTTTTTGTAATATTTTTTATATTTAATAATTTTATTATATAATAACCATCATTTTTTTCAATAATTGGACTAATTTCATTTATTTTTAATTTATTAATAATATTCTGTATATCAAAAGATAATTCTTTTAAAAAAATCCATTTATTATTTAATTTAGATTGAACTAATTTACTTTCATCAGAAAATAAATCTATTGCTTCGTCAAAATTTATTTTATTTTGAATAATAATTTTACGAATATTATTAATTTTATTAATTAATTTTTTTTTATTCAAATCATATTTTTTAACAAAAATATATTTTATTAAAACCTTTTTTTTTATATTATTTTGAATTTTCAAATTATTAATTATTAATAAATAAAATCCTGAATTTGAATATATAGGACCTATTATATCTTTTATATGTACTAAATCTAAATAATTAGTAAATTTTTCTGGTAAAAAATCTTTTGTTATCCAACCTAAATCTTTTTTTTGAATATTTATTTTATTACAAAAATTTATATCTTTTTTTTTAGATAAAATAAAATTATTATTTTTTAATTTATTTATTAAAATTTTAGTTAAATATAATTTTTTATTAAAATCGTTTTGTAAAGAATTTTTATTTATTGGTATATAAAATATAGTAATATTATATTTTATATTTTTTTTATCTTGAATATATAAATAATTTTTTAAAGAATTTATTTCTTCATCAAATATAACAATATGATTTTTTATTTCTTCAAATTTCATTAAATTAATAATTAATTCTTTTTTTATAAAATTGTAATAGGTTTTATAATTTATTTTATTATTTATAAGTTCTTCATTAAGAAGATGAATATTAATATGAAAATTTTTCAAAATATTATTAATAATATTATTAATATTTTTTTCTGGTATATAAATATTATAATTTGTACTTATTTGTAAAAAAATATTATTAATAAATAAATTTTTAATAAATTCTTTATTTAAAATATTAGAATCAATAAATAAATTTTTATCTTTTTGATCATCATATACATTTAATAAATTACAAATATCTTTCTTTGTAATCATATCATTATTAATAATAATTCCTACTTGATCAATCATTTTAAATGATGCATATAAATTATTGTAATATGCTGTAAAACATAAAATAATAATAAATATTAATTTTTTAATTCTCATTTTTTTACCATTTTTAATAAAATTTTAATTAAAAAAATTAATTTATATTAATAATAATAATAATTATTATTTTAAATATTTATTATTTATTATAATATAATATAAATAAATTATAAATAGTAATAGTGTTATTTGTCCAAAATATATTAATATTAAACAATATTATATTTTTTTCATATATTTACTGAGGAATATATGTATTATTGGGGTAAATTAATTGGTTTTTTAGTTAGTATAATATTTGGAAATAGTCTTTCCAGTATAATATTTGGTATTGTAGTTGGATCCATAATAGATAAAGTTAATGAAATTTATAATGAAAGTCAATATTTTGATAATAAAGAATTAATAAAAAAAATATATGCAAAAATTATTTTTGAAGTTATGGGACATATAAGTAAGTCTAAAGGTTTTATTACTAACAAAGATATTAAAGTTACTTTAGATTTAATGAAAAAAATGAATTTAAATAAAAAAGAAATTTTATTTGCACAAAATTCATTTAATAATGGCAAAAAAGATGATTATCCTTTAATTAATAAATTAAATAATTTATATAATATAATAATTGCTAGAGATGATTTAATAGAAAATTTTGTAAAAATTCAAATAAAAATAGCATTTATAAATAATTATTTACATAAAAAAACAAAAAAAATATTATTTATAATATTTAATGAATTAAATATATCTGAAGTACAAATAAAATATTTAATAAATGATATTTTTATAAATAGTTCAACAAAAAATTATTTTTTTAAAGATTTTTTTAAATATTATAATAATTATAATAATAATTATTTTTATCAAAATTATTTTAATTATTATTATCATGAATATAATGATCCATTTAATTTTTATAATAAAAATAATGATAATCAAAATGATAATTATAATGATAATCAAAATGATAATTATAATGATAATCAAAATGATAATTATAATGATTTTGATAAATCAAATATAGATAAAGCTTATACAATATTAGGGGTAAAAAAAAGTGATAGTTTTTTAAAAATTAAAAGATCTTATCGAAAACTTATGAGTAAATATCATCCTGATAAATTAGTTTCAAAAGGATATTCTAAAGAAGTATTAGAAAAAGCTAAAATAAAAACACAAAATATACAAGCAGCATATAATTTGATAAAAAATCAAAAATATCACTAATAATATTTAATTATTAATTAACCTTCAATTATAACAATTGCACAAACATATTTTTTTTCATCAGATAATGAAATGTGAATTTTTTTATATTTCATTTTATTTGCAATATTCAATGCTTGATGAAAAATTTTTAATTTTGGTTTACCAAATTTATTTTTATATAATTCAAATTGATTAAAAAATATTCCATTAGTAAATCCAGTATTTAAAGCTTTTACAGCTGATTCTTTTATCGCAAAACGTTTAGCTAAAAAATAAATATTATTTTTATTATTATTAATATAATTATTAAATTCATTTATAGAAAGAATTTTATGTACAAAACGATTTTTAAATCTATAAAAAATTTTTTTAATTCTACTAATCTCTACAATATCAATTCCTATTCCAATAATTTTCATATTAAATTTTATTTTTTTAATTAATAAATTTTAAAAAAAGATTTTTATTTTAATTTAATCCATATTTTCAATATAATTTTTCTATTTAAAAATTTTTCTATACTATTTTGAGATTTACTTATAATCAATTTTATAATTTTTGCATTTTTACCTATTAATATTTTTTTATGAATTATTTTATTAACATAAAGTAATATATTTATATTTTTTATAAAAATTTTTGAAGTCTTAATAAATGGTTCTACTTTAATTTTTATAATATATGGTAATTCATTATGGATATATTTCATAATATATTTTCTTATTATTTCTGAAATAATTAATTCTTTGGATTGATTAGTAATATAATTTTTGGGAAAAAAATGTTTTTTTTTAGGTAAAATTTTAAATATAAAATGATGAATATCATTAACATATAATTTTTTTTTTGCTGAAATCATAACTAAATTAGTAAAAAATATTTTTGTTTTAAGAAAATTAATATATGGTAATAATATTGTTTTATTATAAATTTTATCTATTTTATTAATTATAATTATAGTAGAAATAGAGATATTATTAATTATTTTTATAATATTTTCTTCTATATTATTCCATTTATTTCTATCTAAAACTAATAAAATTACATCAATTTTTTTATTATCTAATAAATTAGAAATTATATTATTTTTATTTATAAATCCAGGAGAATCAATATATTCAATTTGATAATTATCATAGTTATATATTCCATTAATATTAAAATAAGTAGTATTTATTTTATGAGATGTAATAGAAATATTTTTTCCTATTAATTTATTTAATAAAGTAGATTTACCTGAATTAGTTCTACCTAATATTAAAACTCTACCAAAATAAAAAGATATTTTTTTATTCAATTAAATATACCTATCAAATTCCTAATTTTATTAATGCTTGCTCTGCTGCTGATTGTTCTGCTTTACGACGACTAGAACCTATTCCTGTTATTATTTCTGATATACCATTAATTTTACATTGAATAGTAAATTTTTGGTTATGTACTTCACCATTTATTTGTAATATATAATAATATGGTAATGGTAAATGAGATCTTTGTAAATACTCTTGTAATTTTGTTTTAGGATCTTTTTGATTATTTCCTGGAATTATATCTTTTAATCTGAATTTATACCATTTTAATATAATTTTTTCTACAATTTTAATATTAGAATCTATACAAATACTACCAATTAATGCTTCCATAGTATCTGCTAAAATAGATTCTCTATTATAACCTCCATTTTTTAATTCTCCAGGACCTAATAATAAATATTCACCTAATTTAAATTCTCTAGCAATATTAGCTAATGTATTACCTCTAACTAAAGTAGCTCTCATACGACTCATATTACCTTCATTTACATTAGGAAACTTATTGTATAATTCTTTAGCAATAATATAACTAAGTATAGAATCTCCTAAAAATTCTAATCTTTCATTATGTTTACAGCTTGCACTTCGATGAGTTAAAGCTTGATATAATAAATTTTGATGGTTAAAAATATAACCTAACTTTTGTTGTAATTGATTCATCATAATAAAATTCACATAATTATATTTTTAATTTTTATATTATAACTAATAACATTATTTAATTTCTTTTATTCTATAAAAACGTATTTTAGTTGGCCATTTATTTTCTTTTTTTTCTAAACTCATCCAAATGAAAATAGCTTTTCCTAGTAAATATTTTTTATCAACAAAACCCCAATAACGACTATCATAACTATTATCACGATTATCTCCCATAACAAAATAATTGTTATTAGGTATTATCCATGTATAAATAGGTTGATTATTTTGACGATATATTTGTAAATAATTTTGATTTATTTCAGGTGAAAATAAAATTTGATGAGATAAATTATTTATATTTTCTGTATATTCAAATAATTTTAAACCACCATATATATATTTGCTAAAATTATTAAATATAAAAATATTATTTAAATATTTACGAAATTCTTTAAAAATTTGAATATAATTACTTTTTTTAAGATTATTATATTGAATAATAACATTATTTTTTATATAAACATTATTTTTATTTACAGGATATAAAATAATTTGTTTATTTTTTATATTATATGTAATTTTATCTCCTGGTAAACCTATTACTCTTTTAATATAATTTATTTTAGGATTTTTAGGATATTTAAAAACAATAACATCCCCTCTTTCAGGATTATTATTATTTATAATATAATTATTATTAAATGGATTTTTTATTCCATAAATAAATTTATTTACTAAAACTAAATCTCCTATAAGTAAAGTTGGCATCATTGATTCTGATGGAATATAAAATGGTTCATATAAAAAAGAACGAATTAAAAAAACTAATAATATCATAGGAAAAAAAGATCCTATTTCTTTTTTCCAAGACTTTTTATTTTTTTCTAAATTATAAAAATACATATTTTTATAATATTTATTTTTATAAAAATAATATAATAATTTTATTTTATAATAAAACCATATAAACCCTGATAATAACATACTAATAATTAGTATTAATTGAAATATATTATTTTTCATATTGTCCATACTTAAAATTGTAAATAATTTATTTTTTTATTTTTAATATAGCTAAAAATACAGTAGTAGGTAATAATACATTACCGATAACTTTCATTTTTTTCTTTCCTTTTTTTTGTTTTTGAATTAATTTTTTTTTACGACTTATATCTCCTCCATAACATTTTGCTATGACATTTTTTCTAAGTTGCTTAATAATAGAACTAGCAATAATATTTTTTCCTATAGATGCTTGTATTTTAATATCAAATTGTTGTCGTGGAATTAATTTTTTTATTTTTTCTACTAATAAATTACAATAATAATAAATTTTACTTTTATAAGTAATAGTAGTTAATGCATCAACACGTTTTTGATTAATTAATATATTAACACATACTAAATCAGATTTTTTAAATTTAATAAAATGATAGTTTAATGATGCATAACCACTAGATACTGATTTTAAACGATCAAAAAAACTAATTATAACTTCTAACATAGGTATTTCATATACTAATAATACTTGATTAGTATGATAAATCATATCAATTTGTATTCCATTTTTTTCTGCACATAATTTCATTATATTACCAATATATTTTATAGGAGATAAAATACTACATTTAGCTACTGGTTCTCTTAATTCCTTAATTTTATTAACATCTGGAAATTTAGATGGATTATCTGCATAAATAATTTTATTATCTATTGTTATTATTTGATATTTTACTGTAGGTATAGTCATAATAATATGAATATTATATTCACGTTCTAATCTTTGTTGTATAATTTCCATATGTAATAATCCTAAAAAACCACATCTATAACCATAACCTAATATATTAGAATTTTCTGGTTCAAAAAATAATGATGCATCATTTAAACTTAATTTTTTTAAAGCAGTATCAAATATATTATAATCACTAGAAGAAATTGGAAATAAACCAGCATAAACTCGAGGTTTAATTTTTTTAAACCCAGATAATATTGTATGAGATGGATTAGAACATAATGTTATAGTACTTCCTATTGGAAGTTCATTTATATTTTTTACCCCAAAAATAATCCAACCAACCTCTCCACAATTTAATTCTTTTAACTCTACTTGCTTAGGAGTAAAAATACCTAATCGTTCCACAAAATATTTTTTTTGTGTATTCATAATTATTATTTTATTTCCTTTACGAATTTTTCCATTTTTAATTCGAATTAATGACACTACTCCTAAGTAATTATTAAACCAAGAATCTATAATTAATGCCTGTAAAGGAAAAGAAGATTTTCCTGATGGAAATGGAATTTGATTTACTAATTCTTCTAGAATTTCTAAAATACCAAAACCTGTTTTAGCAGAACATTGTAAATAAAATTTTGATTTAATTCCTATAATTTCTTCTATTTCTTTTTGAACTTTATGAACATTAGCATTAAATAAATCAATTTTATTAATAATAGGTACAACTTTTAATCCCATTTTTATAGCAATATTACAATTAGATAAAGTTTGTGCTTCAATTCCTTGAACTGCATCTATTAATAACAGAGCACCTTCACATGCAGATAAAGATCTAGATACTTCATAAGAAAAATCAACATGTCCTGGAGTATCAATAAAATTTAATTTATATATATTTTTATTTTTTGATTGATAATTTAAAGTTACACTTTGAGCTTTTATTGTAATTCCTCTTTCTTTTTCTAATTCCATAGTATCTAATACTTGTGATTTCATTTCTCTATTAGATAAACCACCACATACTTCTATTAAACGATCTGCAAATGTTGATTTACCATGATCAATATGAGCAATAATGGAAAAATTTCGAATATTTTTCATAAAATATTTTATATTTATATTATTAATAATTAAATAATAATTTATAAATAATTATTTAATTATTTTAATACCCTTATGTATAAGTAAAATATTACTATCTAATTTTCTTTTTCTAAATTTTTCAAATAAAATAAAAGGATCTTCAATATTAATTTTTGATAAAAAATTATTTAAAAAATTTTTTCCTATAGTTTTATTAAATAAATTATTTTCTTTAAAATATAAAAAAGAATCTGCAGCTAATTGTTCTGACCATAAATAACTATAATAACCAGCTGCATATTCTCCTGAAAATATATGATTAAAGATATTTATATATTTATTCCAAGATGGAATTTTTGTGATTGAAATTAAACTGGATCTAATTTCATACATTAATTTTAATATTTGATTACTATTTTTTTCTGGATTAAATTCATCATGTATTCTTATATCAAATAAACTTAATTCAATTTGACGCATTATAGATAATGCAGAATTATATTGTTTAGATTTAACTAAATTATTTATAATATTTTCTGGCATATTTTCATTAGTTTGATAATGATTAGAAATTAAAGAAATAACTTCTGGTTCCCAACACCAAGACTCCATAAATTGACTAGGAAATTCTATTATATCAAAATAAACTCCATTAATTCCAGAAATATTAGGAATGTTTATTTTTGTTATAATATGATGTAATGCATGACCAAATTCATGAAATAATGTTATAACATCATTATGTGTTAATAAAGAAATATTATTAATTGGAGTAGTAAAATTACAATTAATATAAGCTATTGGATATTGTAATATATTATTAGATTTCATCAATCTAGATTGACAAATATCCATCCAAGCTCCATTTCTTTTATTTTTACGAAAATATAAATCAAAATATATACTTCCATATAATTCATTTTTTTTATTAAAAACATCAAAAAATAATACACTATTATCCCAAACATTTACTTTTCTTTTTTTAAAAATTAAACTAAAAATTTTATTTGTAATTTTAAACATTCCATTTATCACGTAAGATAATGGAAAATAAGAACGTATAATATTATCATCTATACCATATAAATAATATTTATATTTTTCTACATAAAACATTGTATCCCACGATTTAATTTTAATTAAATTATATTTATTTTTAATAAATTGTTTTAAATCAGATACTTCTTTTTTAGCTTGATGATAAGAAAATTTAACTAAATTTTTAAGAAAGAATAAAATTTTATGTAAATTTTTAGCTGATTTATTTACGAGAGATTTTTCTGTATAAGAATTATATTTTAATAAATTTGCTAATTTATAGCGTAATTTCAATTCTTTAATAATAACAGGAAAATTATTATAATTATTTACTTTATCTGAAGCTCTAGTATTATAAATATAATATAATGATTTACGAAGTGTTTTATTTTCACAAAATTTCATTATTGCAAGATAAATTGGCATATTTAAATATATTAGATATCCTTTTTTATTTTTCTTTTTAGCATTATCTTTCATTAAACTAATAATATTATTAGGAATTCCTTTTAATTCTATTTTAGAAAAAATATTTAATTTCCAAGATCTCATACTATCAAATATATTATTATCAAAAATAATACTTAAACAAGATAAATTTTCTACAATTTTTGCATATTCTTTTTTAGAATGATTAGATAGTAAAATACCTGATAATTTATAATCAAGTAATTTATTTTTAATAAATTTTTTTTTTATATGGTTTAATAAATTAAATTTATTTTTTTTTATAAATATATAAGCATTATATAATTTTTCATTTTGTATAATCCATAAATTATATTCAGTAATTATTTGAATAATAATATTATATATTTTTCGTAATTTATTAGTATTAACTACATAATTTAAATGATTTATTAATGAAAAAATACGATTAAAATTTTCATCTATTTCTAATAATGGTTGACAAAAATTTTCCCAATTATAATTATTTTTATAATTTATTAATAATTTATTTATTAATAATTTATTATTATTAATGATAAATTGAATTGCAGGAATAATGAATTTATATTTAATTTCATTAAATGGAGGTAAAATAAAATTTTTTAAAAGAGGATTATTCATAATAAGATCTCAATTTATTTTACTAAATAGTAAATTTATTTTTAAATAATATAAATAATATTTTATATCATATATACTATTTTAAAAATAAATTTTGTCTTATTATTTCAAATAGAAAAATACCAGTAGATACAGAAACATTTAAAGAATTAATATTATTAAATAATGGTATACTTAATAATATATCACAATTATTTTTTATAATAGGTCTTATTCCTTTATTTTCTGATCCCATAATTAAACATATAGGTAAATATATTTTTTTATCATAAATAATATTTTTACTTTTATTATCTGTTCCTATTATAGTTATATTATTATTTTTTAACAAATTAATTATTTGAATTAAGCTATTAACAAATATAATTGGTAACATCTCTGATGTTCCACAAGATATTTTTCTCACTGTTGAATTTAATTTTGATGAATGATGTTTAGATAATATAATAATATTAATTTTAGCCGCTACAGCAGTTCTTATACATGCTCCAAAATTTTGTGGATCTGTAATTCTATCTAACATTAAAATAAATGGTTTTTTAAATTTTTTAATTATTTTTAATATATCATTTTTATGATATTTAGATTTTTTTAAAAAAATTATACCTAATATTCCTTGATGTACATGATTATTAGTTTTTTTATTTAACCATTGTTTTTTTACCATATAATATGGAATATTATATTTATTTATATAAATAAATATTTCTTTAATTTTATTAGTAATTTTTTTATTATTTAATATATAAATTTTTTTAAATAAGCTAGGATTATTTTTTAATAAATTTATTACAGGATAAATTCCAAAAATAATATCTTCCATATTATATAATTATTTTAATATTTAATCTTTATTTTATCATTTATAAAATGAAAAAAAAAGATTTTTTACAAAAAATGTTTTTAAATTAAATTTAAAATAATCTTCTTTATTAATTAAAATTATATGTTTTGTATTATTTACTATTTGATAATAAAAAATATAATTAATATTTTTACTAAATAAATTTATAATTTTATATTTTTTTATCTTTTTATTAAATTTTTAATAGAATTATATTTTTATAAACAAGATTTATGTTTAAATTTATTCGATATTTTAATATTTTTATTATTTATTTTATTTTTGATTTCTTTCACAATTTTTTTTGTTTTATTTTTTTCATTATAAATTATAAATTTTAATTCATAACTAATACGATTAATTATACTTTTTAACATATTTTTAGATAAAATAATTTTTTTAATTCTAACATCAATAATATCTATCCCTAAATTTAATAAATTTTTAATAAAAATTTTATTATTATCATTTTGAAAAAATAATTTAGATACAAAATTTTCTTTAAAATTATTATTTTCACAATTTGATAAATTCTTAACTGAAAAATCATGATTATTATTCAAAACTTTTTTAATATTTAATTTATCAAGTTTTAATTGTAATTTATCACTAAAATATTTCTTAATATAAATTTCAGTTTGAATTAAATTACCATTAGTTTTTAAAAAATATTGTTTATAATCAACAATTTTCCACATTACATAAGATTTAATTACTAGATCTATTTTATTTTTCAAAATAAATTTTTGAATTTGAAAATTAGTATTGAATAATCCAGAATTTAAAATTTTAATTTGATTTAAAAATGGTACTTGAAAATATAACCCTGGTTTATATATTTTAATAATATTATGATTTTTATCATTATTAAAATAAACACCAATATAACCTTCATTAATAATGAATATAGATAAATATAAAAAATTTAATATTATTATTAGTAAATAAATTAAATATTTACACATTTTTTAAAATTCTTTTAATTAAATTTAATTATAAATTATATTTTAAATAAATAATTATTATTATTATAATAAAGATTATTTTTTATTATTATTTTATATAATCAATTTTTTTATAATATAATATTACGTCTCGTATACATTTTTTTTTATTTTCTTTAACAAGAAAATAATTATTAAATAATTTTTCTATTTTTTTAGGAAGATAAACATATTCAATACTAATATTTGAAATATCAATACCAAAATTATATTTTTTTGCTATTAATTGTAATTTTTTTTTAATTTCATCATTTATTACATTATAATTATTAGTTAAAATATAATTTATTGGAAATTTTCCTATAACTTGATTTAAAACACTATCAATAGAATCTTTAAAATTATATATAAAATCTTTATTATATAGTAAATGTAATAATGGATTAACAACTTTATATTCTGTAATCATCTTTACATAAATTGGATATAAATCTAAAGTTAAAATAAAAATATTTCTAATTAATATTTTTACAAAAACAACATTTACAATATTAAGTTTATCAAAAAAAAATAATTTCCAATGTAATCCTGGTAAAACCACATTATGCAACTTACCTAATCTAGTAACAACACCTTTATCTGTATTTTTAATAATATAAAATCCATTAATAAATAAAAATAGACTAACAAATAAAAAAAATATAAATGAGTATTTTATTATTTTATTTTTATTAAAACCATTTTTATTCATATTTTTTTATTTACTAGTAATAAAAGTAAATCATATAATATTTCAATTAATTATATATACCATATTTTTTAATAATTATAAAATTACTTTTAAAAAAATTTTTTATTTATGATGTTTATCATATAATTATATGCAAAATTTAAATTTTCACTATTTAACCAATATATATTATTCCAATTTTTTAACCATGTTAATTGTTTTTTAACTAAATGATGTGTAGATAAAATTATTTGATCTATCATATCTTTATAATTTATTTTATTTTCAATGTATAAATACATTTCTTTATAACCAATACAACGCATTGAAGGAAAATTTTTTTGTAATTTTTTATTATATAAAAGATTTCTTACTTCTGATTCAAATCCTAATTGAAACATTTTTATTAATCTATTATTTATAGAATCATATAATTTATTACGATCATAATAAGTTAATCCAAATTGATATATTTTATAAGGAATTTTATCTCTTTTAATTTTTATAAGTTCACTTAATGGTTTTCCTGTTAAAAAAAAAACTTCTAATGCTCTTAAATTTCTTTGTATATCAGAAGGATGAATTTTATTTGCAGAACATAAATCTACTTCATTTAACATATCATGTAAAGATTGATATTTATGATGATTTTTTATTTTATTAATAATTATATTACGAATTTTAATATTAGCAGATGGTAAAATAGAAATTGGATCTATTAATTTTTTATAGTAAAACATACTACCACCAACTAATAATGGTATGTTTCCTTTTTTAATGATTTTTTTAATAATTTTTAAAGTATCATAATAAAATTCAAATACAGAATAATATTCATGTGGTTCTTTAATATCAATTAACCAATGTTTTGTATAATAAAGATCTTTTTTATTTGGTTTAGCAGTACCTATATTCATCCATTTATATATTAAAGAAGAATCTACACTTATTAATTCAATAGGAAAAATTTTAGATAATTTCATTGCTAAATGAGTTTTTCCTGAAGCTGTAGTACCCATTAAAAATATTATTGGTGGTAATTTATTATTCATATAATATATTTGCTAAAACTTATTGGATAAAATAATTTTGTAATTATAATAGTATTTTTTTCAAAAATAAATAATTCAAATTCCATTAATAAATCAATTATTTTAAAATAATCCCATAATTTTGGAATATTAATTATATATATAATAATCCATTTTAATATTTTTTTTAAAGAAATATCATTTTTAATTAAAAAATATTTAAACAAATTTATAAAAAAAAGTTGTATATCAAAATTTGATAATAAAGATGGTATAGATATTAATTGTAATTTATATTTATTATAATTATTTATAATAAAATTAAATCCTAAAGTTTGTAAAATTTTTCTTAATTTGTAAAAAATTTCTAATTCTTTTTCAATTAATTTTATTTTTAAATTTAAAAAAATAATTTCAATGTTATTTTGATTTTTCAAATAAAACTTATATTTTATTTTTAATAATAAAAATTCTATTTCTTTTACAGAAAGATAAAATAAAATATTATTCTTTTCAACTATAATCCAATTATTTTTTAATATTGTTCTTAATATACCAAAATTTTTAAAATGAAAAACAGGAATATTTTTTAATAAAACTAATTTTTTTTTTTTTATTTTATTAAATAATATATTATTATAAGTATCTATATTTTTATTTATAATAAATTTATTTTCTCTATTAAAATTATTTTTTTCTTTATTTATAGTAAAAATACTATTTTTATTTTTATGAATAGATGAATAATTTAATATACTTTTATGAAAAAAATTATAAATTAATTCTAATTGAAAAAAATTTACATCTTTTTTTTGTGGATGTATATTAATATCAATTTTATTTGATTCTATTTCTAAATAAATTAAAAATGATTGATGATAATAAAAACCAAATTTAATTTTACATATTTCTTTAATAATACGATTAATAAATTTATTATTAATAATACGATTATTAATGTAAAAATATTTTTTTATATTAATTGAATATTTATTATTTGGAATTGTAATCCAACCAAATAAATTCATTTTATGATAATTTGAATTTATTTCTAATGATTGTTTAATAAAATCTTGACCACATATACTTTTAATTCTTTTAATATAAGATATATTACTTTCTACTTTTGGAAAATTATAAATAATTTTATTATTATATATAAATTTAATTCCTATATTTAATTTCATTAAAATAACAGATTTAATTATATTTTTAATATGTATAAATTCTATTTTATTATTAGATATAAATTTTCTTCTAGCTGGAATATTATAAAAAAGATCTAATACTTCTATTGTCGTTCCCATAGTATTTGGTGATGGTCTTATATAAATTATATTATTATCCATTCCTTCTGTATATATTTCCCAAGCTGTTTTTTGATATATTGTTTTTGAAATAATTTTTATTCTAGATATATTTTTAATACTAGTTAATGCTTCACCTCTAAAACCAAAGCTTTTAAAATATTCTAAATCATTTAAATTTTTTATTTTACTTGTTGCATATTTTTTTAAACATAATAATAAATCATTTTTAGACATACCAATTCCATTATCATTAATTTTAATTGATTTTATTCCTCCTTTTTCAATATATATATTTATTTGAGATGATAAAGCATCAATACTATTTTCAATAAGTTCTTTAACAACCGCTGATGGTCTATCAATAACTTCACCAGCTGCTATTTGTTTTATAATTTCTTTAGGTAATATTTTAATAGACATGTATTTTAATTAAGAAATTATTTTGAGCGGGAAACGAGATTCGAACTCGCGACCCCAACCATGGCAAGGTTGTACTCTACCAATCTGAGCTATTCCCGCATAATTGAATAAATTTTAAGTTTAAACTCTTTTTATAGTAATAAAAATATTATTTTATTGTCAATATTTTTTATATAATTAAAATTAAATATTAAAAAAATGTTTTCTATAAAACTTTAATTCTTCTAATGATTGATATATATCTTGTATAGCACTGTGTTTATTATTTTTTTTAAATTTAATAAAATCATTTTTTTTCCATATTTTTATTAATTCTTTTATAGTACTTACATCAATATTACGATAATGAAAATATTTTTCTAAATTAGGCATATAGTTATATATAAATCTTCTATCTTGACAAATACTATTTCCACACATAGGAGATTTTTGTGGATATATCCATAATTTTAAAAAATTTAAAATATATTTTTCAGTTTTCTTTTCATTAAATATACTTTTATTAACTCTATTAATTAACCCAGTTTTTTTATGTGTTTTTAAATTCCATTTATCCATATTATCTAATTCTTTTTTTGATTGATGAATTGCTATTACAGGTCCTTCGGTTAATATATTTAAATTATTATCTGTAATAATAATAGCTATTTCAATAATACGATTTAAATTAGGATTTAATCCTGTCATTTCTAAATCTAACCATATTAAATTATTATTTTTTATCATATTAAAATTTAATAAAAATATTAAATTTATTAAAAATTTTATTTTAATAAATTATTTTTTAAAACGAGAAACATATGATTTATTTCTAATATCTATTTTAATTTTATCACCTATTTTTATAAATGATGGTACTTTAATTACTTCTCCATTACTAAGAATTGCTTGTTTACTAATATTATTTATTGTTTCATTTTTTATATTCATATCCGTATTAATAATTGTTAAATTAATAAAATTTGGCAAAGTTATAAATATAGGAGATTCATTCCATAATGTTATATTATAAACTTGATTAGAAATCAACCATTTATATTTATCTTTTATTATTAATTTATTAATCATTATTTGTTCAAAATTTTCCTTATACATAAAATAATAAAAATTATTTTTTTCAGTATATAAATATATTAAATTATTTTCTGTTATATCTGCAGTATTTAAAGAATGAGTTGATTTAAAAGTTTTATCAATTAATTTTTCAGTAATTAAATTACGCATTTTAATTCTAACAAATGCTTGACCTTTACCTGGTTTTACAAAATTACTAGATTCTATTGAATATGGTTCATTTAAAAATATAAATTTCATACCAATTTTAAAATTATTACTAGAATAATTAATCATTATTATATAACCATTAAAAAATTTTAATTAATATATTTAAACAAAAATTATCATCAATTAATTTAATATTTCAAATATTTTTTATTAAAAATATTTTAAAATTAATTAAATTTAATAAAATAAATGCTGTGCTTTATGATAAGCACAGCAAAAATACTTAAAACAATTTATACTAATTTAAAATATATTTAAAATATATTTTTATTTTATTACATCATACCACCCATACCACCACCCATACCAGATGGAGGTGTATTATTTATTTCAGATTTTTCATCTTTTGGTAAATCTGTTACCATACATTCTGTAGTAATCATAAGTCCTGCAACAGAAGCTGAATATTGTAAAGCAGAACGTGTTACTTTAGTAGGATCTAAAATACCAAATTTAATCATATCACCATATTCTTCACTGGCTGCATTATATCCATAGTTACCTTGCCCATCTTTAACATTATTTGCTACAACAGATGGTTCTTCTCCAGAATTAAATACTATTTGACGTAATGGAGCTTCCATAGCTCTTAATGCAACTTTTATACCCATATTTTGGTCTTCATTTTGACCTTTTAAATTATTTAATTTTGCTGCTACACGAACTAATGCTACTCCACCACCTGCAACAACTCCTTCTTCCACAGCTGCTCTAGTAGCATGTAAAGCATCTTCTACTCTAGCTTTTTTTTCTTTCATTTCAACTTCAGTAGCGGCACCAACTTTTAATACAGCAACTCCTCCAGCTAATTTTGCTACACGTTCTTGTAATTTTTCACGATCATAGTCTGATGTAGCTTCATCTATTTGTTGTCTTATTTGTACTACACGACTAGAAATATCACTTTGTTTGCCCATACCATCTATAATAGTAGTTGTATCTTTATTTATTACAATACGTTTTGCTTGTCCTAAATCGTTTAATTTAGTTTTTTCTAATTCTAAACCAATTTCTTCAGAAATAACATTACCACCTGTTAAAATTGATATATCTTGTAACATTGCTTTACGGCGATCTCCAAAACCTGGAGCTTTAACTGCAGCTACTTTTACAACTCCACGCATAGTATTTACTACTAAAGTAGCTAATGCTTCTCCATCAACATCTTCTGCTATTATTAATAATGATTTATTTGCTTTAGCTACCATTTCTAAAACAGGTAACATTTCACGTATATTAGATAATTTTTTATCAACTAATAATATAAATGGATTTTCCAGTTCCACTGTTCCAGATTCTGATTTGTTAATAAAATATGGAGATAAGTATCCTCTGTCAAATTGCATTCCTTCAACAACATCTAATTCATCTTCTAATCCACTTCCTTCTTCTACAGTAATAACACCTTCTTTACCTACTTTTTTCATAGCTTGTGCAATTAAATCACCTACTGCTTCATCTGCATTAGCTGAAATAGTTCCTACTTGTGCTATAGCTTTAGAATTAGAACATGGTACAGAAAGAATTTTTAATTCTTCTACAGCTGCTATAACTGCTTTGTCTATTCCTCTCTTCAAATCCATAGGATTCATACCAGCAGCAACAGCTTTTAATCCTTCACTAACAATAGCTTGTGCTAAAACACTAGCTGTTGTTGTTCCATCTCCAGCTGCATCATTAGCTTTGGAAGCAACTTCTTTTACCATTTGTGCTCCCATATTTTCAAACTTATCTTCTAATTCAATTTCTCTAGCTACTGTCACTCCATCTTTAGTAATAGCAGGAGCACCAAATGATTTATCTAAAACTACATTTCTTCCTTTCGGACCAAGTGTAATTTTGACTGCATCTGCTAATACATTTACGCCTCGTAACATTTTTACACGAGCATCATTACCAAATTTTACATCTTTAGCGGCCATTTTAAATATCCCTTAAATTTATTTAAATTAGTATTACTATAAATAAAATTTATTTCAAAAAAATTTTTCTATTCTTTTACGATAGCCAAAATATCACTTTCTGACATTATTAATATTTCTTTATCATCAATTTTTTCTGTTTTAACATTATATCCATCATTAAATATTATTATATCACCTTTTTTTACATCTAATGGCTTTACTTGACCATTATCTAGTATACGTCCTTTACCTACAGCCAAAACTTCTCCACGAGTAGATTTTCCAACGGCAGTTCCAGTTAATACAATACCGCCAGATGACTTAGTTTCAATTTTTTTACGTTTTACAATTACACGATCATGTAATGGACGAATATTCATTAAATTCTCCTTATAATTAAATATGTTTAACATAATCTTAATTAATATTAATTTATTTTATTAAGTAAGGTGACATGAAAGATAAGGACATATTTTATCTGTTTCAAGGTCTATGTTTTAAAAAAATTAAAATATAATTAATTATATAACATATTTTATTAAAAATTAACGATAAATAGAATTTTTTTTATAAAAAGTGTAGGTTATAAAATATATTATTTTATTTTTTAAAAATATAAATAAAACTAAAATAAAAGGTATATTATGATTTTTATTGAATTAATTATTATTTTATTACTCATATATATGGGTTGTAAGTCAGGTGGTATGGCATTAGGTTTATTTGGAACTTTTGGAGTATTGATTTTAACAGTATTTTTTCATAAAAAAATTGGTAATATTCCATTTGATGTAATAGAAATAATTTTATCTGTAATAATTACAATTTCTACAGTAAAATTATCTGGAGGTATAGAATATTTAGTATTCTATATGAATAAAATTTTATCTAAAAATAAAAAGTATATTATAATTGTTTCTCCTATAATGACTTATTGTATTACTTTATTGTCAGGAACAGGACATACGGCACTTTCAATATTTCCTGTTATTATTAATATATCTAAAAAAAATGGTATAAAACCAGTATATCCATTATCAATATCTGTAGTAGCATCTCAAATTGGAGTTACAGCATCACCTATATCTGCATCATTAATATATTTATCTAAAATATTAGATCCATTAGGAATTAGTTATAATCAATTATTAATCATTCTAATTCCATCAACATTCATATCAATTTTAATTACTTCAATAATAATTAGTTTATATAATATTAAAAAAAAAAATTCGTTAAATACTTATAATTTTTCTTGTAATAAAAAAATACAAAACAAAAAAAATGGTAAATATTCAATATTATTATTCTTAATAGGAATTATAACAATTCTTATATATAATATATTATGTGATTATATTTTTTCTAATCAAATGAAAATTCTATCAAGAACTGAATCAATAATAATATTCATGTTAACAACTGCATTAATAATATCTATTATATGTAAAATTAAAATAAAAAAAATTACTAGTACAAATATTTTTAAATCAGGTATTAATGCTTGTATTTGTGTAATGGGAGTATCGTGGTTAGGTGATACTTTTATTAAATCACATATTCATGAAATGAAATTTATTATCTTAAATATAGTACAACAATATCCTTGGATGTTATCTATTATTTTATTTTTTATAACATCTTTATTTTATTCTCAAGCAGCAACAACAAAAGCTATAATTCCAAGTTTAATCACTTTAGGTATCTCTCCTAAAATTATAATAGGATCTTTTACTGCTATTTCAGCTCTTTTTTTATTTCCAATATATCCAACTATATTATCTGCAGTAGAAATGGATGATACTGGTTCAACTAAAATAGGTAATTATGTTTTTAATCATTCTTTTTTAATTCCAGGAATTATAATTACTAGTTTATCAATTATATTAAGTTTTTTTATAGAAAGAATGATATTATAAAAATTATTTATTAAAAATAATTTTTATAATTAATAATAAACTATTGACGTCATATAGTAATTATTGTCATAATAAACCTTAATTTAATGCCCGGATAGCTCAGTTGGTAGAGCAGTGGACTGAAAATCCCCGTGTCGGTGGTTCAATTCCACCTTCGGGCATTTTATAATAAACCTACTTTTAAATTATTAGCTTTATATACTAATTTGTTATTAGATAATGCTATTCCATTTGCTATGCCAATAATATAATTTATATTAATAATTCGTTTAAAATTAATACAATAAGTTAATTTCTTAGATGTAGGTAATATTTCTCTAATAAATTTCACATTCTTTACTCCTAAAGCTCTACCTTTACCCTTACATCCTAGCCATCCTAAATAAAAACCAACTAATTGAAACATTGAATCTAATCCTAAACATCCTGGCATAATAGGATCATTAATAAAATGATAAGAAAAAAACCATATATTAGGATTAATATATAAATTTGCTTCTATATATCCTTTATTATGTGTTCCTCCATATTTTGTAATTTTAACAATTTGATCTATTAATAACATTTTACTAGATGATAATTTTGGATTTTCATTATTAAATAATTTTCCATGGCTAGCAATAATTAATTCTTTTTTAGAAAAAAAATTTTTTCTATATACCATAATATATAATCCTATAGTAATTTAATCTTATAGAATTAATATTCTACTGATTTTTAAATCAATTATTTAAAATTTTTAATTTTATCAAATATAATTTTAATAAATAATAGAATACTTAAATAAGTAATACAGAAATATAAATTTCTGTATTACTTATTTATTAATATTAAAATTAAAATAATTAAATTTTAGTATAAAAATTCTAGTAAGTTATGATAATAACCTGAAATATCTATTTCTACAACACGATCCGATTCTAAACATTTTTTTAATAATTTATAATTTTTTAATTGTTTACAATTTATATTATCTTCTGATCTAACACTACCTAAACTTTCAATAAATAAAATATCTTTTAATACACCTTGTGAGATTAAATATTTAGATACCATATTAGCTCTTTTGTTAGAAAGAGAAAAATTATATTTTTTTCTTCCAATAAAATCAGCAAATCCCGCAACTTTTGTTAAATTAATGTGATAATTAATAAGTTTTATTCTATGAGCAATTTGATTTAATATTTCTTTAGAATGATTTTGTAAAGTAAAATCATTAAATTTAAAAAATATTTTAGATTTTATATTAAAACGATTATTACTTAATTTTTCAAAAAAAATTTTATCAATTAATTTAGAAGATTTATGTTTATCAAAAGAATATGATAAACCAAAAACTAACATTGAATTGTTAGTTTCTTGACCAATAACATCATTACTGCCAATTTTTCTTGTAAATTGATATTCTAATCTAGATGACCAACTATTATTTATTTTATATTCACTTCCTAAAGATAATAATGGTGTAGCATTATAAAAATAATTATAATGATTATTATTTTTAACATCTATACGTGTAATAATAGCACCTAAACGACTATATATATCTAAATTTCCAATTATTGGACAAATAATTTTAGTAGATAATTGTATTCCTTGTGCTCTGAATAAATTAATTAAATTTTTATGATTACGAGAAATTAATCCTAACCAATCATAACCTAATTCAAAATTTAAATAACGGTTTTCTTTATAACCTAAGAAAAATCCACTACCTATTTTATTTATTTTTGAACTATCTCCTTTTTTAATACTATAACCTAAAAGGTTATCATATTGAGACCATCCAATTTTTGATCCTAAATACCAATCATTTTTATTATTTTTAATAGTATCAGCCATAACATTATTTGTGTTATAGCAAAAATTAACAAATATAGTTAAAATTATAAAAATTATTTTTTTCATTTTTTTCAATTCCTATTATTATATTAAACAACTATATAATAAAAATTAATAATATATAAATATTTGTTTACTTATAAATTTACTTATAATTTAAGAATTAAAATTAAAATTTACTTAATTAATTAAATTTTTTAACAAAGAAATTACTATGTTTATCTTTTATTAATTTTATTGAAGAAGAAAATTGAAATTCTTTCTTTAATATTGCTTGTATCCAAATAATATTATTTTTAAATTTTATTGAAGATAGTATACCTCCCCCTTTTGAATTTATTTTATAAATATCTTTTGTTTGATTAGAACAAAATTCTAATTCATCATAAAATGATGGTAAAAAATTAGCTATACCTTCTAACAAAAATAATGATTTATTTTTCTTTTTTCTAAAATGTGAAATACTAATTATTTCTTGTCCTAAATAACATCCTTTATTTAAATTAATAGCATTAAAAAAATTCATATTAGATTCTTGAGGAAGAAATTTAATACTATTATTTATATCAAAAATAGGGTATCCTATTTCCATATTAAATTTAGTCCATTGATTACTATCATATATTAATATGTTCTTATCTATTATATTTTTTATTAAAAATTTTGTATGTTTTTGATCTAAAATCATAAAATATCGTTTTATGGGAAGTATAAATTTTAAAAAAATATTATTATTATAAATAAATAAATTTTTTTCATTAGAAGAAAAATCATATTTATTAAATATTTTAGATAAAATTTTATTAGAATTTATTCCTGATAATCCTAAAATAATTTGTGATGTTTGTAATAAAATATTTATTTTATATAAAATTATATATTTTTTTATTTTATTTAAATAATCTTTTACAATATTTTTCCTTACTATATAACAATAACCATTTTTATATTTAAAAATATACATATTTGTTAATATTTTTCCTTTAACATTGCAATGTAATGCATGTAAAAAACATAATGGATTATTATCTAATTCATTAATATCTATTGTTAGTTGATTTTGTAAAAAAATTTTACTATCTTGTCCTTGTATAATTATAAAACTCCATGTATCTAATAAAATTAATTTTAATAAATCATTGGAAAAATCCACACAATTTTTATTAAAAAAATGTTTTTTTATATTAAACATATCTTATGAAAATTATTAATTTATAAATTATAATATAATTTTTGTAAATAATAAAAATATATTTATTATTAAATAATAATATTTATAATTAATTTTATTTTTATATATTTCTAATTAATGTTTTATGAATTTCCTGTAAAGAAAATATTCTTTTTTTAGGATTAACATCCATAGCTAATATTGTAGCAATAGAACCATTAATTGTTGTATCACAATGAATTCCATTTTCTAAAGCAAAAATTCTAATAAGTTTAGACATTTCAATAGAACTTTTAATAGATGTAGTATTAATGATATAATTATACTTCTTATTTTTTATAAAATCTATAATATTAGGTGATTTTTCTTCTACTTTTCTTACAATATTAACTTTTATATTTTTATTTTTTAAAAATTTACCAGTACCATTAGTTGCATCAATATTTAAACCATATTTAATTAATTTTTTTACTAATGGAATAACTGCAATTTTATCTTGATCTCTAACAGAGATTAATACTGAACCTATTTTTTTTATATTAACTTTTATACTTAACATAGTTTTAGCAAAAGCTTCTGCAAAAGTATATCCAATACCCATTACTTCTCCTGTTGAATGCATTTCAGGACCTAAAATTGGATCTACCCCATAAAATTTATTAAATGGTAATACTACTTCTTTTACAGAAAAATAATGAGGAATAATTTCTTTGTTAATTTTTAAATTAGGTAAAGTTTTTCCTACCATTACTAATGTTCCTATCTTTGCTAAAGGTATTCCTATAGCTTTAGATATAAATGGAATAGTACGTGAAGCTCTAGGATTAACTTCTATTAAATAAACGTCATTATTTTTAATAGCAAATTGTACATTGAAAACACCACAAATATTAAGTGCTATAGCTAATTTTTTTACTTGTGATCTAATTATATTTAAAATAAAATCACTAAGATTATTTGTAGGTAAAGAACAAGCAGAATCACCAGAATGTACTCCAGCATATTCTACATGTTCCATTATACCAGCAATAAAAACATTTTTTCTATCACAAATAGCATCTACATCAACTTCTATTGCATTATCTAAAAATTTATCTAATAAGACTGGAATATTATTAATTTTATAATATGTTTTTAAATCATTTATATTATAAATTAATTCCATTGATCTACCACCTAATACATAAGATGGTCTTATTACTATAGGATAACCAATTATTTGAGATTTTTCTATTGCTTCATTTAAATTATATACTATAAAATTTTCTGGTTGTTTTAATTTTAAAGAATTAACTATATGTTGAAATTTTTTTCTATTCTCAGCTGTATCAATAGAAGATGGACTTGTACCAATAATATTAACCCCTTGTTTTTCTAATAATCTAGCTAAATTTAATGGAGTTTGTCCACCATACTGTACAATAACTCCTTGAGGTTTTTCTATTCTAATAATTTCTAATATATCTTCTAAAGTAATTGGTTCAAAATATAAACGATCTGAAATATCATAATCAGTAGATACTGTTTCAGGATTACAATTAACCATAATAGTTTCAAATTTATTATCACGTAATACCATAGCAGCATGAACACAACAATAATCAAATTCTATTCCTTGACCAATTCTATTAGGACCACTTCCTAAAATCATAATTTTTTTATTGTTATTACTAGGATTAGATTCACATTCTGTAGCATATGTAGAATATATATATGCAGTATTAGTTTCAAATTCTGCCGCACATGTATCAACTCTTTTATATACTGGATGTAAATTATGACTATAGCGTAAATTACGTACTTTTTTTTCAGAAATTTGTAATAAATCAGCTAATCTAGAATCTGAAAATCCTTTTTTTTTTAAATTAAAAAAATAATTTTTATTTTTTAAACAATTTATACCTAAAGATTTTATTTTATTTTCAATAGTAATTATTTCTTTTATTTGTGCTAAAAACCAAGGATCTATATGAGAATAATGAAAAATATTCTTTATTGATATACCTAATCTAAAAGCATCAGCTATAAATCTAATTCTATCTGGTCCTGGTGTTTTTAATTCATTTATAATAAAATTTAAAAAATTATTATTTAAATTTTTTATTTTAGGTGTAAAACCATTAATTCCTATTTCTAAACTTCGTAAAGCTTTTTGAATAGATTCTTGAAATGTTCTTCCTATTGCCATAATTTCTCCTACAGATTTCATCTGTGTAGATAATCTATCACTAGCTCCTATAAATTTTTCAAAATTAAATCGAGGTATTTTTATAACTACATAATCAATAGTAGGTTCAAAAGATGCAGGAATTTTTTTATTAGTTATATCGTTCATTAATTCATCTAATGTGTATCCCACAGATAATTTTGCTGATATTTTTGCTATAGGAAATCCTGTTGCTTTAGAAGCTAAAGCAGATGATCGTGATACACGAGGATTCATTTCAATTACTACTAGTTTACCATTTTTAGGATTAATAGCAAATTGTACATTAGATCCACCTGATTCTATTCCTATTTCTTTCATAATCAATATAGAAGCATTTCTCATTATTTGATATTCTTTATCAGATAAAGTTTGAGCTGGAGCAACAGTAATAGAATCTCCAGTATGAATACCCATAGAATCAATATTTTCAATTGAACATATAACAATACAATTTCCATTTTTATCTCTTATTACTTCCATTTCATATTCTTTCCATCCTATTAAAGATTCATCAATTAATAATTCTTTATTAGGGGATAAATTTATTCCTCTATTATAAATATTTATAAATTCTTTTAAATTATGTGCTACACCTCCTCCACTTCCACCCATAGTGAAAGATGGTCTAATAATGCATGGAAATCCAATTTTATTCACAAAGTGAATAGCATCATCAATATTATTTACAATTTTAGAAGTAGCTATATTTAAACCTAATTTTTTTACAATTTTTGAAAAATAATAACGATTTTCAGCTTTATGAATTGCTTCAATAGTAACTCCAATAATTTTTACATTAAATTTATTTAAAATATTATTTTTATTTAAATCTAAAATACAATTTAAAGCTGTTTGTCCACCCATAGTCGGTAAAATAGCATTAGGTTTTTCTTTTTGTATAATCTTAGTTATAATTTCCCATTGTATAGGTTCTATATAAGTAACATCAGCAATATCAGGATCAGTCATAATTGTAGCCGGATTAGAATTAATTAAAATTAATTTATATCCTTCTTCTTTCAAAGCCTTACATGCTTGTGTTCCTGAATAATCAAATTCGCATGCTTGTCCTATAACTATAGGACCTGCTCCTAAAATCATAATACTCTTTATATCAGTATTTTTCGGCATGATTATAATCTCTTACATTTTGTTTTTTTTTACAATATTTTTGAACTAATTCTATAAAATAATCAAATAATATAGAAGCATCATGAGGACCTGGACTAGCTTCAGGATGTCCTTGAAAACCAAAAGCGGGTTTATCAATACGATGAATACCTTGTATAGTATTATCAAATAAAGATCTATGTGTTATTCTTAAATTTACTGGTATATGATTTATATCAATTGTAAATCCATGATTTTGTGTTGTTATTAATATTTTATTTGTTTGTATATTTCTTACAGGATGATTACTTCCATGATGTCCTAAAGTCATTTTTATTGTTTTAGCTCCACTTGCAAGTGCAAGAATTTGATGTCCTAAACATATTCCAAAGATTGGAATATTTGTTTTTAATAATTGTTTTACAGCATAAATAGCATAAAAACATGGTTTAGGATCTCCAGGACCATTAGATAAAAAAATTCCATCAGGATTTAATTTTATAAGTTCTTTAAAATCTGTATAAGCAGAAATAACAGTAACACGACATCCTCGGTCTACCAACATTTGTAAAATATTTTTTTTAATACCAAAATCATATGCTATTATATGCATAGGTAATAATAATTTTTTTTCTATATTTTTTTTAATTATTTGATATTTTTTATTTCCTTTTATCCAAGAGTAATTTTTATGAGTTGTTATTTCTTTAACTAAATCTAATCCTTGTAATCCTGGATATTGTTTAATTTTATTTCTAATATTGTGAAGATTAATATTTATTGTATTAGTAATAATACATCCAATATTAATTTTTTTATTACGTAATAAACGTGTTAATTGACGAGTATCAATATCTGAAATAGCAACTACATGTTTTTTTTTCAAATAAATATCTAAATTATTTTGACTTCTATAGTTACTTGATAATTCAGATAAATTATGAATAATCAAACCTTTTAGATAAATTTTAGATGATTCTTCATCTTCTTGATTAATACCAATATTTCCGATATGAGGATATGTAAGAGTAAGAATTTGTTTATAGTAAGATGGATCAGTAATTATTTCTTGATATCCAGTCATAGATGTATTAAAAACAACTTCTCCTATAACTGTACCATCAATTCCAATAGATTTTCCAAAAAATTTTGTTCCATCTTCCATTATTAAAAGTGCTTTATTATTAGTCAAATAAACCTCCAAATATACCAATTAACAATAATTGTTATTGTTAAATAATATTATATAAGTTAAAATTAATTTTTAAAAATTAATTATTTAAATTAAAAAATAATTTTTAGTAAAGACTATAATGTATAATAAAATTATTCATTCAGAATTATTATCAGCATCTAATATTTTAAAAGATTTTATAAAAAATAATCAAAATATTACTAATATTAAATTAGCAGCTAATTTAATTGTAAAATCTTTTTTAAATAATAATAAAGTTATTTCTTGTGGTAATGGTGGTTCACATTGTGATGCTATGCATTTTGCAGAAGAGTTAACAGGAAAATACAGAAATAAAAGATCTGCATATCCTGCATTATGCATATCAGATATATCTTATTTTTCTTGTGTAAGTAATGATTATGGTTATGAATATGTTTTTTCTCGTTATATAGAAGCATTAGGACAACCTAAAGATGTTTTATTTGCTTTAACCGCTTCTGGAAAATCTATAAATATAATTAATGCATTATATGCTGCTAAAAAAAAAAATATGAAAATAATATTACTTAATGGTAATTATCTTTCAAATAAAATAAAAAATTTGATTGATGTAAAAATTTCAGTAATTCATAATGGTTACGCAGATAGAATCCAAGAAATACATATTAAAATAATCCATATATTAATATTATTAATTGAAAAATTAATGAACGAAAAATATAATTTATAAAAAATATAATTTTTTTATAAATAAATTAATATATTATTTTACTCTCTTGAAATATTTAATTTAAGAGAGTAAATATTTAAAATTATTTTTAGAGAGATTTCATCTTAGTCATATATTTTCGTAATATATAACCAATTTTTTCAATTGAATGATTTCTAATTATTGAATTAATATTTAATAAATATTTATTTTTAACAGATATATGTTTAATATCTATAATTCCTAAATCTTCATCTTTTAAATTATTTATAAAATCTTTTAATAAAGGTATAGCTTGATTAGAAAATAAATAATTACCATATTCTGCTGTATCAGATATTACTTTGTTCATTTCATATAATTTTTTTCTTGCAATAATATTTGCAATTAAAGGTAACTCATGTAATGATTCATAATATGCCGATTTTGGTGAAATTCCTGTTTCTATCATTATTTCATATGATAATTCAACACTAGCTTTAATTATAGCTACCATAAATAAACCATGATTAAAAATTTCTTGTTCATTTATAATAATATTATTACCAACTAATGTTTGTTCAAATTTATTATTTCTTATTTTTTCTCTCCAATTTAATAAATTTTTATTATTATTGTTCCAATCATCTATTATTTCTTTAGAAAATTTTCCAGAAATAATATTGTCCATATGTAATTGAAATAATGGTTTTAAAATTTTTTTTAAAATTAAAGATAATTCATAAGCTCTAATTTTATTTTTATTATCCAACCTATCCATCATTAAAGTAATACCTCCTTGTTTTAAAGATTCAGTAATATATTCCCATCCAAATTGAATAAATTGTGATGCATATTCTTTATTTACTTTACGACTTATTAATTGATCAAATAATAATATAGAAGAAGTTTGTAACATACCACATAGAACAGTTTGTTCACCCATTAAATCAGATTTTACTTCTGCAACAAAAGAAGATTCTAATATGCCTGCTTTATGACTACCTATTCCCACAGCCCAAGCTTTTGCTATTTCTAATCCATTATTATTATTATAATTATTTTGTTGGTGTACAGCTATTAATGATGGTACACCAAAACCTCTTTTGTATTCTTCTCTAACTTCTGTTCCTGGACATTTTGGAGCAACCATAATTATATTTATATTTTTGGAAAATTTTTCTCCTTCTTCTACAATATTGAAACCATGAGAATATCCTATTGTAGCACCAGGTTTTATTAAACTTTTTATATTTCGTAAGAGTTCACTATGATTTTTATCAGGAGTTAAATTAATAATTAAATCAGCATTAGGAATTAATTCATTATATGTACCAATAATAAATTTATTTTTATAAGCTTTTTGCCAAGATAAATTTTTTTCTTTAATAGAATCTTTTTTTAAAGTATATGAGATATTTAATCCTGAATCTCTCATATTTAATCCTTGATTTAATCCTTGTGCTCCGCATCCTATAATAACTATTTTTTTATTTTTTAAATAATTTACTCCATTAGAAAATTCTTTAAATTTCATTAATCTACATTTTTTTAAATTTTTTAATTTTTCACGAAAATTTAATTTATTAAAATAATTACTCATTTTGATATCCTTATATAAATAAAATTATAATTATTGAATATATAAATATATTTATATATAAAATTATTAATTATTAATGTTTTTTCATAATATAATTTTAATTATATAATAGATGGTATATCAATTAATAATTAAAAATAATAATATATTTTTTATATTTAAAAACATAATTAAAAATATAATTTAATAATCTTATTATAAAAAATATTTTATATAACAAAGATATTTTTATAAAATACTTAATATTTTTAAATTAAATTTTATAAAAAAATATTATTTAAGTATTTTATAAAAATTAAAAAAAAATTTAAAAAAAATAAATATAATTTATATTAAATAGTGATTATAGTAAAAAATTTTTATATCACTAGTATAAATTAATTATTTAAAATATTTTAATTTTTTTTTATCTCTTATTGCTCCTTTATCAGCACTTGTCACCAATGCAGAGTAAATTTTTAATGCGAAAGATATTTTTCTTTTACGAATATAATTAGGAGTATAAGCTAATTTACCTCGTTTTTCTTCTTCTTTAATTCTCAAATTTATTTTTTTTTGTGAAATAAGAAGATTGATAAATCTATTAGGTATGTTAATTTCAATAATATCTCCATTTCTTATTAAAGCAATATAACCTTTATTTGCAGCCTCTGGTGAAATATGTCCAATTGATAATCCAGAAGTACCTCCAGAAAATCTTCCATCTGTAATTAAAGCACAACTTTGATCTAATTTCATTGATTTTAAATAAGATGTTGGATATAACATTTCTTGCATACCAGGACCACCTTTTGGTCCTTCATAACGAATAACAACTACATCTCCTGGAACAATATTATTATTTAAAATTGCATTTATTGCAGATTCTTGACTATCGTATATTTTAGCTGGACCTTTAAATATCATTAATTTTTTATTTACGCTTGCAGTTTTAACTACACATCCATTTTTAGCTATATTACCATATAAAACTGCTAATCCACCATCTTTACTAAAAGCATATTTATATGATCTGATACATCCATTTTTTCTATCATTATCTAAATAAGACCATATATTATTTTGTGAAAAAGGTTTTGTAGTTTTAATATTTCCTGGTGCAGCTAAAAAAAATTTTTTAATTTTGTCATCTTTATTAGTAATAATATCATATTTATTAATCATTTCTTTTACTGTTAAACCTAATATATTTTTTATATTAGAATGTATTAATCCTATGCGATATAATTCACCTAACAAAGAAATTACACCTCCAGCTCTATGAAAATCTTCAATATAAAATTTTTTAGTACTAGGAGATACCATACATAACCATGGAACTTTTCTTGATAAATTATCTATATGAAATAAATTTAATTTTATATTTGCTTCTTGTACTAAAGCTAGTACATGTAAAATTGTATTAGTAGATCCACCCATTGCAATATCAATCATTATAGCATTTTCAAAAGCTTTTTTATTAGCAATACTTCTGGGTAAAACACTGTTATCGTTATCATGATAATATTTTTTTGTAATATCTACTATAGTTTTAGCTGATTGTATACATAATTTTTTACGATATACATGTGTAGATAATAAAGATCCATTACCAGGTAATGCTAATCCTAAAACTTCTACTAAACAATTCATTGAATTTGCAGTAAACATTCCAGAACAAGAACCACACGTAGGACATGCATTATTTTCAATTTTATTGACATATTTATCTGATTTATTTAAATCAGCTGAACTTATCATTGCGTCAACTAGATCAATTCTTATTTTCTTTGATGAAATATTTATCTTACCAGCTTCCATAGGTCCACCAGAAATCATTACAGTAGGTATATTTAAACGTAAACTAGCCATTAACATACCAGGAGTAATTTTATCGCAATTAGAAATACAAATCATAGAATCTACACAATGAGCATTAATAACATATTCTATTGAATCTGCAATTAATTCTCTAGAAGGAAGAGAATATAACATTCCATCGTGACCCATAGCAATACCATCATCAATTGCTATTGTATTAAACTCTTTTGGTACTCCTCCCATATTTTTTATTTCTTTTGAAATAATTTTACTTAATTTTTTTAAATGAATATGACCTGGAACAAATTGTGAAAATGAATTAACTATTGCTATGATTGGTTTTCTAAAATCAGAATCATCCATTCCAGTTGCTCTCCAAAGAGCACGGGCTCCTGCCATATTACGACCTTTTGTAGTAATAGATGAACGATAATTAGGCATTATTTTTTTCCTTATTTTATAAAAATTAATTATTAACATATATAATCTAGCCAATTCCATTTATCTTCTATTATTCCATCAAATAAATTAAAAAATTCTTGTTGAATTATTTTTGTAATTTTACCTCTTTTTCCATAACCAATTGTTATACCATCTATACTTCTTACTGGAGTAATTTCAGCAGCAGTTCCTGTCATAAATATTTCATCAGCTAAATATAAAGATTCTCTTAATATTAAAGTTTCCTTAGTTTTAATTCCAATCCTTTTAGCTATTTTTAAAACTGAATCTCTAGTAATACCTGGTAATACTGAAGAATTAAGTGGAGGTGTAAATAAAATATTATTTTTTACTTTAAATATATTTTCTCCTGCACCTTCTGATACAAATCCTAAACTATCTAACGATATTCCTTCATGATATCCATTTCTTCTTGCTTCATTACCAATAAGAAAAGAGGACAAATAATTACCTCCAGCTTTTGCCATACTGGGAATAGTATTTGGTCTTATTTTATTCCATGATGATATCATAGTATCAATACCATTAATCATAGCTTTGTTACCAAGGTAATTTCCCCATGAAAAAGAACTAATTATTACATCAGTATAATAATTTTCAGGAGGATTAACTCCTAAACCAACATCTCCTATAAATACTAAAATTCTTATATAAGCTTCTTCTAACTTATTATATTGAAGTATAATATGTACTGCATTCATCAGATCTTTTATTGTAAATTTTAATGGAAAACGATAAATTTTTGCAGAATTACATAAACGTTCAATATGATCTTTATGACGAAAGATAGCTGGACCTTTAAAAGATTTATAACATCTCATTCCTTCAAATACGGAAGTTCCATAGTGTAATGCATGTGCCATTACACTAATTTTTGCATTTTCCCATTTAACTATATCTCCATTAAACCAAATAAAATCTGCTTTTTTTGTTTTCATTATAATATTTCCTTATTTACTCAAATTAGCAGTAATATTATATGATATTAATTAAAATATTTTAATATCAATTACATCTATTAATTTAGATAATTGTTTTACAAGAAAATCTATAGGTCTTTTACTTTCTACAATTATTTCAAAAATTATATTTTCTATTTTTAAAATTGAATTAACTTTCATATAACAAATTCTAAATCCTCTATGACGAATAATACGTAAAATACGTTCGATAATTTCAGGACTTATATATGTGTTAATATATATTTTATATTGATTCATATAATTTCTTCTATCATATTTACATTACTTTTACCTGGAGGAACCAATGGCCAAACATTATCAGATGCATTTATAGAAACATGTAATAAATATGGTTCTTTTTTATTAAACATATTTTTTAAACTTAAATCTATTTGACTAGAATAATTTATACTTTCTCCAGATATACCAAAAGCACTAGCTAATTGTAAAAAATCAGGATTATCCCATAATATAGTTTCACTATATCTTTTAGAAAAAAATAATTGTTGCCATTGTTTTACCATTCCTAATCTTTTATTATCTAATAATATAATTTTTATAGGAAGTTTTTTTCTTTTAATTGTACCTAATTCTTGAATATTCATCATAAATGATCCATCTCCTGTAATACATATTACAGGGTCGTTAGGTCTACCTATTTGTGCTCCAATAGCTGCAGGTAAACCAAATCCCATAGTTCCTAAACCACTTGATGTAATGAAATTTTTTGGAGATGAAAAATTAACATGTTGTGCAGTCCACATTTGATGTTGTCCTACATCTGTAGTAATAATTGTATTAGAATCTTTAAGATCTGATAATTTTTTTAAAAGAATAGGAGCATAAATTTTATTTTTATTAAAATAATTAATTTTATAATTCCAAGAATATTTTTTTTTTATTTTTTTTATATAATTTTGCCATTTAAAAATATTATTAGGTTTTTGTAAATATGGAAGTATATAATTTAAATTACCTAATAAATAAAAATCTGTTTTACATATTTTATTAATTTCAGATAAATCTATATCTAAATGTATAATATATGCATTAGAAGCAAAATTTTTTGGATTTCCTGTAACACGATCATCAAATCTTGCACCTATAGCTATTAATAAATCACATTTTTGTACAGCATAGTTTGCAGCTTTATTACCATGCATTCCTAACATACCAAGATAATAAGAATATGTATTATCTACAGATCCTAAACCTTTTAATGTAACTACTACGGGTATTTGTGTTTTATTAATAAAATTTTTTAATGTAAAAATAGCATTACTCATGCCAACACCACCACCTATATACAATATAGGCATATTAGATTTTTTTAAAAAATTATTAATTTTATTTATATTTTTCTTTGTAATATTTACTTTTTTTTCTGGAATATTTTTTTTAAGTTGATTATTTAAATTTTTGGGAATAAAATTAGATAATTGTATATCTTTTGGTATATCTATTAAAACAGGTCCTGGTCTATTTGATAAAGCTATTGAAAAAGCTTTATCAAAAATATCATTTAATGATTCTATTGAATTTATTAAAAAACTATGTTTAGTACATGATAAAGACATACCTATAATATCAATTTCTTGAAACGCATCTGTTCCAATTAATGTAGAAGGAACTTGACCTGTTATAGCTATAATGGGTACAGAATCTACCATAGCATCTGCAATACCTGTAATTAAATTAGTTGCTCCAGGTCCTGATGTTGCTATACATACTCCTATATTTCCCGTAGATCTTGAATATCCTATAGCAGCAATAGCTGCAGCCTGTTCATGTCGACACAATATATGTTCAATTTCTCCATTATATAATGCATCATACAAAGGCATAATAGCTCCACCTGGATGTCCAAATACTATTTTTACATTTTGTTTTTTTAATGCTTGAATTATACATTCTGCTCCATTCATACTTATTGTTACCTCTTATATTTATAAAAAAATATATGTATAATTCAATATTAATTTTTTAATTAATATTTATACAAAAATCCCTAGATTAAATATTGGGAGTTTATTTTTTGATAAAATTAAATTTTTTTAATATTTTTAAATAAATTAATTGTAAACTAATTATATAATTTAATAAAAAATTTTTTTATGAATAAATATTCAGGGGTGGAGGGATTTGAACCCACAACTACCGGTTTTGGAGACCGATGCTCTACCAAATTGAACTACACCCCTTAAAATTTATTAAAATAATTATTAAATAATTTTTTATATGGAAGTTATATAATAATATATTATTAATAATTATGATTCAATATAAAAAAGATATAAATAATTATATTAGAAATAATTTTATTTGACAAATTATCTAATAGATATAATCATTAATAATTATAATTATTCAAATATTATTAAAAATAATAAAATTATAACAAAAAAAATAATAAATATGTATTAATTAATATTTTTAATAAATCTAATATTTTTTTATTAGTTCAAATATTAATAAAATATAATTATTTTAATATCTACAAAAGAAACTTATTTATTTTTAAAATCTAAAGGATTAAATAATATAATTAAAATATTAAAATATCTTAATTTTTCTAAATTGATAAATGAAAAAATAAAAATATTACATTCTGTATTATATAGAGAAATATTAAGCAATAGAGATATTAATAATATTAATTTTATAAATATTAATAATATTAAACTTATTGATATAGTAGTAATTAATTTTTATCCTTTTTAAAAAATAATAATATTTTTTTAATAATATTAATGTAGTAACTTGTATTATTAAAGATTCTGTAAAAATTATAAAAATATTACAATTTTAATTGATAATAAAAATTATTTATTAGTAATTAATAAATTAAAATGTAATAATAATATATTATTGAATACAAAAATAAAATTAGCACAAAAAGCTTTTTATTATATTTTAGAAAATATCAGAATATTTTAATATAAAATATGAAAAATTAATATATTTAAAAAATAGTAAAAAAGATAATATCTTTCCTGATAAAATAACTTTAAATTTATTTAAAAAACAAAATTTAAAATATTGTGAAAATTATCATCAAAAAAGTGCTCTATATTATACTAAAGATAGTAAAATTATAAATAATAATAATTTTAAACAAATACAAGGAAAAGAACTTTCGTATAATAATAGTATTTATACTAATGTTACTTTAGAATGTGTTCAAGAATTTTCGAAACCATCTTGTGTTATTATTAAATATGCTAATCCATGTAGTTTATCAAGTAATTATTCAATTAAAAAAGCATATATTAATGCATATAATACTGATGATTCAATTTCATATTTTAGTAGTATAATAGTTTTTAATAAAAAATTAAATTTAGAAACTGTTAATATTATTATAAAAAATAATTTTATAGAATTAATAGTCATCTCATCAATTACTAATGAAGCTAAAATTATAATTGCTAAAAAAAATAATATACGTATACTATTATACAATTTTAATTATCAAATATTATTTGAAATGAAATATGTTAATAATGGATTAATTATACAAAATAATAATTTAAATTTTATTAATAAAAGTAATATTAATATTGTTAGTAAAAGAATACCAAAAAAAGTGAAATAGATGATATTATTTTTGGATGGAAAATAATAAAATTTGTTAAATCTAAGGCCATTATTTATTGTAAAGATAATATGACTTTAGGAATAGGAGCAGGACAAATAATTGATTCTATAAAATTAGCTACTATAAAAGCAAAAGAGAGAAAATTTATTTTAAAAAGATCATCAATAATTTCTGATGTATTTTTTCCCTTCTGAGATAGTATTGATTTTATCTCAAATTTAGGTATAAAATGTATTATTCAACCTGAAGGATCTATAATAGATAAAGAAGTTATTTATGCTGTGAATCAATATAACTTATCTATGGTATAGTATTTACTAATATACGTTATTTTCGTCATTAAATATTATTTAACTATATAAGAATATAATAAGTTATTTAACTATTTTTTATAATAAATTTAAAATATATTATTTAAGAAATTTTTAATAATATTTAAGGTTTTAAATATGAATGATTGGGTTATAGGAAAAGTAAAAAAAATACATTATTGGACAAAAAATTTATTTACTATTATTTTAAATGCAAAAGTAAACTTTTTTATTCCAGGACAATTTACAAAATTATCATTAATTATAAATGGTAAACGTATACGTAGAGCATACTCTTATATAAATTGTCCTAAAAATGTTAATCATGAATTTTATATAAAAAATATAAAAGAAAAAGGTAATTTAACACCTTATTTACATAAATTAAATATTAATGATGAAATTATGATTTCTAAAAATGCTTTAGGTTCTTTTACTATTAATAATATTCAAAATTGTGAAAATTTATGGATGATATCTACTGGAACAGGTATTGGACCATATTTATCAATATTACAAAATGGAAGTAATTTAGAAAAATTTAAAAAAATTATTTTAATACATGCTTTAAGATATATATCAGATTTAAGTTATATAAATTTAATAAATAAATTTAAAAATAAATTAAAAAAAAAGCTGATCGTTCAAATCATTACTAGTAGAGAAAAAAAACAAAATTATTTACAAGGACATATTCCAAAATTAATTAATAATGGTTCTATAGAAAAAAAAATAGGTATTTTAATTAATAAGAATAATACACATATAATGTTATGTGGTAATCCTAACATGATTTATGAAACACAAAAATTATTACAAGAAAAATATGATTTATCTAAAAACTTAAAAAATAAAAAGGGAAATATTACTATTGAAAAATATTGGTAATATTAATATTATAATTAATAAAAAAGAATTTTAACATGAAACCATTTTTAATTATTGGCAATTGGAAACTTAACGGTAATGTTTTATTTGTAAAAAATTATATAAATAAAATTAAAAATTTTTTAGAAAAAACAAAATTAAATTTTTGTGAAATATCTATTGCTCCTGCTTATACTTATTTATATTTATCTAATATTTGTTTGAATAATATTCAGATGAATTTAACAGCACAAAATGTAGATATTAATCTTTATGGATCTTTTACAGGTGAGATATCAATAAAAATGTTAAAAGATATAGGTATAAAATATGTTATTATTGGACATTCAGAAAGGAGAATATTTCATAAAGAAACTAATGAATATATATCTAAAAAATTTAATATAATTAAATCTAATGGTTTAATACCAATTTTATGTATAGGAGAAACAGAATTACAAAAAAATATGAATCAAACTAAAGATATTTGTGCTGAACAAATAGATATAATTTTAAAAACTCAAGGAATAGAAGCATTTGATAATACTGTGATAGCTTATGAACCTATTTGGGCTATCGGTTCAGGAAAATCAGCTAATCCAATAGAAGTTCAAAATATTCATAAATTTATTAGAAAATATATTAGTCAAAAAAATTTAAAAATATCTAAAAATCTTATTATTCAATATGGTGGATCAATTAATAAAAATAATATGGATATTTTTATTAAACAAAAAGATATAAACGGTTTTTTAATAGGTAAAGCTTCTTTAACAGCAGAAAATTTTATATCTATCGTTAAAAAAGCTGAAAAGATTATGAGTTTTCTTTAATAGGTCTTAAAGTAGGAAATAAAATTACATCTTTAATAGAAGAAGAATTTGTAAATAACATTATTAATCTATCTATTCCGATTCCTAATCCTGCAGTAGGTGGTAATCCGTATTCTAATGCCTCTACATAATCTTTATCATAAAAATAATGTTGAGTATTATTATCTTCATTTTTAAAAATCATTTGTTGTTCAAATCTTATTTTTTGATCTTCAGGATCATTTAATTCAGAAAAACCGTTGGCTATTTCCATTCCACAAATAAAAAATTCAAATCTATCTGTTATTGATGTATCTAATTTATTTCTACGTGCTAATGGTGATACTTCTGTAGGATATTCTGTAATAAAAGTAGGTAAAATTAATTTATTTATTATTTTTTCTTCAAAAATAGAAGAAATTATTTTTCCTATACTCCAATTATAATTAATTTTAACTTTTAACATATGACTAATATCTATTAATTTATTAAAATTATTTAAATCATTATAGTCAATTTGAGGATAATAATAAGTTATAGATTCTTTCATAGTTAATTTACTAAATGGTTTACTAAAATCAAATTCATTATTATGAAAAAATAATTTATTAGAATTTAATATTTTTTTACTTATATGTAATAATATTTTTTCAAAAAAAATCATTAAATCAGTATAATCAGCATATGCAATATATAATTCCATCATTGTAAATTCGGGATTATGTTGTGTAGAAATACCTTCATTACGAAAATTTCTATTAATTTCAAATATTTTATTAAATCCTCCTATAATTAATCTTTTTAAATATAATTCTGGTGCTATACGTAAATACATGTTACGATTAAAAGTATTATGATATGTTATAAATGGTTTAGCTGTAGCACCACCAGGAATTATTTGCATCATTGGAGTTTCTACTTCAATAAAATCCATTTTATTCATAAAATTACGTATAATAAATATTATTTTTGATCTTATTTCAAAAATTTTTTTCGATTTGTCATTTACAATAAGATCTAAATATCTCTTTCTATATTTAATTTCTTGATCATTTAATCCATGAAATTTATTAGGTAATGATCTAATTGATTTTGTTAATAAATAACATTTATTAGAATATATTGATAAAACTCCAGTTTTAGTTTTAAAAATATTACCAGTAATACCTATTATATCTCCAAGATCAAATTGATTTATAATTTTTTTATATTGTTTTACAGATAAACTATCAATGGATAAATATATTTGAATATATCCTTTTCCATCTTTAATTTTAATAAAAGATGCTTTACCCATATTACGAAAATTAATAATACGTCCGGCAATATGAAATATTAAATTTTTATCTAAAATAGAATCAATATTATTATATTTTTTATATAAAATATCAGATGTAATATTAATTTTAAAATTATTAGGAAATGCATCATTATTTTTTCGTAATTTTATTAATTTTTCTATACGTGATTTTCTTTCATTATTAATTGTTTTAATATATATATTTTTGTTTTGAGACATAATAAATATTTTCCTATATTTTATAATCCTATTTTTAAACTAGCTTTAATAAATATGTCTATATTACCATTTAAAACAGATTGAATATTATTAGTTTCTACTCCTGTACGCATATCTTTAATTCTTGCATTATCTAATACATAAGATCTTATTTGATATCCCCAACTTATATTTAACTTACTATTTTCTATTCTTTTTTTTTCTATATTTTTATTTTTTAAGTCTAATTCATATAATTTTTTTTCTATTTGTTTCATAGCTTGATATTTATTTTTATGCTGTGATCTATTATTTTGGCATTGAGTTACTATACCTGTAGGTATATGAGTAATTCTTACGGCTGATTCTGTACGATTAACATGTTGACCACCTGCACCAGAAGATCTATATACATCAATTCGTAAATCATCCAAATTTATTATTATATTTGAATTATGATTAATCTCAGGATATATATATGTTGAACTAAAAGAAGTATGACGTCTTCCATATGTATTAAAAGGACTTTTTCTTACTAAACGATGAATACCATTTTCTGTTCTTAACCAACCAAAAGCATAATTTCCTATTATTTTTATAGTTGCTGATTTTATACCTACTTTTTCTCCAGGAGATTTTTGAATTATATATGTTTTAAATTTTTTATTTTCTGCCCATTTTAAATACATTTTCATAATCATATGTGCCCAATCTTGTGATTCTATTCCTCCTGATCCTGCTTGTATATCAATAAAACAATTTTTGTTATCATTTTTTTTTATAAAAAATTTTTGAAATTCTAATTTAGTTATTTTATTTTTTAAATTATGCAATATTTGAATTGATTCAATTAATATATCATTATCGTTATTATCCATAGCTAATTCAATTAATTCATCAATATCTAATATTTCTTGATTAATTTTATCTAAATTAGATAATATATTTTCTATATAAAATTTTTCTTTACTTAATTTTCTCCCATAATTAATATCATTCCAAACATTTGAATTTTTAAATTGATTATTTATAATAAATAATTTTTTTTTTAATTTAGAATAATCAAAGTAAACTCCTAATAAAATTATTTTTTTCTTTTATTTTATATAAATTATTTTTTATTAAATTAATTTCAAACATAATAAATTATTTTCCTTTAAAAAAATAAAATAAAAAAATTTTGATAATATGAAAGAAAAATGATAAGAAAAAATAAAACTAATATTAAATATGGCCCTTGTTGGATTTGAACCAACGACCTAACGATTATGAGTCGCTTGCTCTAACCACTGAGCTAAAGGGCCAAACATTATTTATATTAATAAATAATTACACTTATTATAATAATATATTTAATTAAAAATAATATTATTCATCAAGAATTTCAGAATTTGTTGTTAATAAGTATATATTAGTATTATCTCTTAAAATATGTATAACAATAATTAATGGTTTTGTTTTAGTAATATTTTTTATATCTTTTACAGAATGAACTGCAATTTTATTAATATCTAAAATAATATCTTCTGGTTCTAAACCAATACTATCAGCAAAAGAATCATCAGCTATATTTGTAACTTGAACACATCTTAATTTTTGATTCTTATTTTTTCCTTTATTAATAACAAAATTTTTTAAATTAGCACCTTCTATTCCAGAAGAAAACATTGAAAAATATATTACACTATCTGGGTCTTCTTGTAATGTAATAATTAAATGTTTTACTTTACTATTACGGATAACAGTAATTTTTATTTTAGTACCAACAGGTAATGCACTTATTAATGATCTTAATGAATAAAAACTATTAAATGTTTTATTATTCATTGCAATTATTATATCACCTGCTTTAATTCCACCATTATATGCAGAACTGTCTTTTAAAACACTACTAACAAATGTTCCTCCTGTTACATATTTAGGAGCTTTCATTATTTTAGCTAATTGTTTATTAACACCTACACCTATAATACCAAATGAAACATGTCTTATTCTACCAAATTTAATTAATTGATGAGTTAAATTCATAATTGTATTGCTAGGTATAGAAAAACCGACTCCTACATTACCTCCATCAGGAGATAAAATAGCAGTATTAATACCAATTAATTCACCATTTAAATTTATTAAAGCACCACCAGAATTACCACTATTCATAGCAGCATCTGTTTGAATATAATTTTCAAAATGGTTTGTATTAATTCCACTACGTCCTAAAGCTGATATAACACCAGTTGTTACAGTATTACCTAATCCAAAAGGATTACCTATAGCAACAGTATAATCTCCAACTTTTAATTTTTCAGAGTCAGCTAATTTTAAACTTACAAGATTTTTAGCATTTTTTATTTTAATTAATGCTATATCTAATAAAGAATCTTTACCTATAATACTAGCTTCATAATAACTACCATCCATTAATTCAACTTCAATTTTTTTAGCATTTTCTATAACATGATTATTAGTAATGATATATCCATTTTTAGCATCTATTATAACTCCAGATGCTATTGAATGAAAATTTGATTCTATAGTAGAATCACGATTTCCTGGACATAAAGGAGTATCTCTTAATGGAGATTCTTCACTACAAAATTGTGAATGTTCTCCCATAAATTGTTGTAAGTCTTGAGGTAAATTAAAATCATGAGTTATAACACTACCATCTACTGTTATGCTTACAACAGCAGGCATTACCTTATCTAACATTTTAGATAAACTAGGTAATTTTTGATTAAATAATTGAGGTGGTAATGATTTTGCATCAATTTTAAATGATGTTTGTGTTGATATGATAATACAAAATAAAAAATATACGATTAATTTTAATTTTTTCATTCTATTATCTCATAATAAAATTCAAATAGTTATTTTATATATTTGTTATATATAAAATAATAGCTAAAAATTAATAACTTATAATTAAGAATAACATAAAATTACACACATATAAAATTTTAATAAAATAAAATTTAAAAATTTTTACAAAATTATATTGTATAATATATAATTATACTCTTGTATTTGTTATTAATAAATATATATGTTAGAAAAATTTAAAAAAATTGCTTCTCAAGCTGCTTTAAAATATATAAATAATAATGATATTGTTGGTATTGGCACAGGTACAACAATAAAATATTTTATAAATATGTTATCTAATTTTAAAAAAAAAATTAATGGTTTTGTTTCTACTTCTATTACATCAACAAATGAATTAAAAAAATATAATTTTAATATATATAATAGTAATGAAGTAGATATTATTAATATATATTTTGATAGTGCTGATGAAATAAATAATAATATGGAAATGATAAAAGGAGGTGGAGCTGCATTAACTAATGAAAAAATTATTTCTAGTATTGCTGATAAATTTATATGTATTGTAGACCAATCTAAACATGTAAATATTTTAGGTAAAACACATCCTTTACCTATTGAAATTATACCTATGGCTAAATCATATGTTACTAAAGAATTATCTAAATTAGGGGGTTTATTAAAATATAGAAAAGGAATTATTACAGAACATGGAAATATAATATTAGATATATATAATTTAGAAATTACTGAACCAGTAAAATTAGAAAAATATATAAATTCTATTGCAGGAGTAGTAACAGTAGGTTTATTTACTAATAGACGTGCAGATATCATTATAACAGGAAATTATGATTATACTGTATCTACTATAAAAAATATAAAATTATGATCTAATCATTAATTATATTAAAAATATTTTCAAACAATTTCATTTAAAATATACAAATAAAATTTATAATACATTATGAAAATAGAATTTACTAAAATGCATACGTTAAGCAATGATTTTGTTGTTATAAATAATATAAAACAATATTATCATTTAGAAAAAAATATTATTAAAAAATTATCAAATAGGTATACAAGTATAGGATTTGATCAATTATTAATGATAGAATCATCTAAAAATAAAAATATTGATTTTCATTATCGTATATTTAATGCAGATGGTAATGAAGTAAATCAATGTGGTAATGGAGCAAGATGTTTTGCAAAATATGTAAGATTTAAAAAATTAACTTTAAAAAATAATATATGTGTTAGTACAAATACTAATATTATTTATTTAAAAATTTTAGAAAATAATAAAATATGTGTTAACATGGGTGTACCCTTATTTGATCCTGAATCAATACCTTTTTTAGGAAAAAAATCAAAAAATAAATATTCATTATTATTTAATAATGAACAGATTTTTTTCGATATTGTTTCTTTAGGTAATCCTCATTGTATTATTCAAGTAAATAATTTATCTAATATTTCTATTAATTTGATAGGTTCTTTTATTCAAAATCATAAATTATTTCCAAATAAAGTTAATGTAGGATTTATGGAATTAATTAATTCTCATAATATTAAATTACGTGTTTTTGAACGAGGTGTAGGTGAAACTAATGCCTGTGGTACAGGAGCTTGTGCTGCTGTAGCTGTAGGTATAAAAAAATATTTTTTATCTAATAAAGTCAAAGTTAATTTACTAGGAGGATATTTAAATATAAAATGGAAGGGTAATAATAATAATATGTTCATGAAAGGTGATGCTCACTATGTTTATGATGGTGAAATAAATTTATAATATAATTAATTATTTAAAATTACATTTTAAAATTTTTATTTTTTATTGTATGGTATTTTAAAATAAATGCATAATATAAAATTATTAAACAATTTAAATGATAAACAACGACAAGTAGTATCTTCAACTCGTAAAAATTTATTAGTATTAGCAGGAGCAGGAAGTGGTAAAACACTTGTATTAGTTCATAGAATAGCATGGTTAATATCAATTGAAAATTGTTGTCCAAAATCTATTTTAGCTGTAACTTTTACTAATAAAGCTGCTAAAGAGATAAAAAACAGAGTTTTAAAATTAATTGGTAAAAAACAACAAGATATTTGGATAGGAACTTTCCATAGTTTTGCTCATTATTTACTTAGAATTCATTATTTAGAAGCAAATTTACCTAAAAATTTTCAAATAATAGATAATGATGATCAAAAACGTTTAGTGAAACGTATTATTAATATAATGAATTTGAATATAAATGAGCAAAGATATTCAATTAAATATATTATAAAATGCATTGATAAAATTAAAAATAATTGTTTAAAATATTATGAAAATAAGGTAATCGATATACCAATTTATCAAATATATGATAAATATCAAGAATTATGTAAATTTAACGGTGTTGTAGATTTTAATGAATTAATATTTAAATTATATAAATTATTATTACATAATAAAAATATATTAAAAATATATCAGAAACGTTTTCAAAATATTCTAATTGATGAATTTCAAGATACTAATAGTATTCAATATAGTTGTATATATTTATTATATAAAAAAAATTATAAAGCAAAAGTTACTATAGTAGGTGATGATGATCAATCCATCTATGGATGGCGAGGTGCAAAAATAGAAAATATTAATCATTTTTTAAAAGATTTTCATAATGTAGAAACTATTTTATTAGAACAAAATTATCGTTCAACAAATAATATTCTTAATGCTGCGAATAAATTAATATCAAATAATAATTTAACTAGATTAGAAAAAAAATTATGGACTAATACTAATAATGGTAAATTGATATCAATATATTTTGCATTAAATGAATTTGACGAAGCTAATTTTATTATAAATTATATAAAAAATAATTTAATTAAAAAAAATATACAATTAAATAATTGTGTAATTTTATATAGAAATAATTCACAATCACGTATTATAGAAGAAAACATGTTAAGAAATAATATCCCTTATAAAATAACTGGAGGCGTAAGATTTTGTGAAAGACAAGAAATAAAAAATACTTTATCATATTTAAAATTAATATCTAATCATAATGATGATAGTTCTTTTGAAAGAATTATTAATATTCCTAAAAGAGGAATAGGAATTGTTACTATAAATACTATAAAATCTATAGCTAAAAAATTTAATTTAACTTTATGGAAAGCAAGTAAATTTATTATTAACGAAAAAAAAAATATATTAAATACTATAATATATAATTCAATAAAAAAGTTTATTTTTTTAATAAAATATTTAAAAGAAAATACTATTAATTATACATTACCAATAAAAATTGAAAAAATTATAAAATTTTCAGGATTATGGAATTTATATTTAAAAGATAATACTAAAATTAATAATTTAAAAGAATTAATTAATTCTTCAACTCAATTTATAGAATTTAATTCTATTAATACTAATAATAGTAATTTAATAGAATTTTTATCACAAACTATATTAGAGTATGAAAATAAAAAAAAAGAACAAGAGGATAAAAAAAATAATTTTATACAGATGATGACTATTCATGCTTCTAAAGGATTAGAATTTTCTCAAGTATTTATTATAGGTATGGAAGAAGGAATTTTTCCTAATAAATTATCATTAAATAATAACGAATATCTTTATGAAGAAAGACGTTTAGCATATGTAGGTATTACACGAGCTAAAAAAAAATTAATATTAACTTATACAAAAAAACGTTCTTTTTATGGAAAAGAAATTAATTCATTACCATCTAGATTTATAAAAGAATTACCTAATAAATGTATTAAAAAAATTAGTTATTTAGATTATAGAAAAGATTCTACAAATATTATTTGTAATAATAATGATTTCTATTTAGGACAAACAATTTATCATAGTACCTTTGGTAAGGGAATTATTTTAAAAATTGAACAAATAAAAAATAATAAAAAGATAAAAATAGCATTTACGAATATAGGTATTAAATGGATAATGTCTAATTATATTAAAATATATAATAAATGATATTATTATAATTTTAAATTATAATATATCCCTTATTATGGGAGTAAATATAATATGTTAAATGTTTTTAAAATATATAAAAATCGTTTGACAAATTTAGAATTAAATAACAGTAATTTTTCAGATTCTATATGGATAGATTTAATTAAACCTAATGATAATGAAAGAAAAAAAATTTATTATTTTTTAGGACAGAATTTAGCTACTAAACCTGAATTAGAAGATATAGAAGCATCTGCAAGATTTTTTGAAAATGAAGAAGGTTTACATATTCATTCATTTTTTTTTTATGAGGATATTGATGATCATGCAGGAACTACAACAGTAGCATTTACAATTAAAAGTGGACGTTTATATACATTAAGAGAAAGAGAGTTACCTGCTTTTCGTTTATATAGAATGCGTACTCGGAATCAAAAATTAGCTGATGGTAATCCATATGAATTGTTATTAGATTTATTTGAAACAAAAATTGAACAATTAGCAGATGAAATTGAAAATATATATAGTGATTTAGAACATTTAAGTAGAATAATTATGAAAGGACATCAAGATAATGAATTTGATAATGCACTTTCAACTTTAGCAGAATTAGAAGATATTGGGTGGAAAGTTAGACTATGTTTAATGGATACACAAAGAGCTTTAAACTTTTTAATGAGAAAAACAAGATTACCTAATAATCAAATGGAACAAGCAAGAGAAATTCAAAGAGATATTGAATCATTATTACCACATAATGAATCTTTACTTCAAAAAGTTAATTTTTTGATGCAAGCGGCTATGGGTTTTATTAATATAGAACAGAATCGTATTATAAAAATTTTTTCATTAGTTTCTGTAATTTTTTTACCACCAACTTTAGTTGCTTCAAGTTATGGTATGAATTTTTCTTTTATTCCTGAATTAAAATGGAAATATGGCTATCCATATGCATTAATATTAATGATATTAGCTGGTTTAGCTCCATATTTTTATTTTAAAAAAAAAAAATGGTTATAATATTTTTAAAATTTTCTAAATAAATTATATTCATAATAAATAAAAAATATTTATAATTATTATAATTTTTATTTAAAATATTATTTTTATAAAAAAATAATATTTTAAATAAAATATAAAATATTTATTAAAAATAACTATATATTTAAATTATTAAATTAACATAGGAAAATTAATTAAATTTAACCTATGTTAATTAGGTAATATTTAATTATATTAACTATATTATTTTTTTATTTTTTTGTAATTTTTTACATTTTTTTTAACTTTTAACCATCCTATATATAATACAATTATTAATATAAGTATAGAAATTATCAAATATATAAAATTAGGATATTTAAAAAACATTGAAATTGTTACAATTAAAAGAAAGCATAAAGTTAACCAAGAAGTAAAAGGATATCCAGGCATTTTAAACTTAACTTCTTTAATTTTTCCCTGATTAATAGCTTTTCTTAACTTCATTTGACAAAGAATAATAAAAGTCCATGCAGAAATAATTCCTAAAGAAGCAATATTAATCATAATTTCAAATATTTTAAAATGAAATTTATAATTTAAATATATTCCTAACATATAAAACATAAGAGTTATAATTATACCAACATAAGGAACTTTATTTCTATTCATTTTAGCCATTATTTTAGGTGCACATCCTATAATCGCTAAAGATCTTAAAATTCTACTTGTAGAATACAATCCTGAACTTAAACTTGAAAAAGTTGCACTTAAAATAACTATATTCATTATTCCAGCTATATATTTAAATCCTATTTTATTAAAATATGTAATAAAAGGACTTTCATACATTTTATATTCATTCCATGGCATTAAAAGAATCAATAATAATATAGATCCTACATAAAAAAAAATAATTCTAAAAATAATGCTATTAATAGCTTTAGGTAATACTTTTTTAGGATTTTTACATTCTTCTGAAGTTGTACCAATTAACTCTATAGAAGCAAAAGAAAATATTACACCTTGTATTAAAGATATTGATGTAAAAAAACCATTAGGAAAAATTTGATTATTTCCCTCAAAAAGAAAATTATATCCATTATGTATATTTACATTATTATAAGAATAATATTGGTTACAAAAAATTATTGTACCAATTATAAGAAAAGTTATAATTGCTATAACTTTTATCATAGAAAACCAAAATTCTATTTCAGCAAACCATTTAACTCCTATAAGATTAATTATACCGATAATTATTACTATAATAAAAACTATTGAACATTGAGGTATAAAATTAAATCTTTTCCAATAAGAAACATAAATTGTTATAGCTGTTATGTCAATAATACCTGTTATTATCCAATTAATAAAATACATCCAACCACATACATATGCTGCTTTATTACCTAAAAATTCTGAAGAATAAGAAACAAAACTTCCACTAGAAGGTCTATAGAATAATAATTCTCCTAATGCTCTCATAATAAAAAAACAAAATAACCCACATATTAAATACATGAGAATTAATCCTATTCCCATCTGATGTAATCTATAACCTGTTCCTAAAAACAAACCGGAACCAATAGTACCACCAATTGAAATCATTTGAATATGACGGTTTGTCATTATTTGATTATATTTAGAATTTTGAAAAGTTGAATTATTATATTTATTAATATCTATTTTATTTTTAGTTTTCTTTTTACTTTTTATCATTATTCATTCCTAATTTAATTTTATATTTATAATTAATTGGAAAAATATTGAATAATAAAATATTAGATTTTTATCTAATTTAAAAAATTTATATAATTATATAAATTTTTTTCTATAATTTTAAATAATTATTTATGATATTATATATTTATAAAAATTAATAATATTTTTTAAATATTATAAATTATAAATAAATTTATTAATAATATATTTAAATAAAATTTTTCATATTTAAAAATTTTTAAATAGTATTTTTATACAATATTTATATATAATATATTATATTATATTATAAAATATTATATATTAATTTTTTTAAATTATTATTTAGTAAATAATTTCTTATTAAATATATATTTAGAGATATTAAATGAATAATTATGATATGAGTTCTAAAACAAATTTTTTAAATACAAATATTTTTTATATAGAGGAATTATATCAAAAATTCTTAGTAAATCCTAATTCTATAGATAAATCTTGGAAAAAATTTTTTCAAATATTTAAAAATAATATAAATATTAATTTAATAGATAATTTTAATAAAAAAAATATTAAAAATGATGATATAAATAATTTATATTTAATAGAAAAAATAAATCAATTAATTAATAATTTTAGAATATTAGGTCATTATGACTCTAATATAAATCCTTTAAAAATAAAAAAAAATAAATTAAGTAATATTTTTAATTTAGAAAATTATGGATTAAATAAAAAAAATTTAAATAAAACATTAAATATAAATACTTTTTTTAAAAAAATGTCAATAATTAATATTTATCATTTTTTTAAAAATATATATTGCAATTTTATTGGAATAGAATATATGCATATATATGAAAACGAAAAAATTTGGATTCAAAATAAAATAGAAATAATAAAAAAAAATTTTCATGAAAATGAAAAAAAAAGATTTTTAGAAGAATTAGTATCTGCAGTAACATTTGAAAAATTTATAAGTAGAAAATTTCCAGGCGCAAAAAAATTTTCTTTAGAAGGATGTGATGTTTTAATTCCAGTATTAAAAGAAATAATACGTTATTCAAGTAATAAAAATATTACAGAAATAATATTAGGTATGGCTCATAGAGGAAGATTAAATGTTTTAATTAATATAATGGGAAAAAAAATTAAAGATATTATAAACGAATTTAATAATATTTTTATTAAAAAATCTAATATAGATGATGTAAAATATCATATAGGATATAATTGTAATGTAAATATAAACAATAAAATAATAAAATTACAATTAGCATTTAATCCTTCACACTTAGAAATAATTAATTCTGTTATTATGGGTATAACTAGAGCTAAAAATGATTTATCAAAAGAAAGAAATCAAAACAAAAAAATATTACCCATTAATATACATGGTGATTCTTCAATTGTAGGACAAGGTGTTATACAAGAAATTTTAAACATGTCTAATACTAGAGGATACAATATTAATGGAACAATTCATATTATTATTAATAATCAAATAGGATTTACTACTTCAAATATTAAAGATTCTAGATCTAGTTATTATTGTAGTGATATAGCTAAAATGATTCAATCTCCTATTTTTCATGTAAATGCTGATAATATAGAAGAGGTAATATTTATATTACGTGTAGCTATTGATTTTAGAAATAAATTTAATCGAGATGTTTTTATAGATTTAGTTTCTTATAGAAGATATGGACATAATGAATCTGATGATCCTTATATTACACAACCAATAATGTATAATATTATAAAAAATCATCCAACAGTTCAAGAATTATATTCTTCTAAGTTAATTATGGATAAAGTAATAGATAATCAATATTATTTAAATTTAAAAAATAAATATTATGATTTACTTAATAATGATAATTATATAATAAAAACTTTTTTAATTCAAAAAAATAAACGTAAATTAATTAATCGAAAAATTTTTAATAAAGAGTATTTAAAAAAATTACTCATTAAAATAAGTACTATTCCTAAAAATTTTAATGCTCATCCCAGAGTAATAAAAATTTTTGCAGATAGAGTAAATATAAAAAAAATTGATTGGGGAACTGCAGAAACTTTAGCATATGCTTATATTTTAAATCATGGAATTACATGTCGTCTAACAGGACAAGATGTAAAAAGAGGTACTTTTTCACATAGACATGCTGTTATATATGATCAGTTAAATGGAAATTCTTATTCTCCTTTAAAAAATATTAAATCAGGACAAGGAGTATTTTATATTTATAATTCTGTTTTATCAGAAGAAGCTGTTTTAGGATTTGAATATGGTTATTCTATTACACATTCAAATATATTAGTAATTTGGGAAAGTCAATTTGGAGATTTTGCTAATGGTGCTCAGATTATTATAGATCAATTTATAAGTTCAGGAGAGAAAAAATGGAATTATAAATCTAATTTAATTCTTATGTTACCTCATGGTTATGATGGTCAAGGTCCTGAACATTCTTCTGCTAGAATAGAAAGATATTTACAATTAAGTGCAGAAAATAATATAAAAATTTGTATACCATCAAATTCATCACAAATATATAATTTATTATGTGAACATGCATTTGATATAAATAAAAAACCACTTATTATTATTTCTCCAAAATCTCTTTTAAGACATAATTTAGCTAAATCAAATTTAGATGATTTAATAAATACAAAATTTTTTTCTGTTATAGATGAAAATAAAAGTAACATTGATATGTTTTATATTAAACGTGTTATTTTTTGTTCAGGAAAAATATATTATGATTTATTAAATTATAAAAATAATATAAAAAAAAATAATATAATTCTTATTAGAATTGAACAATTATATCCATTTCCATTAAAAAATTTAAATAAAATTTATAAAAAATATAAAATAATAAATAATTTTTTTTGGTGTCAGGAGGAACCTAAAAATCAAGGAGCTTGGAATTACATTCAGTATAATTTTCAAAAAAATTTTTTTTGTAAAATTAATTATATAGGAAGAAATAAATCTTCTTCTTCAGCTACAGGTCATTTATCTATTCATAAAGAAGAACAACAAAAAATATTATACTCAGCATTTAATATTAATAAAATTTTATAACAAATAAAATTTTAAAAAATCAGGATAAATATATGAATATTATTAATATTATTGTTCCAGAATTACCGGAATCAGTTAATAACGCTGTTATAGTTCAGTGGCATAAAAAAACAGGAGATAAAATATATCTTGATGATATTCTTGTAGAATTAGAAACTGATAAAGTTATATTAGAAGTCCCTGCTACTCATAATGGTATTTTAAATAGTATTTTAGTTAATGCAGGTGATGTAGTACAATCTCAACAAATTATAGGTACAATAAATTTAATAGAAAATTTAAAAAAAGATACTATACTAAATATATCAAATAATAAAAAAATTTTTTTAAAAGAACAAATTAATCATATTAATGAAAAAAATTTTACAAATAAAACTATTGATGATTTTAGTCCATCCATTCGTAAAAAGATTAAACAAAATAATATTACTATCGATCAAATAAATAATTTTAATAATTTAAATATAAATAAATTAAAAAAATTTCAAACAAAAGAAAAAAATAGATTATTAAAAAATAATTTTAGACGTGTTAAAATGACACAAATCAGGAAACATATTGCTAAAAGATTAATGGAGTCAAAAAATAATTCTGTAATGTTAACAACTTTTAATGAAGTTAATATGCAAGAAATTATTAATTTAAAAAATAAATATGGTAAAATTTTTCAAAAAAAATATGAAATTAAATTAGGTTTAACATCTTTTCATGTAAAAGCTGTTTCTCAAGCACTTAAATCTTTTCCCAAACTTAATGCATTTATAGATGGAGAAGATATTATTTATAATGACATATATCATATTAATATTGCATTATCAACAGAAAGAGGTTTGTTAACTCCAATTATAAAAAACACAAATAATTTATCTTTAGTTGAAATTGAAAAAAAAATAAAAAAATTAATTATTAAAGCAAATACAAATAAATTATCTGTTGATGATTTATCTAGTGGTAATTTTACCATTACTAATGGAGGAGTTTTTGGATCTCTTATATCTACACCTATTATTAATCCACCACAAAGTGCTATATTAGGTATACATGCTATTAATAATAGACCATTTGTATTAAATAATAAAATTAGTATTGTTCCTATAATGTATTTAGCATTATCATATGATCATCGTTTAATAGATGGAAAAGATTCAATAAAATTTTTATTTTTGATAAAACAATTATTAGAAGATCCATTTCGTTTATTATTAAATATTTAAATTAATTATATTTATTTATAATTAAAAAAATTAATATTCTTATTTAATATAATATTAAAATTGAAAATATCTAATTACGTAAAACAAAAATTAATTATAATCTTTTTATAAAAATATAATTTTATATTTAATTTAAATTAATATATAGTTAATATTATATTATTTATTAAATAAATAATTTATTAAATATATAAAATATTATTAGTTAAGGATTAATAATGTTAAATGTTATTGAATTATCAAGATTACAATTTGCATTAACAGCAATGTATCATTTTATATTTGTTCCTTTAACATTAGGCATGTCTTTTTTATTAGCTATAATGGAAACATTATATATTTTATCTGGTAATATAATATATAGAGACATGACGCAATTTTGGGGAAAATTATTCGGTATAAATTTTGTTTTAGGAGTAGCTACTGGATTAACAATGGAATTTCAATTTGGAACAAATTGGTCATATTATTCACATTATGTAGGAGATATTTTTGGAGCACCATTAGCAATTGAAGGATTAATGGCTTTTTTTCTAGAATCAACCTTTGTTGGTTTATTTTTTTTAGGATGGAATCGTTTGAATAAAATTCAACATATGATTGTTACTTGGTTAGTAGCAATTGGTTCTAATTTTTCTGCTTTATGGATTCTTATAGCTAATGCATGGATGCAAAATCCAATAGCTTCTCATTTTAATTATAAAAATATGAGAATGGAAATGGATAGTTTTTGGAAATTAATTTTTAATCCTGTAGCTCAAGTAAAATTTGTACATACAGTTTCTGCAGGATATACAACAGGAGCAATATTTATAATTGGTATTAGTGCTTATTATCTTTTAAAAAAAAGAGATATTTTATTTGCAAAAAAATCAATAATTATTGCATCTAGTTTTGGTTTAGCTTCTATTTTTTCTGTATTAGTTCTTGGTGATGAATCTGGATATCAAATGGGAGAAATACAAAAAACTAAACTGGCAGCTATTGAAGCAGAATGGGAGACACAAAAACCACCAGCATCATTTACAATTATAGGTTTTCCTAATCAGAAATATCAATTAAATGAATATTCAATAGAAATTCCTTATTTATTAGGTTTAATAGCTACGAGATCTACAAATACTCCTATTTTAGGAATTAAAGATTTAATTAAAAATCATGAATCAAAAATTAATAATGGTTTAAAAGCTTTAATTATTCTTGAAAAAATACAAAATGGTACAGCTAATAATAATAATATAGATTATTTTAATAAAATTAAAAAAGATTTAGGATATGGTTTTTTAGTTAAACAATATACTAATAATATAAATAATATAAATATAAATCAAATTAAAAAAATAGCTATAAATACCATTCCTATGGTAGCACCTTTATTTTTTGCTTTTAGAATTATGGTTCTTTCTAGCTTAATTTTATTAATTACCATTATTTTAGTATTTATTAATATATTAAACGATAAATTAATAAATAAAAAATATTTACTAAAATTTTGTTTGTATATAATTCCATTACCTTGGATTGCATCTGAATCAGGATGGTTTGTTTCTGAATATGGTAGGCAACCATGGGCAATAGGTGAAATATTACCTACATTTATGGCTGGTTCATCTATTAAAACAGTAGATGTTTTATTTTCTATAATTACTATTTTTATTTTTTATACAATATTATTATTAATTGAGTTATATTTAATGTTTAAAATTGCGCGTATTGGTCCTAGTAATTTAAATACAGGAAAATATTATTTTGAAAAAAAAATTTTTTCTAATAAAATATAATTTTTATATAAATAAATTATATAAAAATCTATACTATAATAGGTTATTTTAAATGTTAGATTATAATACTTTATGTATAATTTGGTGGATTTTAATTGGAATATTAATTATTGGATTCCTTATTACTGATGGTTTAGATATGGGTGTAGGAATTTTATTATTCATAATAGGTAAAAATAATATTGAAAGAAGAATTATGATCAATAGTATTGCACCTCATTGGGATGGTAATCAAGTTTGGTTAATTACAGTAGGTGGTGCATTATTTGCAGCTTGGCCTATTGTATATGCTACACTTTTTTCTAGTTTTTATATAGCAATGATAATAATGTTGTTATCATTATTTTTACGTCCTGTAGGATTTGAATATCGTTCTAAAATAAAAAATTATAAATGGCAAAATTTATGTGATATATTAATTTCTATAGGAAGTATTATTCCTCCTATTATAATAGGAATAGCTGTAGGAAACTTATTAAATGGTATTCCTTTTTACATTGATAAATATTTTCGTATTCATTCCTCATTACATTTTTTAAATTTATTTAATATGTTTAGTATAATTATTAGTATTACTAGTATTATTATGTTTATTAATCAAGCATCTACTTATTTACAACTTAGAATATATGATAAATACATTAATTATAAAACTAATATTATTATTCAAATATCATCAATAATGTTAATTATATTTTTTATATTATCATTTATTAATATTATTTTTTATATTAAAGGATATGAATTACATTCATTAATATTTAATAATATAACTAATTTAAATAAAAAAGAAATTTTACATATATATGGTTCTTGGTTTTTTAATTTTCAAACACATAATTATTTATTAATAATACCATTATTATGTTTAATTTTACCAATTTTTACAATAATATATTCATTATATAAAAATAGAATAATGTCCTTTATTTGTTCTTCATTAACTATTATATTTATGGTATGTACTGTAGGAATAATAATGTTTCCTTTTATTATACCTTCTAGTATTAGACCTAAAGATAGTCTTACTATGTGGAATGCAGTATCAAGTCAACTTACATTAAATATAATGTTATATGCAGCTATTATTTTTGTACCTATAGTTTTAAGTTATACTTTTTGGTGTTATAAAAAAATGTTTTTTCCTATTACTAGAGAAGAAATTAAAAATAATACAAATAATTATTATTAAATACAATTTAATTAAAATGGTGGTAAAAATATGTGGTATTTTACATGGTTTATAGGTGTTTTATTAGCATGTTTTTTTAGTATAATAATTGCTTTAACTATAGAATATAAAGAAAAATAAAAAAATAAATAATATATTATTTAAAAAATAATATTAATATTAATTTATATTTTAATTTTAAAATATTTATTTTTAATAATTTAAATAAAATAGTAATTTATTAGATAATTTTCTTTATTATAAGAATATATTATTATTTAACTAAATATTTAATTTTATTAATATTAATTATATATTTAAATAATAACATATTTATAATATAACATATTTAAATAAACTTTTTTTAATAAAGAATGAATAATTCAAATAAATATAATGCTGATGCTATCGAAGTATTAGAAGGATTAGATCCTGTAAGACGTAGACCAGGAATGTATACAGATCTTACTAGACCTAATCATTTAGGTCAAGAAGTTATAGATAATAGTGTAGATGAAGCATTATCTGGTTATGCAAAAAATATTGAAGTAATTTTATATAAAGATCAATCATTAGAAGTCATTGATGACGGTAGAGGTATGCCTGTTGATATACATCCTCAAGAAAAAATTCCAGCTGTAGAACTCATTTTATGTCGTTTGCATGCAGGAAGTAAATTTTCTAATAAGAATTATAATTTTTCTGGGGGATTACATGGAGTTGGAATATCTGTAGTAAATGCATTATCTAAAAAAATGAAAGTTACTATATTTCGTCATGGTAAAATTTATACTATAATTTTTAAAAATGGTTATAAGATACAAGATCTTCAAATAATAAATCATACAAAAATAGTACATACTGGAACAAAAATAAGGTTTTGGCCTAATGAATGTTTTTTTGATCATTCTACTTTTTTAGTTTCTAATCTAATAAATGTATTGAAAGCTAAGGCTATATTATGTCCAGGTTTACAAGTATATTTTAAAAATAAAAATACAAAAGATAATTATCATTGGCATTATAAAGATGGGTTATCTGATTATTTATCTAATTCCATAAAAAATTTTACTACAATACCTAATATTCCATTTAAAGGTGAATATTATAATGATAAAAAACATATAAATTGGGCTTTATTTTGGGTTCCAGAAAATCATCACTTTCTTACAGAAAGTTATGTTAATTTAATTCCAACAACATATGGAGGAACTCATGTTAATGGTTTACGTTTAGGATTACTAGATGCTATGCGTAATTTTTGTCATTTTCATAATATTTTACCTAGAAATGTAAAATTATTAGGAGAAGATATTTGGAATCATTGTTCATATGTATTATCTATAAAAATTCAAGATCCACAATTTACAGGACAAACTAAAGAAAAATTATCTTCACGTCAGTGTACAATATTTGTTTCTAATATAATTAGAGATTCCTTTATTTTATGGTTAAATCAAAATATTGAAATTGGTAATTATTTAGCTGATATGGTAATTTCTAATGCTCAGAAACGCATTAGAGAATCAAAGAAATTTGTTAAAAAAAAAAATAATATTAGTTCTATATTACCTGGTAAATTAGCTGATTGTATAATTCATAATTCTGAAAATACAGAACTTTTTCTAGTTGAAGGAGATTCAGCAGGAGGTTCTGCTAAACAAGCTAGAGACAGATATTATCAAGCAGTTATGCCTTTAAAAGGAAAAATTTTGAACACATGGGAAATTAATTCTGAAGATATTTTATCTTCTCAAGAAATATATGATATTTCTCTTGCAATAGGAATTTATCCTAATAATAAAGATTTAAAAAAATTAAGATATAATAAAATTTGTATTTTAGCTGATGCTGATTCAGATGGATTACATATTGCTACATTATTATGTGCTTTATTTATTCGTCATTTTTTTTCATTAGTGAAAGAAGGTCATATTTATGTTGCTATGCCTCCTTTATATCGTATTGATATAGGTAAAGAAGTATTTTATGCTTTAGATGAAAATGAAAAAATTACTATTTTAGATAAATTAAAAAATAGAAAAAATCAAATTAATGTTCAAAGATTTAAAGGATTAGGAGAAATGAATCCTATTCAATTAAGAGAAACGACACTAAATCCTGTTAGTAGGAAATTAGTACAATTAATAATTAATAATACTGATAAAGAAATAAAAAAATCATTATCTATTATGGATATGTTACTTTCTAAAAAAAGAGCTGAAGATCGTCGTAAATGGTTGCAAAGAAAAGGTGATATTTCTAATATATAAATTTAAAAAATATTTGTTAATTTATAATAAAATTAATTATATTAATATTTATTATAATATAATAATAAATTAATTAATTTAAGAAAATTATTTAATAAAATATTTCATTTTTTATAAAAAAATATCAATTTTAATTGATATTTTTTATACTAAGAAATAATCATATATTGAATATAATATATTATAAGTTTTAATATTACATAAAATTATTTTAATAATTATATTAATATTTAATTTGTTTTAATTAAATAAAATTTAATTTAAATTATTAATTAATAATTTTTATCAAAAAATTTAATATATATTTATATAATTTTTATTAAAATAAGGAATAATACACCATGTCAGATAATTCATATAATGACGTGGATCCAATTGAAACTAATGATTGGATACAATCCATAGTATCAGTTATAAAAGAAGAAGGTATTGAAAGAGCAGAATTTTTACTAAAAAAATTAATAATACATGCTAATAAATATGGAGTAACTTTAAAAACAAAAAAAAATAATTATATTAATACTATTTCATTAGAAAATGAACCTATATATCCTGGAAATATTATTTTAGAAAAAAAAATAAGATCTTTTATTCGTTGGAATGCAATTATGATGGTTTTAAAAGCTTCAAAAAAAAATTTAGATTTAGGAGGTCATATTTCATCTTTTCAATCTGCAGCACATATTTATGAAGTTTGTTTTAATCATTTTTTTCGAGCATCAAATAAAGATAATAATGGAGATATAATTTATTTTCAAGGACACGTTTCTCCAGGAATATATTCTAGAGCTTTTATTGAAGGAAGATTAAATACAAATAATCTTAATAATTTTCGTCAAGAAATATTAGGTGAAGGATTATCCTCATATCCACATCCTAAATTAATGCCTAATTTTTGGCAATTTCCTACTGTATCTATGGGTTTAGGTCCTATAGCAGCAATATACCAAGCAAAATTTCTTAAATATCTTAAAAATAGAGAATTAAAAAATACATCTAAACAAAAAATTTATGCATTTATAGGTGATGGTGAAATGGATGAACCTGAATCTAAAGGTGCTATTAATATAGCAGTACGTGAAAAATTAGATAACTTAATTTTTGTTGTAAATTGTAATTTACAACGCTTAGATGGACCTGTTTATGGTAATGGTAAAATTATTAATGAATTAGAAAATATTTTTTTTGGTGCTGGTTGGGAAGTAATAAAAGTAATTTGGGGTCATAATTGGGATTTCTTATTGAAAAAAGATAAGACAGGAAAATTAATCCAATTAATGAATGAAACTATTGATGGAAACTATCAAAATTTTAAATCAAAAAATGGTGATTATATTAGAAAAAATTTTTTTGGAAAATATCAAGAAACACTAAATCTTGTAAAAGATATGACTGATCTAGAAATAGAACAATTAAATTATGGTGGACATGATTCTAAAAAAATTTATGCTGCTTTTAAAAAAGCACATAATATTAAAAATAAACCTATAATCATATTAATACATACAATTAAAGGTTATGGTCTTGGAAATATAGCTGAAAGTAAAAATATAGCACATCAAATAAAAAAAATGGATTTTAAATCTATTGAATATATTAGAAATCGTTTAAATATACCGATTGATAATATGAATTTACATTTTTTACCTTATATCACTTTTGATAAAAATTCTAAAGAACATAAATATATTCATGATCAAAGAAAAAAATTAGGAGGATATGTACCTTTTAGGAAGAGAAATTTTAGTGAAATATTAAAATTACCATCTTTATCTGATTTTAATTCTTTATTTAAAAAACAAGAAAAAAAAATATCAACTACTATAGTTTTTATAAGAATATTAAATATAATGTTAAGGAATAATAATATTAAAAATAGAATTGTACCTATCATTGCTGATGAAGCACGTACATTTGGTATGGAAGGTCTTTTTAGACAAATAGGAATTTATAATTCTAATGGATTAAATTATATACCACAAGATATAGAATTATTAGCTTATTATAAAGAAGATAAAAAAGGACAAATTTTACAAGAAGGTATAAATGAATCAGGAGCATTTGCTTCTTGGTTAGCTGCAGCTACATCTTATTCTACTAATAATTTTCCTATGATACCTTTTTATATTTATTATTCTATGTTTGGTTTTCAAAGAATAGGTGATTTTTGTTGGGCTGCTGGAGATCAACAAGCTAGAGGATTTTTAATAGGAGCAACTTCCGGAAGAACTACATTAAATGGTGAAGGATTACAACATGAAGATGGTCATAGTCATATTCACTCTTTAACTATTCCTAATTGTATTTCATATGATCCTGCATATGCATATGAAATAGCTATAATTATATATAATGGTTTACAAAGAATGTATGGTAAAAAACAAGAAAATATATATTATTATATAACTACCACAAATGAAAATTATCATATGCCAGAATTAATTCCTAATTCAAATATTGAATATGGAATTTGTAAAGGAATTTATAAATTAAAAATAATTAAAGGAAATACAACTACTATTCAATTATTAGGATCAGGATCAATATTACGTCATGTTATTAAAGCTGGAAAAATTTTACATAAAGAATATAATATAGGATCTAATATTTTTAGTGTAACTTCTTTTACAGAATTAGCTAGAGAAGGACAAGATTGTGATAGATGGAATATGTTACATCCATTAGAAAAAAATCGTATACCATATATTACAAGTATTATGAATAATGAACCAACAGTAGCTACTACTGATTATATGAAACTTTTTGCAGAACAAGTTCGTAAGTATATACCATCAAATAATTATATCGTTTTAGGAACAGATGGTTTTGGACGTTCTGATAGTCGTAAAAATTTACGTGATTTTTTTGAAATTAACGAATTATATATTGTTTTAGCAACATTAAATATGTTAATTAAATTAGATTTAATTAATAAAAAATTAGTTTTAAATTTTATTAAAAAATATAATATTAATGTGAATAAAAATAATCCTAGAATATCATAAAAAGGAAAAATATGAATATAAAAATAAAATTACCAGATATAGGAATTGAAGAAATGAAAGTTACTGATATTCTAGTAAAAAAAGGAGATAAAATACATAAAGATGAATCTATTATTGTTATAGAAGGGGAAAAAACTTCTATGGAAATACCTTCAACAGAAAATGGTATTATAAAAAAAATTAAGGTATCTATTGGTGATAATGTACATACAGATTCTGTAATTTTAGAATTAGATAATAATATTTCAAAAATAAATGAAAAAATTATTTCTAGTAAAATTAAAGAAACAATTTTAGATGTTAATAAAATTAATAAAATAATTATTCCTAATATTAGTAATGGATTTATGAAAATAATTAAAATTTTTGTAAATGAAGGAGATAAAATTTATAAAGATAATCCATTAGTAACCTTAGCAAATAATAAAAATAATTTTAATGTAACTTCACCATATAATGGTATTATACAAAAAATAATAATTAAAAATGGTGATAATGTTAAATCTGGTGATATTATAATATTAATATCTAATTTTATATCAAAAAATATAGAAGAAAATAATATAAATAAAAATTATTTATTAAATATAAATAATATTGTTAAAAAAAATAGTATACATGCTTCTCCTTCAGTAAGAAAAATAGCAAGACAATTAAATATTAATTTATTAAATATTATAGGTAGTGGTAATAAAAATAGAATTTTAAAAGAAGATTTATTGAAATATATTTCAATAAATAATAACCAAAAAAATATAAATAATATTTCTTCTTCTTTATCTTCAAATTATTTTAAACAATTTGGAGAAATAGAAGAAAAAGAAATGAATCAAATTCAAAAAATATCAAGTACAAATTTAACTAAAAATTGGATAAATATTCCTCATGTTACTCAAAATATTGAAGCTGATATAACTAAATTAGAATCATTTCGCATCAAAAAAAATAACGAATTTAATAGAAATAATCAAAATATAAAAATTACATTATTAAGTTTTTTAATTAAAATATGTGCAAATGCTTTAAAAAAATATCCTATATTTAATTCTTCTTTATTAGATAATAAAAAAATAATTTTTAAAAAATATTATAATATAGGTATAGCTATAAATACTAATAAAGGATTATTAGTACCAGTTATATTTAATTTAATTAATAAAAATATCATTGATATATCTAAAGAATTAATTTTATTATCTAATAAAGCTAAATTAGGAAAATTAATTCCTAGTGATATGCAAGGTGGATGTTTTACAATATCTAATTTAGGTAGTAAACCAGGTAATTTTTTTACTCCTATAATTAATTCGCCTGAAATAGCAATTTTAGGAATATCTCAAGCTAATATTAAACCTTTTTGGAATGGAAAAAAATTTATTCCTCATCTCATATTACCATTATCTTTATCATATGATCATAGAGTTATAAATGGTGTTGAAGCTATTATTTTTTTAAATTATATTTGCAATTTAATATCTGATATTAGAAATTTATTAATGTAATAAAAATAAAATAAAAATAAAAATTAAATAATAAATTCATTGTAATTAATTATAGAGATAATGATGAGTATAAAAATTAAAACTTCAGTTGTTGTAATAGGAGGAGGACCTTCAGGATATTCTGCTGCATTTCGTTGTAGTGATTTAGGTATTAAAACTATAATAGTAGAAAATTATCCAAATTTAGGTGGTGTATGTCTAAATGTTGGATGTATACCCTCTAAAACATTATTACATATAGCAAAAATAATAAAAGAAAATACTAATTTTTTTAATAAAGGTATTTTAAATAGTATTCCAAATTTAAATATAGAGAAAATTATTTTATGGAAAGATAAGATAATAAAAAAATTATCTAACGGATTAAATTTTCTTGCACGTACTAGAAAAATAGATATTATTAATGGAATTGGTACATTTAAAACACAAAATATTCTTAATGTAAAAAATAATAATAATAATTATCAAATAGAATTTAAATATGCTATTATTGCTACAGGATCTCAACCTATAAAAATACCATTTATTCCTTATAATGATAATAGAATATGGAATTCTACAGATGCTTTATTGTTAAAAACAATTCCTAAAAAGATGTTAATTTTAGGTTGTGGTATTATTGGTTTAGAAATGGCGACAATTTATCATGCTTTAGGAACAGAAATTAATATTGTTGAAACGTCAGATAAAATATTACCATTAGTCGATGACGATATCATACAAATTTATAATAATGATATAAAAAATAAATTTAATATAATGTTAAATACAAAAATTATATCTATAGATGATAATAATAAAAATTTATTACAAGTCTATATGACTAATGATAATAATAAATCTATTTTTTCTAAAAAATATGATGTTATTTTAATAGCTATAGGAAGAACACCAAATTCAAATTTTATTAAAAATAATTCATTTGATATAAAACTTAATGATGGATTTATTAAAGTTAATAATCAAATGAGAACTAATATTCCTAATATATATGCTATTGGAGATGTAATAGGACATCCTATGTTAGCTCATAAAGGAATTTATGAAGGTCATTTAGTAGCAGAAATTATTTCCGGTAAAAATCATTTTTTTATTCCAAAAGTAATACCTTCTATTGCTTATACTGATCCAGAAATAGGTTGGGTAGGAGTAACAGAAAAAGAAGCAAAAATAAAAAATATAAATTATGGAATTGCTTCTATGCCATGGAATACTTTAGGCAGAGGATTATGTTCTAATGCAGAAAATGGTTTAACAAAATTAATTTTTGATAAAAATACTAATAAAATTATCGGTGGTTTAGTTATTGGATATAATGCTGGTGAATTATTAGGAGAAATTAGTTTAGCAATAGAAATGGGATGTGATGCAGAAGATATATCATTAACTATACATGCTCATCCAACATTCTATGAATCTATAGGTATAACTACAGAAATATTTTTAGGATCAGCAACAGATATATTAAATAAAAAAATAATTTAATATAATAAAAAATTTTAATTTCAAAATTAAATGGAAGTAATTAAATATTATTAATTACTCTCCATTGATACTTATATAAATAATTTTATAAATAAAGTTATTTTATTTACATTTTTTATAATAATAATTAAATTTTATTTATATATTTTTTTAAAGATAAAAATAATTTATATTATATATATTAAATCAATTTATAAATTTAATTATATAATAAAATATCTTTTATAATATTATAATATATTTTACTTAATAAATAAAGATCATTGACTTTTACACATTCATTAATTTTATGAATAGTAGAATTTATAAGTCCTAATTCTATTACTTGTGCTTTACTTTTTATAAGAAAACGAGCATCAGATGTACCACCATCATTAATAATTGTTGGTTTTATATTATTTACTAATTTAATATTTTTTTTAACAATATTTATTAAATTTTTTTTATTTAAGTTATTTTTTTGAAATAAATTTAAAAAAGGAAATCCACTAATATTCCATTTAATATTAAAATTTTTAATATATTTTTGAATAATTTTATTAAAAATATTTAATATATTTTTATAATTAATCTCATTATTAAATCTAAAATTAAATTTTAATAAAACATCACCGGGAATAATATTATTGATATTATTTTTAATTGATGATATTATATGAGTTATTTGCATACTAGTTTCTGGAAAAAAAATATTTCCTTCATCCCATTTAATTAATAATAATTCATTTAAAGCAGGAATTATTTGATGAATAGGATTATTTGCTAACTTATGATAAGCAACATGACCTTGAGTTCCTTTAACAATTAATTCAATATTTAAGGAACCTCTTCGTCCATTTTTTATATTATCTCCTAATATTTTTTTGCTTGTTGGTTCACCTAATATAAAATAATCTAATTTTTCTTTTCTATCTATTAGTTTTTGAATAATTTTTTTAGTACCATTAATAGCTGTACCTTCTTCATCAGAAGTAATTAAAAAAGCTAAACGACCATTATAATATTTAGAATATTTTTTAAAAAATATTGTAGCTGCAATAATCATCGAAGCTAAAGCTCCTTTCATATCAACAGAACCACGACCATATAATATATTATTTTTAATAGTAGCTTTAAATGGATTAAATTTCCATTTTTTTATATCTCCTGGAGGAACAATATCTGTATGACCAGCAAAAATTAATGTATCAATTATATTGATATCTGTATTATTATGACGGTAAGCCCAAAAATTTTTAGTATCTTTTATATTAAAAATTTCTATATTAAAATTTAATTTAATTAAATGATCTATTAAAATATCTTGACATCCTGCATCATAAGGACTAATAGAAGGACAATTAATTAATTTTTTTGTTAATGTTACTATTTGTTTTAACATATTTTTTATTATTTTATACTATATTGATTAAATAATTATTGTTTAATAATAAATTTTTATTATTTATGAATTTTATTTTGTAAAGCTAATAACCATACTTCTTCTATTTTTTTTACAGGAAAAATTTTTAAATCAGTAATAATATTTTTAGGTATATCTTCTAAGTTTCTTTTATTTTTTTCAGGAATTATAACAGTATGAACTCCTCCTCTATGAGCAGCTAATAATTTTTCTTTTAATCCACCTATAGGTAAAACTTGTCCTCTTAATGTAATTTCTCCTGTCATAGCTATATTAGCTTTTACGGGATTATTAGTTAAACATGATATAAGTGCTATACACATTGCAATTCCAGCACTAGGTCCATCTTTGGGTGTAGCTCCTTCTGGAACATGAACATGTATATCTAATTTTTTATAAAAATCATTATTTATACCTAATATTTTTGATCTTGATCTTACAACAGTAAGAGCTGCTTGTATAGATTCTTGCATTACTTCACCTAAAGATCCTGTATATGTTAGTTTTCCTTTTCCAGACATACATGCAGTTTCAATTGTCAATAAATCTCCTCCAGACTCTGTCCATGCTAATCCTGTAACTTGTCCAATAAGATTTTCATTTTCTGATTTACCATAATCAAATTTTTTTACTCCTAAATATTTTTTTAAATTTAAACTATCTATTAAAATAGATTTAATATTTTTTTTTATTAAAATAGTTTTAACTGTTTTTCTACACAAAGTAGATAATTCTCGTTCTAAATTACGAACTCCAGATTCCCTAGTATAAAACCTAATTATATCTATAATAGCTGTATCAGATATTTTTAATTCATTTTTTTTTAAAGCATTTCTATTAAATTGTTTTGGTAATAAATATTTTTGAGCTATATTTAATTTTTCATCTTCAGTATATCCAGATAATCTAATAACTTCCATTCTATCTAATAATGGAGATGGAATATTAATAATTGAATTAGAAGTTGCTACAAACATAACATCAGATAAATCATAATCAACTTCAAGGTAATGATCATTAAAAGAAATATTTTGTTCTGGATCTAATACTTCTAATAATGCTGATGCAGGATCACCTCTCATATCATATGAAATTTTATCTATTTCATCTAATAAAAGTAAGGGATTTTTAACTCCTATTCTAGATATTTTTTGAATAATTTTACCAGGCATAGAACCTATATATGTACGTCTATGTCCTCTTATTTCACCTTCATCACGAATTCCACCTAACGCCATTCTAATAAATTTTCTTCCAGTAGTTTTAGCAATAGATTTTCCTAATGATGTTTTACCTACTCCAGGTGGACCAACTAAACATAAAATAGGTCCTCTTATTTTATTTGATCTATTTTGTATTGCTAAATATTCTAAAATACGTTCTTTTACATTTTCTAAACCAAAATGATCAGCATCTAAAGTTTTTTTTGCTTTAGATAAATTTTTTTTTAATTTACTTTTATTACTCCATGGTATTTGTAATAACCATTCTATATAACCTCTAACTACTGTTGCTTCTGCTGACATTGGAGACATCATTTTTAATTTTTGTAATTCAGATTCAGCTTTTTCTTTAGCTTCATTTGGCATTTTAGCTAATTCTATTTTTCTTTTTAATATTTCATTTTCATCAAGATTATTATCCATTTCTCCTAATTCTTTTTGAATAGCTTTAATTTGTTCATTTAAATAATATTCTCTTTGACTTTTTTCCATTTGTTTTTTTACTCTATTACGGATTTTCTTTTCAACTTGTAATAAATCAATTTCTGATTCCATAATAGCCATAAGATATTCTAACCTTTCATTAATATTAGACATTTCTAAAATTAATTGTTTATCTTTCAATTTTAAAGGCATATGTGATGCAATAGTATCTGCTAATTTTGCTGCATTATTTATATTATTTAATGATGTAAGTACTTCTGGTGGGATTTTTTTATTTAACTTAATATAACCTTCAAATTGATTAATAGCTGTTCTTACTAAAACTTTTTGTTCTTTTTCTTCAATATTTGGAGAAACTATATAAATAGCCTGAGCAATAAAATAATTACTATTATCAGTAAGAGTAATTATATGAGCTCTTTGTAATCCTTCTACTAATATTTTTACAGTACCATCGGGTAATTTTAACATTTGTAAAATATTAGTAATAGTACCAACAGAAAATAAATCATCAATGCTAGGATTATCTTTAGATGCATCTTTTTGAGCAACTAACATAATTTTTTTATTATTATCCATAGCAGCTGATAAACAGCGAATAGATTTTTCCCTACCAATAAATAAAGGAATGACCATATGAGGATATACTACAACATCACGTAATGGCAACACAGGTATTACAATACGTTCTGAATTCTCAGAGTTCATAGAGATCTCTCTTTATTTTTATGATAAATTTTAAATGATATGATTTATAAAAATATAAATTTAATATAAAAAATAAAAAATATTTATTAATTTAATGAATACTTCTATTTTTATAAAAAAACTATTTAATATTATTTTTATATTCAATAATTGGTTCAGATGAATTATTAATTACTTCACTATTAATTATAACTTTTTTTATATTATTTAATGAAGGTAGATCATACATTATATTTAATAATTGTTTTTCTATTATAGATCTTAATCCACGTGCTCCTATATTTAATAACATTGCCTTTTTTGCAATAGCATTAATAGCATCATTTTGAAATTCTAATTTTATATTTTCATATTTAAATAGAGCTTGATATTGTTTAGTTAAAGCATTTTTAGGTTCTAATAAAATTTTTATTAATCCATTTTTATCTATTTTTTCTAATGGAACAATAATTGGTAATCTTCCTATAAATTCAGGAATTAATCCAAATTTAATTAAATCATCAGGATTAACATTTAAAAATGATTGATATTTATCTTTTTTAAAATTATTATTTTTTACTTTAATACTGAAACCAATTTTATTAGAGACATTTAATCTATTAGAAATAATTTTATCTAAACCATAAAATGATCCAGCACAAATAAATAATATATCTTTTGTATCTACTTGAATAAATTCTTCTTGAGGATGTTTTCTACCTCCTTTTGGTGGTATTGAAGATATAGTACCTTCAATTAATTTTAATAAAGCTTGTTGTACTCCTTCACCAGAAACGTCTCTAGTTATAGAAACATTTTCAGATTTTTTTGAAATTTTATCAATTTCATCAATATATATAATTCCTTTTTGTGCTTTTATTATGTCATAATTAGATTTCTGTAATAATTTTTGAATAATATTTTCAACATCTTCACCAACATAACCTGCTTCTGTTAAAGTAGTAGCATCAGTGATAGCAAAAGGTACATCTAAAAAATTTGCTAATGTTTTAGCTAAAAGAGTTTTACCACATCCAGTAGGACCTAATAATAAAATATTACTTTTTTCTATTTCTATATTTTTATAATTATTATTATATAATCTTTTATAGTGATTATAAACTGCTACTGAAAGTATTTTTTTTGCTATTTTTTGATTAATAACATAATTATTTAGATAATTAAAAATTTCATGGGGTGTAGGTAATTTTTTATTATTATGTAAATAAATATTATTATTTTGATTATTAAATTCTTCTTGAAGCATATTATTACATAAATAAATACATTTATCACAAATATAAACAGAATTACCAGATATTAATTTATTAACTTCATTTTGATATTTTCCACAAAAAGAACAACATAAAAAAATATTTGATTGCTCTTTGTTATTTATCATTAAATAACCTCATCTATAAATAAACAAAATAATAAAATTTATATATTTAAATAATATTAATTATTATTTACGATTATATATAATTTTATCTATAAGACCATATTTTACTGCTTTTTCAGCTGATAAAAATCTATCTCTATCAGTATCTTTTTCAATAATATCTATTGGTTGACCTGTATGAAATGACATTAATTTATTTATATGTTTTTTAATTCTTAAAATTTCTTGAGTATGAATTTCAATATCTGTTGCTTGTCCTTGATAACTACCTATTGGTTGATGTATCATCATTCTTGCATTAGGTAAACAAAATCTTTTATTTTTTTTTCCTGATGAAAGTAAAAAAGCAGCCATTGAACATGATTGTCCTATACATATAGTACTAATATCTGGTTTAACAAATTGCATTGTATCATATATTGACATACCTGATGTTATATTACCTCCTGGACTATTTATATAAAGATATATGTCTTTATTAGAATTTTCTGATTCTAAAAATAATATTTGGGCAACTATTAAATTAGCCATATTATCTTCAATTTTTCCTATAAGAAAAATAATTCTTTCTTTTAATAATCTAGAAAAAATATCATAAGATCTTTCTCCTCTAGGAGTTTGTTCAATAACCATTGGTATCATATTTAATTTATTTTTAATAAAAATTTTATTATTTTTTGTATATAACATTATTTATTTATCCTTTATTTAAATATATATTTATTTTTTTATAAAGTATATTATATAAAATTTATTTTATAGTTACATAAATTTTTATAATATTTATAAATTCACGTTTAATATCTTTATAACTATATTGAATTTTATTCATTAATATTTTTTTTAATATTATTTGAATTACTTGATGTTCTAATATTAAATTATATAATTTTTGTATTAAATTATTATTTTTAAGATAATATTTTATTATTTTTTTAAATTTAATATCATTATAATATATAAAAAAAGATAATTCTTCATAAAGAAAATTAATTATTAAATTTTTATTAAATTTAATTTTATTTTGTTTATATATTTTATTAATAGAATCAAATTCTGAATTAATTAATAATAATGGTAATTTTATTTTTTTATGTAAATTAATTAAAAGATTAATTACTTTATATTTAATAATGTAACGAATCATTTTATTTATTTTAAATTTTAATTTATTTTCAAATATTTTATATAAATTTTTAAAAGTAAAACTAGTAATAGAATTAGAATTAAATATATTTTTTTTAATTATAAATACAGTTTTACAATTTTCTACTCTTTTAATTAAAATAGAAAAATTTTGTTTTGTTCCAACTAATTCTTTATCAGGATAATTATCTGAAATTAATACAATAAGATTGAATTGATCTCCATTTTTTTTATTAATAATATTTGGTTCTAAATTAGATATTATTTTCCATTTATTAGACAATATTAACTTAATATTAGTAAATTTTTTATTATTTACATAATTAAATATATCAATAGTTACCCTATCTAAAGAATTAACTATTTGATTTTTTTTATCTAACCATATAATATTTTTATCATAAAATTTAGAAATATAATTATTAATATCATTATTACTAATTTTTACTGTAGGAATATCTATTTTTATATCATTAAATTTTAATAAATTACATTTAGGATAAATTTGAAATGTAACAGTAAAAATAAAATTTTTAGCTATTTCATATTTACTATAATTATATTCAGGTATACCTATTATATTTATTTTTTTAGATTGAAATTTTTTTAAAATTTTTTTTTTCATTAAATTATTTAATATATTTGATTGTACTAATTTTTTATAAAAATTTTCAAAATATTAAAAGGAACTTTTCCTTTATGAAATTCTTTAATTATTTTATTTTTTGATATAAATTTTAATTTTTTTTAATAATATCTTCTATAATAAGATTATTAATTTTAAAAAAAATTTTATGTTTTATATCTTGTAATTTTAAATTATACATAATTTTATACTTTACATATATTATAAATAATAATTTATATTAGATAAATGATTTTAAATAAAATTTTAATTATTAACATTATAACAATTAGGAATAATAGGTGTTGTATATTTTAATTTTTTCCATTCTTTAATAGTATAAGTATATAATGATAACGCGTGAATATTCTTTATTAATTCTTTATTTAAAATACTATATATAGATCTATGACGAGTAATAAAATTTTGACCGATAAAATGATCACTTACTATAATAATTTTAAAATGATTTTTAATATGATTATTATTAATTTTTAAATATACTGGATTAAATATAATTTTTAATTTATTTTCTATTTTTTTTTGCAACATAATTTTTACTTTATTAAGTTAAATAAGATATAAATTATATTTATTAATATTTTATAAAAATATTAATAATAGGTTTATTAACTTATATTAAAATTTATAAAAACTTTATATAAAAAACAAGATATTTTTAATTTTTTTTTATTTGAGATATGAAAAATTTAATTATAGTAGAATTTCCAACTAATATATTTTGTGAATATTTATAATTACAATTTCCTGAAAAATCTGTTATTAATCCTCCTGATTCTTTTATAATAAGTTCTCCAGCTATAAATTTATCAAAATTAGTCATATTATTACTTATATAACCATTAATTCTATTAGCAGCTAAATATGCTAAATCTAAAGATAAAGATCCACTAATACGAAAAGATATTAAATTATTCATAAATAATTTAATTAAATTAATATTTATATTTTTTTTAAAAATAAAATTTTCATTTAAGGCAAATAGTATATTCTGATTATTTAAATAATTATTATTAAAACGTAATCTATATCCATTTAATTGTGCATATTGCCCTCTAATAGCTGTAAATAAATCATTTTTTAATGGATCATAAATTAATGATATTTCTGTTTTATCTTTTATACAAATAGCTATAGAAATAGAAAAATGAGGTAATTTATTTATAAAATTTATAATTCCATCTAAAGGATTTATAATCCATTTAGTTTTTTTATATTTAAAAATAAATATTCCTCTTTTATCTACAATAATAATTTTTTTTGAATATATATTAGTAATTTTTTGTAAAATAATATTTTTTATGTTCTTATTCATTTTTTCATTAAAAATATTTGTTGTTTGTATTTCATAATTTTTAAGAATAAAATCACCAATTTGACGAATTATACGTATAGCAATATTTAGCATTGGACGCATATATATTTTCTCATTAAGTATATAGTATATAGATTAAAAATATTTTATAATAAATATTTAAATTTTATTAAAAAATAAAAAAATTAATATTTTTTATATATTAAATAATTTATATACAATATAATTGTAATTTTATTAAAAAATATTATAAAATATTTTTTATTATTAATAAATTTAATCGATCTTTATGTTAAAAATTACTAGCATGGCAGAAAAATATCTTTATTATTTATTATCTTCCAAAAAAAATAAACTAATAAGAATTAGAATTATTAATAATAAAAATAATTCTTTTAAAGGAAATGTTTATTTTTGTGATAAAAAAGAAATAAAAGATACTGATTTTGAATTTCAGTTAAAAAATTTTTCTATATTTATCGAAAAAAATAATTTTCAATTACTACAAAAATTAAAAATAGATTTAATTAATGATACTTTTAATAAAAAATTAACATTCACAATAACACAAAAAGATACTAATAAAAATAATAAAAAATTAATTTTTTTAAAAGAAAAAATCAATTTATTTTTAAAAGAGAAAATTAATCCTAAATTATTAAATCATGGAGGTTATGTAATATTAAAAAAAATTACTCAAGACTATTTATTAATGTTAGAATTTTATGGAGGTTGTAAAGGTTGTTCTATGATTAATAATACTTTTAAATATTGGATTGAAAAAGAATTATTAAATAATTTTACTGAATTAAAGGGAATTTCTGATATTACAAAACATAATGTTAATAAATTTTCTTATTTTTAATAAAAAAAATAAAATATTTTAATAAATATTTTAATAAATATTATAAATATAATTTTATGTTATAAAAAAAGGTAGAAATATGCCAATAATAGTTCCGGAAGAATTACCTGCTATTAATTTTTTAAAAAAAGAAAATATAATTTTATTAACTAAATCAAAAAATTATAAAAAAATATTTTGTTCAAAAAAAATTATTATTTTAAATCTTATGTTTAAAAAAATAGATACAGAAAATCAACTTATTAGATTATTATCTAATTCTCCTTTGTTAATAAATTTATTTTTATTATGTATAAATGATTCTCAATCTAATAATATATCTTCTATAAAACATACAAAAAAATTTTATTTTACTTTAGAAGAAATTTATAATGAATATTTTGATGGATTAATTATTACTGGTGCTCCTTTAGGATTAATTAATTTTACTGAAATTAGATATTGGAAAAAATTTGTAAAAATAATTGAATGGGCAAAAAATCATGTAAATTATGTTTTGTCTATATGTTGGTCAGTACAAGCAATATTAAATATATTATATGATATACCTAAAAAAAATAATAAATTTAAATTATCAGGAATATTTAAACATAAAACTTTATTTAAAAATAATCTTTTAACAAAAGGTTTTGATGATTATTTTTTTGTTCCACATTCTAGATATGCTAATTTTTCTATAGATATAATAAAAAATTATACTGATTTAAATATTTTATCTATTTCTGAAAAAGCAGGAGCTTATTTATTAACTAGTAAAAATAAAAAATATACTTTTATTACTGGTCATCCAGAATATGATGCAGAAACTATAGCTAAAGAATATAAATCTGATTTAAATGTTAATTTAAAATCTTTAATTCCATTTAATTATTTTCCTAATAACGATATTTCATTAACTCCTAAAGTTAATTGGAGAAGTCATGGTAATTTATTATTTTCTAATTGGTTACATTATTTTATTTGTTAATATAATACAATTTAATTATTTATCAAATATAAAAAATATGTATTTAATTTATTACTAATAGGTTAAAACTAATGTTAGCTAGTAAATATTTATTTTTTACATCTAAAAACAAAATTCCAACTAATAAAATCAATAGTTATTATTTAATGATAAAATCTGGTATGATTAAACAATTATCTTCAGGAATATATACTTGGTTGCCAACAGGTTTAAGAATTATTAAAAATTTTAAAAAAATAATACGTAAACAAATGAATAATATAAATTTTATTGAAATTTTAATGCCTATAATACAACCTAGTAATATATGGGAAGTTAGTGGACGTATTTATGATTACGGAGATGAATTATTTAAAATAATAGATCGTAATAAACGAAATTTTTTTTTAGGACCTACTCATGAAGAAGTTATTACTTATCTAATTAATAATGAAATAAAATCATATAAAAATTTACCTTTAAATTTATATCAAATTCAAGTAAAATTTCGTGATGAAATTAGATCTCGTTTGGGTGTAGTACGTTCTAAAGAATTTTTAATGAAAGATGCGTATTCTTTTCATCTTAATGAAAAATCTCTAAAAAAAACATATAATATTATATTAGATACATATAAAAAAATTTTTGATTTAATTAAATTAAAATATTATATTATAAAAGGAGATAATAGTATTATAGGTGGAAAAATTTCTCATGAATTTCATATATTATCTAATAATGGAGAAGATTCTATTGCATTATCAAAATCGGGAAATGCATATAATACTAATTTAGTAAAATTTTTTATTTCTAAAAAGAAAATAAATATTAATAAAAATTTTTTAATTAAAAAATTAATAAAAATTAACAAATCAGTAAATTTTAAATATATTGCTAAAAAACTTAATTCATCAACTAGTAATATTATTAAAACTATTATAGTTAAAACTACGGAAAAAAAATTTTCTTTACTTGCTTTACTAATTAGAAGTGATTATAAAATAAATATTAATAAAATAGAAAAATTAAATGAAAATATATTAAAACCATTAAGTATTTTATCTGAGAAAGATATTATTAGTCTTTTTAAAGTAAATCAATATTCTTTAGGTCCTATTAATTTAAATATACCAATAATTGCTGATTATTCTGTAATTAATATGAGTAATTTTATTATAGGTTCAAATATTAACAATAAATATTATATTAATATTAATTGGAAAAGAGATTTACCAATTCCAAATAATATTCAAGATATTCGTAAAATATATAATAAAAATTTAACTTGTAATAAAAAAAATTCATTAATTATTAATAAAAGTATTGAAATAGCTCATATTTTTCAACTTGGTACAAAATATTCTAAATTAATGAATGTTACTATACAAAATATAAAAAAAGAAAAAATTCCTTTATATATGGGATGTTATGGAATTGGAATTTCTCGTATAATTGCAGCAATTATAGAACAAAATCATGATAATAATGGTATATATTGGCCTTCATCTCTTGCCCCATTTAAAGTCGCAATAATACCAATAAATATGTATAAATATAGTGTAATTAAAAAAATTTGTTTTGATATTTATCAAAAATTTATTTCTTTAAAAATAGAAGTAATTTTAGATGATAGAAAAGAAAGTCCTGGAGTTATGTTTAAAGATATAGATCTTATTGGAATACCTCATATAATTATTATTAATAATAATAATATTATAAATAATAATGTTGAATATAAATTTCGAAAAACAGGAGAAAAACAAATAATATCTATAAATAAAATTATTGATTTTATTATAAATAAAGAAAAATTTAATTAAAATTTTTATCCCAAAAGATAAAATTTTCTTCTTTTTCGTTATTAATTCCTTCTATTGTTACTAAATTATTTTGTAATTCAGCAATAAATATATTATTATAAAATAATAATGGAATGTTATTTCTTTCCCATATAGGAATATTAAGTTTATTCCATATGTTATGTATTTTGTTTTTTTTTTTAAGATTTAAAAAATAATATTCACCAGTAATATAAAATTTTATAAATACTATTTCTTTTTTTTTAGGTTTTCTTATTTGAAGAGTATTTTTTTTATATTTACTTAAAAAGATTAATTTTCCTAAATTATTGGGTAATATAAACGGGATTAATACATTAATCCATTTATAAATATTATTTTTTAAAGTAAAAAAATTTTTTATACAATATAAACATGAATTGTATTTTCTAATTTGATAATTGCTTATTTTTACATATGATTTAAAATTTGATTTCGAACATACAACTTCTTCCCATATTATTGATAATACTTTTCTGGAAGGCATTTGACATTTATTATATTCAATCCATTTCCTAATTATAGTATTTCTTTTTATAATACTATATTTATGTAAAGGAATAAAAAATAAACTATTATTATATTGTATTAATTTTTTCATGACTGAACTTAGTAAATCTGTTATTAATTCTTCTTGTTCACGACAAATAGATGAAGTTTTTAATACAGATTTTTTAAAAAAAGGCCATCTATAATGTAGATGTGGTAAAATTATATTACGTAAAAAATTTCGATCATATTTATTATTTAAATTACTTTGATCTTCTATCCAATCTAAATTATTTTTCATAGCATAATTTAATAATTCTTTACGACTTATATTTAATAAAGGACGAAATAATCGTAATTTATTTATAATATGTGTTTGAGATATTCCTGATAATCCTTTTGGACCACTACCTCTTTTCAAAAATAATAAAATAGTTTCATATTGATCATCTAAATGATGAGCTGTTACTATAATTTCATTATTTTCAATAATATTATTAAATATTTTATATCTTTCTATACGTGCTTTTTCTTCAATATTACCTTTCTTATGATTTAAAATTATATTTTTACATATTATTGGTATATTCCATTTTTGACATTTTAAAAAACATATTTTAGACCATTCTTTTGAATAAAAGTTCAAATTATGATTAATATGAATAGCTCTTAATTTTATATAAGGATATTTTTTACGTAATTTAACTAAATTAAATAATAAAACTGTAGAATCTAATCCTCCACTATAAGCTACTAATATTTTTTGTAATTTATGTAAAATAAACTGTATTTTTTTTGTAAATATCATTTTTGTATATTTAATTTTATGTTAATTAAAATTAAGTTTTAATTTTAATTTATTTTTTTTTAATATATATTTTAATTGAATTAATAAAATATCATTAATTAATATCTTATACACCTTATTATTATATATTTTTATATTTTTATTTTTATAATAAAAATATATAGGTACACCTTTAATGTTATTATTTTTGAAAAAGAATTTCTTTAAAATATCAAAGAAATTCTTTTTCAAAAATATTTTTTTTTCTTCAATAATTATTGAAATACTATATATATATTTTTTATAAAATGTATTAATATCTATTAAATTATTTCCTTGTAATTTAAATTTTTTGATAAAATTATCAAAAAATACTAATCCTTTTATAATAAGAATATTTTCTAATTTTATTAAAGAATAAAATTTATTAAAAAGATCTAATGTCAAATTTACTTCTATTATTTTTGTATTATCATTAATATCAAAAGCTATTATTTTATCTTTTTTTGTATTAGTAATATAATGTATATTACTAATAATTCCTGCTATCCTTAAATTATAAATATTTTTTTTATAAAAAAATTGGATATCTTTTATATAATTAATATTAAAAAAATATTTTATATCTTGAAAAAATTCAATAAAATGATAACCAGATAAATAAAATCCTAAAGTATTTTTTTCTTTTAAAAATTTTTCTTTTTTTGACCAAATTAAATTTATATTATTTAATATATTATAATTTTGACTGATCAAATTAAACATATCTATTTGACCTGTTTTTTTTATCTTTAAATACTGTTGAGCTATTTGTATAGTTTCATTTAATTTATTAAATAAAATTCCTCTATTATGTTTAAAACAATCCATTGCACCAGAAGTTATTAATTTTTCTATAACACGTTTATTAATTTTTTTAAAATTTGTATTTACACATAAATCAATAATTGATTTATATGGACCGTATTTTTTTCTAATATTTAAAATATGTTTTGTTTGATGTTTTCCTATTCCCTTTATTGCTCCAAAACCATATACAATATTACCTTCTTGATTTACATGAAATTCATATATACTAGTATTAATATTAGGTGGTAATAAATTTACTTTAATATTCCAACAATCTTTTACTAAATTAATAATTTTTTCTGTATTATCCATTTCAGATGTTAATACAGCAGCCATAAATTCCGATGGATGATATACTTTTAACCAAAGTGTTTGATATGATATTAATGCATAACCTACAGAATGAGATTTATTAAAACCATAAGATGCAAAATTTTCTAAAAAATCAAAAATTTTCATTGATAAATTATTATCAATATTTAATTTTTTTGATCCTTGTAAGAAATAAAATCTTTGTTTAGACATTTCTTTGTATTGTTTTTTACTAATAACTCTACGTAAAACATCAGCTTTTCCTAAACTATATCCAGCAAGTACTTGAGCTATTTTCATAACTTGTTCTTGATATAAAATAATACCATATGTAGATTTTAATACTGATCTTAATTTATTATGTTGCCATTTAATATTTGGATAAGAAATAATTTCTTTGCCATTTTTTCTATTAATAAAATTTTCAACCATACCAGATTGTAACGGACCAGGACGAAAAAGAGCTAACAAAGAAATAATATCTTCAAAATTATCTGGTTTTAATTTTTTTATTAAATCTTTTATACCTTTAGATTCTAATTGAAATATTGCAGTTGTGTTAGCTTTTTTTAAAAATGAATAAATTTTTTTATCATTTAAATTAATAGAATTAATATCAATTAATACTTTATTTTTTTTTTTATTTTGTTTATTAATTATTTTTAATGCATGATCAATTACAGTTAATGTTCTTAATCCTAAAAAATCAAATTTTACTAATCCAATATCTTCTATATCATCTTTATCAAATTGAGTAACAATATTTTCTCCTTGACTATCACAATATATAGGAGTAAATTTTGTTATTTTACATGGTGATATAACAACACCTCCAGCATGTTTACCAATATTACGAATAGTACCTTCTAATTTCAATGAAGCATTTACTAATTCTTTTACATTATTATCTGATTTATATAAATTAGATAATTTTTTATTCATAATAAAAGCTTTTTTTAAACCTATACCGAGATCTAAAGGAATTAATTTTGAAATACGATTGATAAAATCATAAGGATATCCTAATACTCTTCCAACATCTCTAATTACTGCTTTAGCTGTCATTGTACCAAATGTTATGATTTGAGATACTTTTTCATGACCATATACATTTTTTACATGTTCAATAACTAAATCTCTTTTTTCCATACAAAAATCAATATCAAAATCTGGTAATGAGATTCTTTCTGGATTAAGAAATCTTTCAAAGATTAAATCAAATTTAATTGGATCTATATTAGTAATATTTAAACAATATGCAACTAATGATCCAGCACCAGAACCTCTAGCTGGTCCAACAGGTATATTATTATCTCTAGACCATTGAACAAATTCCATAACTATAAGAAAATAACTAGGAAAATTCATTTTATTAATAACATCTAATTCTTTTAATAATCTTTTTTTATATATATTTTTTTTTAAATTTCTTATTTGTATATCAGGAAATAAATTTTTTAAACGTTTTTTCAAACCAATTTTTGCTTTTTTAATAAGAAAGTCTTTATTATTTACACTATTATTAAATTTAGGTAAAAAATATTTACCTAATCTTAAAAAAACATTACATCTTTTTGCTATTTCTATACTATTTTCTAATGCTTCAGGAATATCATGAAATAATTCATTCATTTCTTTAGCACTACGAAAGAATTGCTCAGAACTATAATTAGATTTTTTTTTAAATTGATTTAAAGTATAACCTTTATTAATAGATACACGAATTTCATGAGTTAAAAAATCTTTTTTATCTAAAAAACATACTTCATTAGTGGCAACAACGGGTAAATTAAAATCATTAGCTATATTTAAAATTAAATATATGTATTTTTCTTCATAGATACGATTAGTACGAGTTAATTCTATATAAAAATTATTTGGAAAATATTTTTTATAAAAATTAATAATTTTTTCAACTAAAAAAATATTTTTACTTAAAATATTTTTTCCAATATCTCCTTTAACTCCTCCTGATAATATAATTAAACCCTTATTATATTTAACTAACATTTTATATGTTATAAAAGGTCCAATAAAATTATCATAACCACCTTTATAAGCATCAGATATTAATAATTTTAAGTTATAGTAACCAATATTATTTTTTGCTAAAATAATTATTTTAGTAAAATAACTATGTAAATTAATACAATTTTTTATTATAAATTCAGATCCAATAATTGCTTTAATTCCCGAATTATGAGCTTTTTTATAAAATTTTATTAAACCAAATATATTTGTAATATCAGTAATTGCTATTGCAGGCATATTAAATTCAGCTGTTCTTTTAATTAAATGATCAATTTTTGCTAATCCATCTTTCATAGAATAATCACTATGAACATGTAAATGAATAAAATTTTTTTTGTTCATTTTATATTAAACTTTTTAACTAATATTATTAATCTATAATTAATACATAAGCACATATTTAATATTAAATATATAAGAAATTTTATTATTAAATTTAAAATTTTTATTAAATTTTTCCTATATTAAATTGAAATTGTTCAACTTGATCTTGATCATATTTAATTAAAGGATATGCATAAGAAAAAATTATTATTCCAAAAGGAGAATGCCATTTAAAAGAAATACCAATAGAAGATCTCATATTAATTAAAATATTTTTTTTAGAAAGTTTATATAGTTTTATTAAATAATTATCTTCAAGTAAAGTATCCCAAATATTTCCAAAATCTAAAAAAATAGAAGTATTTATATTTTTTTTATATTCTTCTTTTATAAAAGGAATAGGAAAAATTAATTCAGTACTGAAATTAGCTATTAAATTACCTCCAATATAATCATTAGATGTACAGATCATATGTTTATTTTTACAAAAATATTTTGATGAATTATAATAAATTGCTTTTGGACCTACATGACTTATTTTAAAACCACGTAGTGTTTCTTGTCCACCTAAATAAAAATTTTTATTAAAAGGAAAATTTCTATTTAAAAAACCGTGTCCATAGCCAATATTACTTTTTAATAAAAAAATAATTTTTGAAAATTTATTTAATTTATGATTTTTTGTAAAAGAATATAAAGGAATATATGTAGAATTATTAAAATTTATTTTATAATAATAATCTTTAGATATCGGTAAATTAAAAATTATATTTAAAATACTAAGATTACCTTTTCTGGGTAAAAATTTATCATTTAAGGTATTTAAAATTAATGAATTATTTAAATTTAAATTATTTATAATATAAGAAGTATTTTTATAATTTAAATTTAATTTATAACCTAATTTTATTAAATAGTGCCAAATATCTATTTGAGGTTTAGTATTTAAAAAATTATTAATATTATATTCAAGTTTATTTTGTATTTTTAAATTTTTACTAATAGGATAAGTTAGTATTCCTGAAATACCTCTACTTTTATTTATAAGATTTGAATCTTTTGTTTTAAAATTATGAAAAAATAATTTTGTTCCTAAACTAATATTATTTTTTAAAAAATAAGAATTCATTAAAGAACATTCTAAATAAGTTTCTAATGAATCTGTATTAACTTTAATATTAATATCATTTCCTGTTCCTAAAAAATTATCTTCACCTATATCTGATTGTAATGATAAACCATTATTAGTTCCGTAACCAAAATGAATATTAAATGTTCCATTATCTCGTTCATTAACTTTAAAAATTAAATCTATTGTATTATTTAAGTCATTATTTTTTTTAAAAAACACTTCTATGTTATCAAAATATCCTAATAAATTTAAACGTCTTTTAGTTTTTTTTATCAAATAACTATCAAACCAAGTATTTTCCATTTGCATAGTTTCATTACGCAAAATCTTATCTTTTGTTAAATAATTTCCTAAATATTCTATTTTTCTTACAAAATATTTTTTACCAGTATATATATTATATCTTATTTGAACAGAACTATTATTTATATTAAATTTATTAAAAATTTGAATTTGAGGATATAGATATCCATATTTTCCTAAAAAATTTATTATTTTATTTTTAGTTTGTATAATTTTCTTATTATTATATAAATCTCCTGATTTAATTTTTATTAAATTTTTTATTTTATTTAAAAATTCTTTTTTATTTATAAAATATATAATTTTACTAAATTTAAATTTTTTATTTTCATTAATTTTTAAAGTAATATATATGTCCTTTTTATCATATGAAAAATTATGACTAATAAATTCTATTTTAAAAAGAGCAAATCCTTTATTTAAATAAAAATTTTTTAAATTTTCTATATCATTATTAATATATTGTGTATGATAATTATTATTTAGGAAAAAATCTATAAAAGATCTTCCAGAATTTAATTTTAAATAGAATAATAAATATTCTTTAGTATAAAAATGATTTCCTAAAATATTTATTTGTTTTATTTTTGATATTTTTCCTTCATGTATTAAAAATTTAATAATAATATTATTATGAGGTTTTTTAATAATTTTAATTATAATTTTAGAATTAAACATTCCATTATCTAAATAAATATGTTCTATTTCTTTTTTAATAAAAAATAATATTGGATAATCAACAATTATTCCTTTAGTTATTCCAATATTTTCAATTATATTTTGTAAAATATTATTTTTAATAAGTTTATTCCCATTAAAAAAAATATTAGAAATAACAGGTTTTTCTAAAAACTTTATTACTATATCATTTTTTTCTCTAAATATACTTATGTTTTCAAATATACCAATATTAAATAACATATGTATTATTTTAGTTAAATCTTCATTATTAATATAATCTCCTTTTTTTATAGGTAAATTTTGTATTATTTTATTTTTATTAAATTTTTCTAATCCAAAAATTATAATTTTATTTATACAAAAAATATTTTTTTGATTAGAATCTACAGATGTACAATAAATATTAGTACTTATCATTAAGATAATACATAATATTAAATATTTAATTTGTTTTATCTTAAAAGAAATATTTTTTTTATAATTGTAAAAAATCATTGATTAATGCAATCCCCATTATTAAAAATAAAAATATTAAACTAATATTATATATTAATTCTTGTATTTTTTCTGATAATTTATGACCTGTAATTTTAGTATATAATAAAAAAGATATTTGACCTCCATCTAATACTGGAATAGGTAATAAATTTATTATACCAAGATTAATACTAATTAAAGCTAAAAATATAAAATAATATAAAAAATTATCACGAGACAATATTCCAGCATTACGTGCAATTGAAATAGGTCCATTAATAGTATGAAAATTTATGTTTCCATGAAATAAATTAATAATAATTATGAACATTAATTTAATTAATATATAAGTTTTATTTATTGCTTTAATAAAAGATTCGAAAATATTATATTTATATGTAACAATAGGAGTATTATCTTTGATATGTACTATTTTTGGAATTAACCCTATAAATCCATTTTTTTTATTATTTAAATATTCTTTATTAAGAAAAACAATATTTATATTTTTTTTATTTCTTTCTATAGTAATAGAAATAGTTTTATTAATATTACTAGCAATAATTTTTTGAAAATTATACCAATTTGTAAAATTATTTCCTTGTATCTTTAAAATTTTATCTCCTATATTAAATTTTGCTTTTTCTGCAGGTGAATCATGAATAATTTTAATAATAATAGGATTAATTGTAAATCCTTTTGGTAAAATACCTAAACTTAATATTAAATTATCTTTATTATTTTTAATAAAATTTTTTTTAGTAATTATTTTTTTCTTTAGTAAAATATTTGAATTTATATTACTAACACCTATATCAATAATATTACTATTTAGATTTTGAATTAATATTGTATTAATGGTATCCCAATCAGGAGTTTTTATTCCATTAACTTCTTTTATTATTGTATTAGGAGCTAGACCAGAAATATCCGCTAATGAAGAATAATAAATTTCATTAATAATAGGTTTGTTAATAGGGAACCCTATAAAGAAAATAGTCCAATAAATTATTACTGCAAATATTAAATTAGATATAGGACCAGAAAGTATAATTAAAATTTTTTTTAAAAAAATTAAATTATTAAAATATAATAACTTATATTTATTTATATATTTTATTTGATTAGTTGTAATATGATGATTATTAGGCATTTTTATGTAGCCACCTAAAGGTATTAATCTAATTACAAAATTAGTTCCATATTTATTACGATATTGTAATATTCTTTTTCCAAAACCAATAGAAAAACATTCAACATATACGTTAAAATAACGTGCAACATAAAAATGTCCAAATTCATGTACCATTATTAATGTGCTTAAAGTTATAATAAATATTATTATATCCCAAATAACATTAAACAACATATCAACTCCTCTAAATATTAAAATATAAATAATTATTAATTATATAATTTCAATTATATAATTTTTCATAAAATAATATTTTATAATAATTTTAATTATCAATATTACCACCAAAACGTCGTTTTCTTTTAGAAAATTCTTCTAAAGCATTTTTAAAATTTTCTTCATTAAAATCAGGCCATAATATTTTAGTAAAATAAAGCTCTGAATAAGCAATTTGCCAGATTAAAAAATTACTAATACGTAATTCTCCTCCAGTTCTTATTACTAAATCTACAGGAATTATATTATTTAAACATAAATATTTAGAAAAAATATATTCATTAATTGAATTAGAATTTAATAAACCTTTTTGAATTTCTATAATAATTTTTTTTACACCTGAAATAATATCCCAACGACCTCCATAATTAACAGCTATATTTAAAATTAATCCACTATTATTCTTAGTAAAATTTTCAGCTTTAATAATAGATTTCTGTAAATTTATATCAAATTTATTAATATTACCAATAATTTTTAAACATATATTTTTTTTTTTAAAATTTACTACTTCATTATCTAATACTTTAGTAAATAAATTCATTAAAAATTTAATTTCATTAATAGATCTTTTCCAATTTTCACTACTAAAAGCATATAATGTTAATACTTTTAATTTAAAATATAATGCTGAATTAATAATTTTTTTTATAGTATTTACTCCTTCTTTATGACCTGAAAATTTCCATGTATTTTTTTTTTTAGCCCATCTTCTATTACCATCCATAATAATAGCTACATGATTTGGGTAAGATAATTTTTTCATTTTTAAATTTGTTTGATTAATTATCATTTTACTTTTATTAATAAAATAATATACATTTAGTTAATGTTTTTTAAATTTATTTTTTAATATATATTTAGTATATTTACGTACGTAATTATCTATCCATAATATATCATGTATAGATTTAGGATTATTAAAAGATAATGTATTAATTATAGTATGATTTAAAGAAGAAATATCATCAAATGATATTTTTTTTTCTATAAAAGATTTTACAGCTATTTCATTTGCTGCATTTAATATTATAGAAGATGAAATATTATTTGCAAAACAAACTTCAATTGCTAATTTTAAACAAGAATATTTTATAAAATCTGGTTTTAAAAACGTTAAAAATTTTAATTCATGTAAATTAATTTGTTCAACTCCAGAATTTATTTTAATTGGCCAATTTATCATACTAGCAATAAAAATACGTATATCAGAAATACTTAACTGAGTTGAAATACTACTATCTTTAAATTTTATCATAGCATTAATTTTTGATTCAGGATGAATAATAATTTCCATTTGATTTTTTTGTGCATTAAATAAATATTTACTAGCTATATATTCTAATCCTATATTCATCATAGTTGCTGAATTAATTATTAATTTTTTTTTCATATTGCTATATGCACAATTACATACATCTTTTATATTAATATATTTAAATTTTTTTTTTGAAGTATGTAAAAAGGGACCTCCGGAACTAGTAAGAATAATTTTTTGAATATTATTTTGATTTAAATTACAAAATCCTAACTGTTTTTGAATATTTATAGGCATCATTTGAAAAATAGAACTATGATTTTTATTAAGAGGTAAAATTTTTGCTTTAAATTTTTTAGCTTCATACATTAAAATATTACCAGAAATAACAATTAATTCTTTATTTGCTAATAAAACATTTTTTCCTGCTCTAATAGCTGATAATACCGATAAAAATCCTGCTGTTCCATTTATAGCAGCAATAACTTGATCTACATCATCTAAAGATGCTAATTGTTCTATCTTTTGTTCACCAAATAATATTTGTGTTTTTATTTCAGTATTAGATAAATTATTTTTTAATCTTTCAGCTGCATTTTGCTTAAACATAGCTGCATAATCAGGATTAAATAAAATACATTGTTTAGTCATTAATTCTACATTACTATGAGAAACTAATACTTTTATTTTAAATAATTCAGGATTTGTTAAAACAACTGATAAAACATTTCTTCCTATATATCCTGTTGAACCTAATATAGTTAAGTATTTCATATTATCCAATTAATATATATAATATTAAAAAACGTTTAAATAAAAATTAATTTTTATTTAAAATTTAATAATTCTTCTTTTTTTTTTTCTAAAATATCAGAGATTAATTTTATATAATAAATTGTTTGTTTTTGAATACATTTATATAATTTTTTTTCTTCATTTTTATCTATTGTTTTTTCTTTTAAATAAAATTTAATTTTATTATTAGTTTCTCTTCTAATATTACGTATATTAATACGATTTTTTTCACTTTCTTTCTTTATTATTTTAATCATATTAATTCTTCTAGTTTCTGTAAGCGGAGGTATTATAACATAAATATTCTGTGATGTTATTGATTTAATATTTAAATTTAAATTTGACAATAATATAGCTTTTTCAATTTTTTTTAACATTAAAAAATCAAATGGAGTAATTTTTAAAGTATTTGAATTTTCTACTACTATATTAGCTATATATTTTATTAATGTAAATTTATTAGAAATTTTAATATTGATATTATCAAATAAACTTGGAGATATTCTATTAATATATATTGAATTAATTTTATTTTTAAAAATATTTAAACATTTTTTCATATTATCTTCATTATTTTGTAATATATAATTATACATATTATTGTCCATGTATTTAAATTTAGAAGTAAAATTATAATGATATTATGGTACCTTCTTTTTTTCCTGTAAGAACACGATATAATGATCCTGATTTATTGATATTAAATATATGGATTGGAATATTATAATCACGAGCTAAAATAAGAGCAGTATCATCCATTACTTGTATTTTTTTTTTTAAAACATAATCATATGTTAATTTATTATAAAATTTTGCATCGTAATTTACTACAGGATCTTTAGAATATACTCCATCAACTTTTGTTGCTTTTAATATAGCATCAACTGCTAATTCAATTCCTCTTAAGGAAGCAGTTGTATCAGTTGTAAATAAAGGATTACCAATACCTCCTGATAATATAATAATGTTATGATTAATTAAATCTCTAGCTTTTATTATATTATATTCATTGCAAATACCATTAATTTTTATAGATGACATTAAATATATATTTTTTAAATAAAGTTTCATAGAATTATATAATGCTAATCCGTTTATTATAGTTGCTAAAATTCCCATTTGATCAGCAATTATACGATCAAGATTATTATTTAATACAATAGATTTTCCTCTAAATAAATTACCTCCTCCTATAATAATACCAATTTGTATTCCTAAAGGTAATATTTTTTTTATTTCTTGAATTATATAATTTAATTGATTAATATTTATAGTTAAACTTAAATCATTTTTATCTTGTAAAAATTCACCGCTAATTTTAATAATTACTCTTTTATAAATTAATTTATTTTTTGTTTTCATAATACTAATTATACATAATTAAAATTTTTATTTATTTTAAAATATACTAAACATAACGATTAATTTTAAAGTAATTTTTCACCTAATTCAAAACGTATAAATTTAGAAATAATAATATGATTTTCATCTAAAAATTGTAGTACTGTTTTATTAGTATCAAATAAAAATTGTTGATTAATTAAAGTTATATTATTTATAAATTTATTTACACGTCCTTGTACTATTTTTTCTATTATATTAAAAGGTTTTTTAAATTGTTTTGCAATTTCCATTTGTAATGTATATTCATCTTTAATAATTTTTTTAGATATATCTTTTTTACTGATATATTGTGGTTTTAATACAGCTATATGCATAGCTATTTTTTTAATTGCTGCTGGATTATCTATATCAGATTGTACTATTACACCAATACGTTTAGTATGATGAAGATATGTTCCTATAAAATTTCCTTTAATTACACCTAAACGACGAATAATAATATTTTCTTTCATAATATTAATTAACTGTATTCTTTTTTCTTTAAAAATATTTTTTATTTTAGTTAAATTCGTAATTTTTTTTTCAAAAGAATATTTAATTATATTTTTAGCAAAATTATTAAGATTATTATCTTTAGCTACAAAATCAGTTTGACAATTTATTTCTAATAATATTCCATAATCATTATTAATATAATCTATAATAAAACCTTCTTTTGTTATAAAACTTGATTTTTTAATAGATTGTATTTTTGAATATTTACGAATATAATCTATAGCTAATTTTATATTTCCTTTTGTTTCTATCAGTGCTTTTTTACATTCCATAATTCCTATACCAGTAATATTTCTTAATTCTTTTACTTTATTAGCATTAATTTTAATCATTAAATTTCTCTTTATTTGTAAATAAATCTAATTTTTATTAAATTTTATTTTTTAATTTTAGATTATTATTTAATTTTTTAAAATAGCTTTTTTTACATAATATAAATATAATTTTATAGCACGTATAGCATCATCATTTCCAGGAATAACAAAATTAATGTTTTCAGGATTTGAATTTGTATCGACAATAGCAAATATTGGAATATTTAATTTATTTGCTTCTTTAATTGCAATTTTTTCATAATTAGCATCTACTATAAATAATGCATCAGGTAATCCTCCCATATTTTTTATACCTCCTAAACTTTTTTCTAGTTTTAATAATTCTTTTGTTCGAATTAACGCTTCTTTTTTTGTTAATTTGATAAATGTACCATCTTTACTTTGAATTTCTAATTCTTTTAATCTTTTAATAGATTGTTTTACAGTTTTCCAATTTGTTAACATACCTCCTAACCAACGATGATTAACAAAAAATTGATGACAAGTATCAGCTGTTTCTTTAATTAAATTTGAAGCTGATTTCTTTGTACCTACAAACAAAATTTTTCCTTTACGAGAACTAATTTTTTTTAATTCTCTTAAAGCAATATTAAACATGGAAATAGTTTTGTCTAAATTAATGATATGTATTTTATTACGATGATGAAAGATAAATTCTTTCATTTTTGGATTCCAATAACGAGTTTGATGTCCAAAATGTACACCAACATTAAACATTTTATTTATAGATATATCCATTATTACACTCCTATTTATTATTTTTTATATTAACGATTTCTATATAATAATAATTTTTATAAAAAAATTATTATTTATCAGTTATTTATAATGTAATATTAATTATTATACAATTAATAATTATATGTAAATATTAATGACTATTTTAATTAAAAATTATGAAGAAATAAAAAAAATACATAAATCATGTAAATTAGCAGCAGAAGTTCTTGAAATGATTGAAAAATATATAAAACCTGGTATTAATACAGAACAATTAAATAATATATGTCATGATTATATTATAAATATTCAAAAGGCTAAACCTGCTGCATTAGGATATAAAGGATATCCAAAATCTGTTTGTATTTCTGTTAATGATGTTGTATGTCATGGTATTTCTAGTAAACAAGAATATTTAAAATATGGTGATATTTTAAATATAGATGTAACTATATTAAATAATAATTATTATGGTGATACTTCTAAAATGTTTGTTGTTGGTGATTACTTATCTAAAAAATCTAAGTCATTATGTTTAACTACGAAAAAAAGTTTATATAAAGCTATTAGTATAATTAAACCTGGTATTCGTTTAAATTTAATTGGTAAAACTATTCAAAAATATATTGAATCTAAAAAATTTTCTATTGTAAGAGAATATTGTGGTCATGGTATTGGAAAAAAATTTCATGAAGAACCACAAATTTTACATTATGATTCTTATGATAATGGAATTATATTAAAATCAGGTATGGTTTTTACTATTGAACCTATGATAAATATAGGAAAACATCATGTTTATTTAAAAAATGATGGATGGACTGTAAAAACACAAGACAAAACTTTATCTGCACAATATGAACATACTATTTTAGTAAATAATAATGGATGTGAAATATTAACAATACGTAAAGAAGAATATAATCAAATATTATAATATTACCATTTAAATTATTTGATATAATCAAAATAATAATTATAAATAATAAACTATTTGATTATATCAAAAATAATTAAATAAATTTAATCATCTAAAAAACTTTTAAGTATTTCTGAACGACTTGGATGACGTAATTTTCTTAATGCTTTAGCTTCTATTTGACGTATTCTTTCTCTAGTTACATCAAATTGTTTTCCTACTTCTTCTAACGTATGATCAGTATTCATATCTATACCAAATCTCATTCTTAATACTTTAGCTTCTCTAGGAGTTAAACTAGATAAAATATTATATGTAGCTAAACGTAAATTTTCTGAAGTAGCTGATTCTAATGGTAACTCTAATGTGTTATCTTCAATAAAATCACCTAAATGTGAATCTTCATCATCTCCTATAGGAGTTTCCATTGATATAGGTTCTTTTGCTATTTTCAATACTTTTCTAATTTTATCTTCTGGTATCATCATTTTATCTGATAATTCTTCAGGAGTAGGTTCTCTACCAATTTCTTGTAGTATTTGTCTGGAAATACGATTTAATTTATTAATAGTTTCTATCATATGCACTGGAATTCTTATAGTTCTAGCTTGATCAGCAATGGATCTCGTTATAGCTTGTCTTATCCACCAAGTAGCATAAGTAGAAAATTTATAACCTCTTCTATATTCAAATTTATCTACTGCTTTCATTAAACCAATATTACCTTCTTGAATTAAATCAAGAAACTGTAACCCTCTATTAGTATATTTTTTTGCAATAGAAATAACTAATCTTAAATTAGCTTCAACCATTTCTTTCTTAGCACGTTTAGCTTTAGTCTCTCCTATTAATATTTTTTTATTAATATTTTTTATTTGATTAATAGTGAGTTCTGTTTCTTTTTCAATTTTTACTAGTTGTATAAAACTATTTTCTATTTTTTGATATAAATCATTTAATTCTAAAAATGATAAATTTTTATTTATTTGTAATATTTTTAATTGATTAATAAAATTATTTTTATTAATTTTACTAGAAGTAAATAATAAAATAATTTTTTTTTTAGATATTTTAAATTTTTCAATACATAATTTCATAATATAACGTTCTTGTATACGAATACGTAACATTATAGAACGCATATTATTAACTAAATAATCAAATTCTTTAGATACTAAACGAAATTGTTTAAATATTTCTGCAAGATTTTTAATTTCATTTATAGAATCATTATGATTTCTACCTTTTTCTTTTATTATAAAAGATGTAATATGGTATTGATTTCTTAATTCTGAAAATTTTTCTTTAGCTAATTTAGGATCTATAATATTTTCATTATCATCTGATTCATCTTCTTCAGATAATTTTGTTTTAACATTAATAATTTTATTTAGTATAATTTCTTCATTAATATTTATATTAATAAAACCATTGATTAAATCAGATAAACGAATATTTCCTAACTCTACTTGATCATATTTCTTTAATAGATAGATAATAGCTTTTGGATATTCAGCAAAAGTACACTGTATTTGATTAATACCTTCTTCTATTCTTTTAGCTATGTTAATTTCACCTTTTCTTGTTAATAATTCTACAGTTCCCATCTCTCTCATATACATACGTACTGGATCTGTAGTTCTACCTATTTCCGAATCTATTTTAGTTGATAATACTTGTACAACTGCTTCTTCTACAATTTCATTGTTTTCATTATTATTTCGATTTAATATTAAATCATCTTCATCAGGAGCTTCTTCCATTACTTGTATTCCCATATCATTGATCATTTGAATAATATCTTGAATTTGATCGGAACCAACAATATCATCCGGAAGATGATCATTAACTTCTGAATAAGTTAAATATCCTTGTTCTTTACCACGTATAACAAGAAGTTTAAACTGTAATTGTGAGTTATGCTCCATAAAAAATTCCATATTTCTATTATCATATTCTATAAGATTATAATTTTATAAAAATAAATAGAATTTATTATTCTATTAGGTATAATATTATATTACAATCTAATATTTAATAAAAAATTAAAATTTAATATATTTTAAAAAATTTTTTTAATTTTAGCTAAATCTTTATTTAAAGACCATAATTCTTTTTTTTTTTTAAGATTTAAACCTTCTTTTCTTTCCAAAAAAATTAAATATTCTTGTCTTTCTTCTATAATATTCATTTTTAATTTATTTATTAAATGAATAAAAAAATTTTCTATCTTCTCATTTGGAACGATATGGTTCCATATTGCTAATGTTTCAAGAGGTTTTTTAAATTTTGTTCCTCTATATTTTTCTAATATTTGTGCTGTTGTTATTTTTTTTTTATTACAAATTTGAATTAATTCAATAAAAAAATTTAATCCATTAAGATTAGATGTTTTAAATAATTTTAATTTTGGTATAAACTTTATTAATTTAGGTTTTTGTATTAATAAACTAATTAACATTCTTATTGTTGTCTTTTTAAAATTATTTAAGTAATTATTATTTGATAATTGTTTTATATTTTTTTTTTGAATCATTAACTGATATATTTGAAAAAAATTTAAAATACCTATTTTTTCTCCTATTTTTTTTATTAAATTAATTTGAAAAATATAATCAGGAATATCATGAATTAAAGATAAAGCTTTATTAATAAATTTAGTTTTTTCTTCACAATTTTTAAGACTATTTTTTTCTATTAAACTTTTAAAAAAAAAATCTGAAAATGATAAACTATTATTAATGTATTTTTCAAATAAAACTTTTCCTCCTTTTTTTATCAAACTATCAGGATCTTCTCCATCAGGAAGTAATAAAAAATTTATTTGTTTACCTTGTACCATATGAGATAAACTAATTTTTAATGAATACCAATTAGCTCTTCGTCCAGCATTATCACCATCATAACAATAAATAATTTTATTAGTTATTTGAAATAATTTTTTTATATGTTCATTTGTAATTGATATTCCTAAAATTGCTACTACATATTTTATATTAAATTGAAATAAACTAATAACATCAGTATATCCTTCTACAACTAAAATTTTTTCTAATAAATTAAATTTTTTTTTTATTTCATATAAACCATATAATTCATTTCTTTTGTGAAAAAAAATATTATCAGGTGAATTTAAATATTTAGGTTCTCTATTATCTAAAGAACGACCACCAAAACCAATAATTTGACCTTGTATATTTTTAATTGGAAATATTATACGATTATGAAAAATATCATAATAATTATTTGTATTTTTATTATGAACTAACATTTTTAAATCTTCAATTAAATAATTTTTTTTTTTTTATTATTACATATTAAATAAATCAAATTTTTATTGGAAAAACCAATAGTAAAATAATCTATTATTTCTTTATTAAATCCACGATTCAATAAATATTGATAAGCTTTTTTTCCTAAATAAGAATTTATTAAAGAGTCTTTGTATAATTTACTAATATCAAATATTAAATCATTTATACATTTTTTTTTATCTATATCAGAAATATAATCTTTACTATTATTTTTATAAGGTATTATAAATCCAAAAAAATTTGCTATGTGTTTAATACTTTCAATAAAACTAAGATTATCATAATGCATTATAAAATCAATTATATTACCATGAATACCACAACCAAAACAATGATATAATTGTTTTTCTTCACTAACAACAAATGAAGGATGTTTTTCTAAATGAAAGGGACAAAATCCAAAAAAATTTTTACCTCTTTTTTTTAATTTTATTCTATTTTGTATTAATAATAAAATATTACTTTTATGAAGTAAATTACTTACATATGTACGGGGAATATATGTTCTCATTGATATGATATATTTTTTAAAATTAGTAAATAATTATTTATATTTATTTGTTATAAATATAATCTTATTAATATAAACGAATTTTTTTTAAATTTTCTCTTATTATTTTTTTTGTATGTCTTTTAATTGCTGATGCTTTAGCTCTTTTTCTTTTTGTTGTAGGTTTTTCATAAAATTCTCTACGTCTAACTTCTGATAAAATACCTGCTTTTTCACAAGAACGCTTAAATCTTCTTAAAACTAAATCAAATGGTTCATTTTCACGTACTTTAATTACTGGCATTTTTAAATCTCTATTATTTAGTATTAATTGTAAAAAATAAATTATATCATATATTATATATACTATATAAAATATTTTTTATTAATTACATTAATTTGTATTACTTAAATTATTATAAGAGAAAAAAATGTTAATAATGGGAATAGAAACATCATGTGATGATACTGCTATATCCATTTATGATAATAAATATGGATTATTATCAAATAATGTTTATAGTCAAAAAATACATATAAAATATGGAGGTATTATTCCTGAATTAGCTGCAAGACAACATTTAAAAAAAATTATTCCATTAATTAGAAAAACGTTATCTTTTAGTAAAAAAAAAATAAATGATATTGATATAATCGCTTATACTGCAGGACCAGGATTAATTAACTCACTAATGATAGGTGCTATTACTGCACATACACTAGGATTTTCTTTAAAAATACCAGTTATTCCTATTAATCATATAGAAGGTCATATATTATCTATTATGTTAGAAAAAAATAAACCAAATTTTCCATTTATTGTTTTAGTTGTATCTGGAGGTCATACACAATTAATTTATGTTTATAAATTTGGAAAATATAAAATATTAGGAAATAATATTGATGATGCAGCTGGAGAAGCTTTAGATAAAATTGCAATAATGTTAGGTTTAAAATTTCCAGGAGGAAAAAATTTATCTAAAATAGCTCAATTTGGTATTTCAAAACGTTTTATTTTTCCTAGACCAATGATAAAAAATAAAAATAATTTAAATTTTAGTTTTTCTGGATTAAAAACTTTTGCAAAAAATTTTATAAATAAATATGATTTTTTAGATTTTCAGACAAAAGCAGATATTGCATGTGCATTTGAAGATGCTATTATAGATACTCTTTTTATAAAAAGTTTATGGGCTTTAAAAAAATATAATATAAAAAAATTTGTTCTTTCAGGTGGAGTAAGTGCTAATAAAAAATTAAGATCATATTTAATTAAAAATTTTAAAAAAAATAGAATCAAAATTTTTTATAATATTAATAAATTATGTACTGATAATGCAGCTATGATTGCATATGTTGGTATGAAAAAATTTCAACAAAAAAACAATAATGAATTACATAATATTATTATTAATTCTAAATTAGAATTACATTCTAATAAATAATTTTTTAAAAAATTAATGAACATAAAAATATTTTTATTAAATAAATTTATATTATGATAAAATTAAAATATTCTACAATTATCATATTAAGCGTAATTGAAGGATTAACTGAATTTTTACCTATATCATCTACAGGACATATGATTATATTTAGTAATATATATAATATAATTGAAGATGAAAAAATAAAAATTTTTGAAGTAATAGTTCAGTTAGGAACTATAATATCTATTTGTATCATTTTTTGGTCAAGAATAATAAAAATTATTAATAATTCTTTAATATATGAATCTTATCATAAAAAAAAAATAACATTATTACATATAATAATATCTATATTACCAATAATTATTATTGGATCATTATTTTATAATAAAATTAAATTTTTTATGAATATTATTACAGTTATTTATGGTTTAATATTTGGAAGTATAATATTATATTTATCTGAAGTATTTAAACCAAAAATAACTAATATTAGTAATATTAATTATTTAACATATAATCAAGTATGGATAATTGGATGTTTTCAATGTTTATCTTTATTTCCTGGTATATCTAGATCAGGTTCTATTTTATCAATAAGCTTATTATTAGGAATAAGTCGTATTATATCAATAGAATTTTGTTTTATTATAGCAATACCCATAATTTTTGGAGCTAGTTTTTTGGAATTATATAAACATTTTCAAATTTTTTCTATAGAAGATATTAAATTTATTATTATAGGTTTAATTTTATCATTTATTATTAGTTTAATTACTATTAAGTTTTCTTTATATATTATAAATAATTTTTCTTTAAAATTATTTGCTATATATCGTATTTTTATTGCTTTATTATTATATATAAAATTTATTTAAATTTTTTAGAAAAAATATATAATTTTAATAATTTTAATCTTCGTTGATTTATAATTTTAGTAATATTTGATCCTTTAATACCATCTTTTATTATATCTTTATTATTAATTTTAAATATATGTTGATATATATCAATAAAATATTTTCCCTGTTTATAACAAATAGAATCTAATGTAGCTCTCCCTCTAGCATCAGATTCACTAATTAATGCAATTTGTTTTACTCTATAAGGTTTTCTCCAAGCATCAATAATATTATATATATTAAGTATAACTTCTGCTTTTTGATTATATATATCATGTATCATATCATGTACTTTAGCAGATAAAATAGCTAAATTACGAATATTATTTGGTATTTTTAATCTTTTGCATAATTTTTTAATTAAAGGAATACCAGCAATACCATGACCATGATGTCTAGGCCATAATTTTTTAGGAGTTAATCCTTTCCCTACATCATGACATAAAGCGGCAAATCTTATTTCTATGCTAGAAGTTAATTTAGAAGCAATAGATAATGTCATCATAGTATGAACCCCTGTATCTATTTCAGGATGCCATTTAGCTGGAGCTGGAATACCATATAATTTATTAATTTCTGGAAAAAGTACAGATAATGCACCACATTTTTTTAAAATTATAAAAAATATATGTGGATTTAAACCTTTAAGAGCATTTTCAGTTTCTTTCCAAATTCTTTCTGGTTTTAAATAAGATAATTCTCCAGAAGCACTCATTATTTTCATTAATTTAAATGTTTTTTTATCAATTTTAAAATTTAAATTTGATAATTTTGCAGCAAAGCGAGCAACCCTTAATATTCTTAAAGGATCATCTTTAAAAGAATCAGAAACATGTTTAAGTAATTTATTATGAATATCTTTTATTCCATTATATGGATCATAAAATTTTCCTGATTGGTCCTGCGCAATAGCATTAATAGTAAGATCTCTACGTAATAAATCTTCCTGCAATGTAATATTAGGTGATGAATAATAAATAAATCCTTCATATCCATGTCCTGATTTTTTTTCAGTTCTAGCTAAAGCATATTCTTCATGTGTTATTGGATGTAAAAACACAGGAAAATCTTTTCCAACCAATTTAAAACCTAATTTAAGCATTAAATTTATATTAGCTCCAACTACTAACCAATCTCTATCTGAAAATTTTAAATTTAAAAGAATATCTCTAACAGCACCACCAACTAAATAAATTTTCAATTATTATACTCCTAATTAAATATAATTTATGTTATAAATTTGTTAAAATATTAATTTTATATATTAAATATATAATTTATATTAAATTTTTTATAATAAAATTATTTAATATTTTGTTAATATAATTATAAACTAAGATTATTATAATGGACTATTAAAATGAAATTAATATTATCTGATTTTCATAATACAACAGTTTTAGTAGTAGGTGATGTAATGTTAGATCGTTATTTTCATGGATTAATAAATAAAATGTCATCAGAAGCTCCAGTACCAATAATAAAAATTACAAATATAAATTATATACCAGGAGGTGCAGCAAATGTTGCTATGAATATATCTTCTATTGGTGCTAATGTGAAATTATTTGGTTTTTTAGGTATAGATGATGAAGCAAATATTATTAAAAAAAAATTAAAAAAAAATAATGTTAATTATAATTTTATCCAAAACATTAAGTTTAAAACTATAGTTAAAACACGAGTGCTATCTTTAAATAAACAATTACTACGTTTAGATTTTGAAAAAAAATATAAAAATATACATAGTAATAATATACTTTTAGAAAATATTAAAAAAATTATATCTAATATTAATATAATTGTTTTTTCTGATTATAATAAAGGAACATTATGTAATATAAAATCTATGATTGAATTAGCTAATTTATCAAAAATACCTGTTATTATTGATCCTAAAGGTAATAATTATGAAAAATATTCAGGAGCTACATTATTAACTCCTAATTTAACTGAATTTGAATCAGTAGTAGGTAAATGTAATTCTGAAGAAGAATTAGTTAATAAAGGTTTAAATTTAATTTTACGTTATAATATAAATTCATTATTAGTAACTAGATCAGAAAATGGAATGAGTTTAATTCAAAAAAATAAAAAACCTATTCATTTTAAATCTCAAGCTAAAAAAGTTCATGATGTTACTGGAGCTGGTGATACTGTTATTGGAATTTTATCTGCATTTTTAGCTCAAGGAAAAATATCGCTTGAAAATGCATGTTTTTTATCTAATATTGCAGCAAGTATAGTAGTTAGTAAATTTGGTACCGCTACTGTTAGTTTTAATGAATTAAAAAATTTTTTAAAAAAAAATAATAATAAATATTAATAATTAATTTGATTTTTATCAAATTAATTTCAAATTTTTATTTATTATTTATAATAATATATAAATTTTATTTAAAGTTATAATATATGTATAATATAGATAATCATAATTTACTTTCTTCTCAATTCGGTGATTCAATTACTAGAGTAAAAAATGCTATTTTATCTCTTAATAACGGAGATGGTGTATTAATATTAGATAATAAAAATCGTGAAAATGAAAGTGATATTGTTTTTTCTGCAGAAAAAATTACTGTTAAACAAATAGCTTTAACTATTAGATATGGAAGTGGTATTGTTTGTTTATGTATTACTGAAAAATTACGTAAAAAATTAAATTTACCTATGATGGTAAAAAACAATACTAATTTTTATAAAACAGGTTTTACAATTACTATTGAAGCTGCTAAAGGTATTACTACAGGAGTATCTGCACAAGATCGATTTACAACTATTAAAACTGCTATAAATATTAATGCAAAACCTAATGATTTAAATAGTCCAGGACATGTTTTTCCATTGAGAGCTATTAAAGAAGGAGTTTTAAAAAGGAAAGGACATACAGAAGCTACTATAGATTTATTAAAAATAGCAAAAATGAATCCTACAGGAATTTTATGTGAATTAACAAATGATAATGGTTCAATGGCTCGTACTGAAGATACTATTTTATTTTCAAAAAAAAATCATATGCCAGTATTAACTGTAGAAGATATAATTTATTTTAGAATTAAATATAATTTATTTTTTTAAATATAATAATTAATAATCGGCGAGAGAGGATTTGAACCTCTGACCCACTGGTCCCAAACCAGTTGCGCTACCAAACTGCGCTACTCGCCGTTAATTATTTATTATAAATGGGTGGCTAATGGGATTCGAACCCATGACAACCGGAACCACAATCCAGTGCTCTACCATCTGAGCTATAGCCACCATAAAATTTCTTTATGTGCACCCGACAGGAATTGAACCTGAACCCTCTGCTTTCGGAAAACAGCACTCTATCCTACTGAGCTACGGGTGCTTTAAATATTAGTATAATTAATATTACAAACTCACAACTTTAATGTCTAGTTATTTTAACATAAAATTTTTTAATAAATAAATTTATTTTATACTAATATTTTATTAATAATAATTATTAATGATATTTTGTATTTACGATCTTTTCATCATATCAAAAAATTCATTATTTGTTTTAGTCATAGATAATTTATTAATAAGAAATTCCATAGCATCAATTTCACTCATAGGATGAATGATTTTTCTTAAAATCCACATCTTTTGTAAATCTTCTTGAGTACTTAATAATTCTTCTTTTCTAGTACCAGAACGATTATAATCAATAGCAGGAAAAACCCTTTTTTCAGCTATTTTACGTGATAAATGTAATTCCATATTACCTGTACCTTTAAATTCTTCATAAATTACATCATCCATTTTAGATCCAGTATCAATTAATGCTGTAGCTATTATGGTTAAACTACCACCTTCTTCAACATTTCTTGCAGCTCCAAAAAAACGTTTAGGACGATGTAAAGCATTGGAATCTACACCACCTGTTAATACTTTTCCTGAAGCAGGAGCAATTGTATTATAAGCTCTAGCTAAACGTGTCATTGAATCTAATAGAATTACAACGTCTTTTTTATGTTCAACTAACCTTTTAGCTTTTTCAATGACCATTTCTGATACTTGAACATGTCTAGATGCAGGTTCATCAAAAGTTGATGCAATAACTTCTCCTTTAACTAATCTTTGCATTTCAGTAACTTCTTCAGGACGTTCATCAATTAATAATACTATTAATACACATTCTGAATGATTATAAGCTATACTTTGTGCTATGTTTTGTAATAACATAGTTTTTCCAGCTTTAGGAGGAGCTACAATTAATCCTCTTTGACCTCTTCCTATAGGTGAAGCTAAATCTAAAACACGAGCTGTTAAATCTTCTGTAGAGCCATTTCCTCTTTCCATACTTAAACGAGAATTAGCATGTAATGGAGTTAAATTTTCAAAAAGAATTTTACTACGAGCATTTTCAGGTTTATCATAATTAACTTCATTAATTTTTAATAAAGCAAAATATCTTTCTCCTTCTTTTGGAGGACGTATTTTACCTGAAATTGTGTCTCCTGTACGTAAATTAAAACGTCTAATTTGACTTGGAGATACATAAATATCATCTGGTCCTGCTAAATAAGAGCTATCAGATGAACGTAAAAAACCAAATCCATCTTGTAATATTTCTAATACTCCATCACCAAAAATATCTTCTCCAATTTTAGAATGTTGTTTTAATATAGCAAAAATAATATCTTGTTTACGCATTCTAGCTAAATTTTCTAAATTAATACTTTTGCCTAAATTAAGTAAATCCGATATTAGTTTATTTTTTAATCCGGTAAGATTCATAATGGTGAGGTCTTAATCTTTGAATAAATCTAGTACATTTCTTTTGAAATGGTATAGTTAATTAATATATACTATATATATTATATATATAATTAATAAAAATTTTAATTAAATTATATATAATTTATACATTATTAATATGAGTTTATAATCAAAAAAAATATTTATAATTAAACATCATAAAAATCCTCCTAAAATTTATTAAATTTTATTTAATTTAATTATTTCATTATTTATATAATAAAATTTATTATTTTAGATGTTTATCTAAAAATTTTATTAATTGAATTTTATTAATTGAACCAGTAGTTTGATCTACTATAATACCATTATTAAATAATATGATTGTTGGTATACTACGAATATTATATTTTTGAGCTATATTAGGGTATTTATCAATATTTAATTTAGCAAAAATTAATTTTTTATTATATATTTTAAATATTTCATCTAAAACTAAAGAAAACATTTTACATGGATTACACCAATCAGCCCAAAAATCAACTAAAATAAAACTATTAATATTAATATTTACTTTAAAATTTATATCAGTTAAATAAATAATAGTTGAATTTTTCATGAAATAAATTAATATCCTTTTATTATATTTATATATAATTAAATATAATTGTTCATTATATAATGAATTTAATAAATATACAAATTAAATTTATATAGTAATTTTAAAATTAAATTTTATACATAATTATTTATTAATATTTCTAATATTTTATCTTTAATAATTTTGTTATTTACACTACCTAGATATTCTATTTTTTTATTATTTTATTTCTATTATATGATATTTTTTAATTATAAATTTTTTTATTAACTGATAATTTTACATGTATTGTAATATAAAAACATTATTTTATTAAATATAATTTTTAAAATTACTTTTTTTATTTAAATAGAATATAATTTTTTTAAAAATCATAAAATATGAATTTAATCTAAATGAAATAATATTCTATATTATAAATTTTTTAGTAATAAAAACAAATATTTTATAAAATTCATCTAATAACATATAATGTAAAAGTAATTCTTTTAGTGAAATATTATTTATACGAAAATAATTTTAATTTATTAAAAAAATTAATTTGTATATTCATTAAACTACATTAATTTTTTAAAAATGTAAATTTTTTTTAAATAAACATTTTTTCATTTAACTATATTTTATAAAATAACTAAATATAAAAATTATAATTTTCATTCTAATAAATAAATGATGTACTGATCATAAAATATATTCTTAAAATTAAATTATTATATTTAAAATATTTTTTTAAGAAAAAATATTATGATTAAATAATAATAAAGATAAATATTTTTTATTAAGTTTAAAATTATCTATTCGATATGAAATTATCATCCCAAATATATCTAGAAATTAATAGATAATTATAATATAAATAATAAATTATATATTTTTTTATAAATAAAAATATTTTTATTTATAAAAAATTTTAGTTGCTAATCTTATATTTTAATTATATTATGTTTTTTGTAAAATTAATATGTAGGAAAATAGATTATTTAAAATAAATAAATTAATAAAATAAGTTAAATTATATTAAATATTAAAAATAACTATATTTTAATAAATTATTAAAATAAAATTAAGTTGAGTTGAATATGAAAAAAAAAAATAAAATTTTATCTTCTTTAAATATTTTATCTATTGCAGGAGTTACTCCTTATAAAATAAAATTAAAAGAAGAATATATGAATAAAAAACAATTATTACATTTTAAAACAATATTACAATCTTGGCGTAAACAGTTAATAAATGAAGGTAATAGTGATATTTCTTATATGCAAAATAAATCATCAAAATTTCCTGATCCAATAGATAGAGCAGTACAAGAAGAAGAATTTAGTTTTGAATTAAGAAATAGAGATAGAGAAAGAAAATTAATAAAAAAAATTGAAATGACTTTAATAAAAATTAAACAAAATAATTTTGGATATTGTCAATCTTGCGGAATAGAAATTGGTATAAAAAGATTAGAAGCTCGTCCTACTGCAGATTTATGTATTGATTGTAAAACACTAGCTGAAATTCGTGAAAAACAAATAGCAGGATAGATAAATAAATAGAATTTCTTAATAAAATTTATTAAGAAATATTTTTTAGTATTTTACTGTATAATTAAGATTATAAATATAAAATAATAATATAAAATATTAGAATCAAAATAATAAATAAAAAAATATAATGAATAATTAAATAATTATAATAAAATCTAGAAATAATATATTAAATATAATTAATTTTGAATATTTTATCTAAAAAAATTAAAACAAAGAAGTATAATAAATAACTATTTCTAATAAATAGTTAAATGAGTTCAATAAATGTAGAAATTAAATTAATATCATCAAAATTTTAATAAAAATTACATTCAATAAAATAGTTAAATAAAAATAATATAACAATTAAAATAATTATAATTATTACATGTAAAATAAATTAAAGTTATTATAAAAGTAATTAATTTACAAAAAAAATAATACTACATACCATATGTTTAGTAAAATAACTAATAATATAAATTTATATATAAATAATTAATAAATTTTTAATTTTATGTTAAAATTTAAATTTAAAAATAATGAGGTTATATTTAATAAATATTATTATAATAATTTTTGTATAGAAAAAAATTTTATAATTTATTTGTTCCATAAATTTAATTTTTTAAGATATTTTAAATTTTTAACAAAAAAAATTTTTGTACTCTACAATAACTTGTTTCATTTATTAATATTTATATATTAGTTTCAAATAAATTAAAATTAAACTCTTAAGGTACTAATTTTATTAATTTTTTTAATACTTATATTTTATTAAATTATAATTAAATCTATAAATATTTTTCTAAATTTATTTATTAATTAATTAATAATTTTTAAAATAATTATTTTTACTAACTATTATAATCTAATAAAACATAAAATCTTTTTTTTTGAATATCTAAGTTAAAATTTATTTAAATAAATTTTAAAGAAATTAATAATTTTAATGCATATAATAAAATTATATTTATAATTCTTAATTAAATAAAAAATTAAAAACGATATGTTTTATTATATTATATATAAATAAACATATCGTTTATAAAAAAATCAAAAATTATATTTCATTTTTTAAAAATAAATTTTGTACTTCATCCCAATTTAATATATTCCAAAAAGCTTTAATATATAAAGATCTTTGATTTTGATATTTTAAATAATATGCATGTTCCCATAAATCTAAAGCTATAATAGGATAACCAAAAAAACCATTAATTTTTTTACCCATTAATGGATGATATTGATTTTTAGTAGTAACTATACTTAAAATATTATTTTTTTTTATTAACCAAATCCATCCTGAACCAAAAAAATTTATTGCAATATTTTCAAAATTTTTTTGAAATTTTTTAAAACTACCAAATGATTTTATTATAGCATTTTTTATTATATCATTAGGTTGAGTATTTTTTTTTAAAATTTTCCAAAAAAAACTATGATTTGCATGTCCTCCTACATTATTACGTAAAAAATTTCTTTGTAAAGTTGATAATGGTATTATATCTATCATAGATAACAATTCATTTATTGAAATATCTTTTAATTTAATTTCATTAAGAACTAAATTAGTATTATTTATATAACTTTGATGATGTTTTGTATGATGAATTTCCATTGTTTCTTTATCAAAAAATGGTTCTAATGCAGAATAATTATATGATAAAGATGGTAATTTATAAACCATATAAATGATTCCTTTATAAAAATTGTTTTAAAAAAAATATTTTTTTTTAAATTGTTTTAAAATTAATTCAGTATTAGGCATAACTCCATGCCATAAAAAAAATGAATAAGCTGCTTGTTCTATTAACATACCTATACCATCAGATATTTTTTTAGCACCATGATATAAACACCATTCTAAAAATGGTGTTATATTTATACTATAAAATAAATCATAGCAAAAAATATTAGAATGAATAATTTTAGAAGAAATTTTTGGAACTTCACCTTTAATACTACTAGATGTTGCATTTATAATTAAATCATAATTTATTTTTTTATTATTAATAATATTATCAATATCTTCTATTTTAATAATACTAATATTTTTTTTATTATTAAAAAATTTTAGAAGATTATAAGAATTTTTATAAGTACGATTAACTATTGTAATTTTACAACCAAAATTAATAATAGAATATATAATTCCTTTAGCAGCACCTCCTGCACCTAATAATAATATATTACTATTTTTATGTATAAATTTAATTTTTTGTAAATCTTTTAATAATCCAATTCCATCAGTATTATCTCCTAATATTTTATTATTTTTAATAATTTTTAATGTATTAACTACTCCGCTTTTAATTCCTCGATCTGTTAAAAAATCACATATATTATATGCTTTTTTTTTAAAAGGAATTGTAATATTAGCACCATAGCCTCCATTTTTAAAAAAATTATTAATTATATTATTAAATTTATCAATTGGAACATATATTTTTTTATATTGTTGTATAATATTTAATTGATTAGCAAATAATTTATGTATTATAGGGGATTTACTATGTTTTATAGGATTTCCAAAAATAGCAAATATTTTCATATTATATTACTTATTCCTTATTATCCTTTACGAATAATTTTATTTGTTATACTATCTCTAATTTCAGATGGTTTTTTATATCCTGCAATATAATCTTTTAAAATTAATATTTTTTCTTTAAAATAATAATTAATTTCATGAGAATACAAACATGGTTTATAACCTGTTATATTTGCACTAGTAGAAACAATAGGTTTACCATAAAGACGACATAATTTATTAATAGGATAATAATTAGTTATACGAATAGCTATTGAATTAAAATTTCCAATTAACCAATAAGGAGTATTAAGTGATATAGGAATTGTCCATGTCATAAATTTTTGACATGATAAAATCATATTAATATTATTTAAAGATAATTTTTTTTCATCTATGTAAGATAGTATTTGTTTGTAATTTGCAGCTATTAAAATTAATCCTTTATTAATATCACGTTGTTTCATAGATAATAATTTATAAACTGCATTTTTATTGTCAGGATCACATCCTAATCCAAATACAGATTCAGTAGGATAAGCAATTATTTTACCTAATTTTAATTCATTAATAAATATATCAAAATTCATAATTTAATTATCATTTATTAATATTAATAATTATTATTGTATTTAATTTTATTTTATCATATAATTATCATTTAATAAAAAATATATTGATCAATAATATTTAAAATAAATATAAAAATAATAATTTAACAATAAATAATTTTTTATAAAAGATTTTTATGTCAATATTAAAATTATTATATTTTCCAAATAATAAATTACGAATTATAGCTAAACCTGTAAAAAGAATAGATGATAAAATCAAATTATTAATTGATGATATGATTCAAACCATGTATATAAAAAAAGGAATAGGTTTAGCAGCAACACAGATAGGAACACATAAGCGTATTATAGTTATAGATATATCAAATAAACAAAATAATCCTTTAATTTTTATTAATCCAAAATTAATTATAATAGATAAAACAAAGATTAGTAATGAAGAAGGATGTTTATCAATACCTCTACAAAAACATTTTATTTTTAGGTATAAAACAGTAAAAGTGCAAGCAAAAAATTTAATTAATAAAAATTTTGAAATAGAAACTAGTAATTTACTATCTTACTGTTTACAACATGAAATAGATCATTTAAATGGAATTTTATTTATTGATTATCTATCAAATTTAAAATATCAAAGAATTTATCAAAAAATGGAAAAATTTCATAAAAAAATGAAACGTTGTAAAATAAATAAATAATATAATATACAATTATAATGAGTAGAAAAAAAATTAAAATTATTTTTATGGGAACATCTAACTTTGCTGTTTTTCATTTAAAAACATTATTAAATTATTATCAGGTAGTTTGTGTTATTACTAAGGCAGATAGTTATTCTAATAGAGGATATAAATTAACTTTTAGTCCTATTAAAAATTTAGTATTAAAACATAAAATAAAAATTTTACAACCTTTATCTTTAAATACTAAAGAATTTTTAAATTCAATATTAAAATATAAATTTGATATGATTATTGTTGTAGATTATGGTTTATTAATACCTCAATCTATTTTAAAAATACCACCTTTAGGATGTATTAATGTACATGCGTCATTATTACCAAGATGGAGAGGAGCAGCACCAATACAAAGAGCTTTATATGAAAATGACGCTAAAACAGGTGTTAGTATTATTAAAATGAATAATTATTTAGATGCCGGAGATATTATATATCAAAAAGAATGTAATATTGACTATAATGATACATATGGTACATTGTATAATAAATTATGTATTTTAGGTTTAAAAAGTCTTTTATATGTTTTAAATATCTTTTCTAATGGAAAAGATATTAAATTAAAACCTCAAACCAAAAATAATTTTAAGATAACATATGCTAATAAAATTTTAAAAAAAGAAAGTAAAATAAATTGGTTTTTTCCAACTAAAAAAATAGAATGTATAATTCGTGCATTTAATCCATATCCAGGAACATATTTTTTATTAAAAAATGAAAGATTTAAAATATGGAATGTAGAAATAATAAATAATAATATTGATAAAAACATATTAGTTCCAGGTAAAATATTATCTATAGATAATAAAAATAGTATTGATATAAGCACAATTGATGGAATTTTAAAAATAAAGATAATTCAACCTAGTGGTAAAATTCCAATGAATGTTAAAGATTTTTTAAATAATAAAAAATATAAAAAACTTTTTTCTAAAGGTAAAATTTTAAAATAATTTAAATATTTATTTATTTTTAACCATTTTTCGATCTAATAATTCTATATATGACATTGGTGCTTTATCACCACTACGAAATCCACATTTTATTATACGTGTATATCCACCTAATCTATGTTTAAATCTTGGTGCTATAAAATTAAATAATTTAATTAAATTATTTTTATTATTTATACGAGAACGAATCAATCTTTTATTAGATATATTATTCTTTTTTGCAATTGTTATTAATGGTTCTATTGTTCTTTTTAATTCTTTAGCTTTTACAGTTGTTGTTTTAATAATTTCATATTTTATTAAAGAATTAGCCATATTTTTTAACATAGATTTACGATGACTACTAGTTCTATTTAAATGACGACCTATTTTACGATGACGCATATAATATTACCTTATATTATTAAAAATAAAAATATTATTTATTTATTAAAATTGGGGGCCAATTTTCTAAACGCATTCCTAATGATAAACCTTTAGAAGCTAATACATCTTTAATTTCTGTTAAAGATTTTTTTCCTAAATTTGGAGTTTTAAGTAATTCAACTTCAGTACGTTGTACTAAATCACCTATAAATTGTATTGATTCTGTTTTAAGACAATTAGCTGATCTTACAGTTAATTCTAAATCGTCTACTGGACGTAATAAAATGGGATCAAACTCAGGTTTTTCTTCTTTAATTTCTTGTGGAGGAATATCACGTAAATAAACAAAAGTTTCTAATTGCTCTGAAAGAATTGTAGCAGCTTTTCTTATTGCTTCTTCTGGATCAATAGTTCCATTAGTTTCCATTTCTATTATTAATTTATCTAAATCTGTTCTTTGTCCTACTCTTGCAGCTTTAACATTATAAATTATTCTTTCAATTGGACTATAACATGCATCAACTAATAATCTACCAATTGGGAAATTATCACATTTTTGAGAATGAATTTTAGTATATGCAGCAATATATCCTCTTCCTAATTCAACTTTAATCTTCATATTTATTGAAGTATTTTTATCAGTTAAATTACAAATAAGATAATTTGGATTTACAAATTCAATATCATTTCCATGTTCTAAATCAGCTGCTATAACTGGACCAATACCTGATTTATTTAAAGTTAAAAAAAATTCTGTTTTATTACTTTTTACTTTAATAGCTAATTTTTTTAAATTTAATAAAATTTCAATAACATCTTCTTGGACTCCTTCTTTAGTACTGTATTCATGTAATATTCCATTAATTTCTACTTCAGTAACTGCATATCCTGGCATAGAAGATAATAAAATACGTCTTAATGCATTACCTAATGTATGTCCAAATCCTCTTTCTAAAGGTTCAAGAGTAACACTAACAGTAGTTTTATTAATTTTTTTAATATTAACTAAACGAGGTTTTAAAAATTCAGTTACAGAATTATTCATTTATAATATCTCAATTTTATAAAATTATTTTGAATATAATTCAATTATTAAATGTTCATTAATATCTGATGATAAATCAGAACGTTCCGGAATATGTTTAAATATTCCTTCCATTTTATCGATATTTATTTCTAACCAATTTGATTTTTCAAATTGACTAGAAAGATCTATAGCAGCTTTTATTCTTATTTGTTTTTTTGATTTTTCACATATTTCTATTTTATCATTAATATTTAATTGATAAGAAGGTATATTTACAATACGATTATTAATTTTGACAGATTTATGAGATATAAGTTGTCTAGCTTCTGATCTAGTTACACTAAATCCCATTCGATATAGAATATTATCAAATCTTCTTTCTAATAAACACAATAAATTAAATCCTGTATTTCCTTTTAATCTTAATGCTTTTTTATAATAATTATGAAATTGTTTTTCTAAAATACCATATATACGACGTACTTTTTGTTTTTCTCTTAATTGTATGCCATAATCAGACAACCTAGATTTTTTCATACCATGTTGTCCAGGGAATTGTTCTAATTTACACTTTGAATCAATGTTACGAACATTAGATTTTAAAAACAAATCTGTACCTTCTCTTCTACTTAATCTTAATTTAGGTCCTAAATATTTTGCCATTTTTATTCTCTTTAATATTATAAATAATAATTTATTATACTCGTCTTTTTTTTGGAGGACGACAACCATTATGAGGTATTGGTGTAATATCAGTAATATTTGTAATACGAAAACCTGCATTATTTAATGCTCTAATTGTTGATTCTCTTCCTGGACCTGGTCCTTTTACCATAACTTCAAGATTTTTTATACCATATTCTCTTACAAATTCAGCACAACGTTCTGCTGCTACTTGAGCAGCAAATGGTGTTGATTTACGAGAACCTCTAAAACCAGAACCTCCTGCTGTGGCACATCCTAATGCATTTCCTTGTCTATCTGTAATAGTAACAATAGTATTATTAAAAGAAGCATGTATATGTGCAATACCATCTGTAATTTGTTTTTTAATATTTTTTTTTAATTTAGAAATTTGTTTTTTTTTCATATTAATATCTCAATAAAATTATTATTTTTTAAAAATTTTACGAAATTTTTTTCTAGTATGTGCATTAGTTTTAGTACGTTGTCCTCTTACTGGTAAACCTTTACGATGTCTTAACCCACGATAACATCCTAAATCAATTAATCTTTTAATATTTAAATTAATTTCTCTTCTTAAATCTCCTTCTACTTTAAATTTAAATACTTGTTCTCTTAATAAATCTACTTGTTTTTCTGATAATGAACTTACTTTAGTGTATTGATTAATATTAATAATTTTGCAAATATGCATAGAATGAGAATTACCAATACCATAAATATATTGTAATGCTATTTTAATATGTTTATTATCAGGAATATTAATTCCTGCTATACGAGCCATAATTACTCCTTTATAAAATATAATAAATAATATAAATAATTATTAATTTTAGTTAACCTTGACGTTGTTTATGTTTAGGATCTTTTTTACATAAAACACGAATTACTCTATTACGACGAATAATTTTACAATCACGACATAATTTTTTAACAGAAGCACGTACTTTCATAGTATAATATATATTCCTTTATAAAAATATTTTTTAAATAAATATTTAATTTTTTAAATTTATGATTTTAAATTAATTTTTTTCAATATAGATTCATATTGAGTAGACATTATTAATGTTTGTATTTGAGTTATAAAATCCATAATAACTACTACTACTATTAATAATGATGTTCCTCCGAAATAAAAAGGGACATTTATTAAATTACGTAAAAATTCAGGAATTAAACAAATAAAACTAATATATATTGCTCCTGTTAATGTTAATCGTAAAATAATTTTTTTAATATATTTAGCTGTTTGTTCTCCAGGACGTATTCCTGGAATATAAGCACCTGATTTTTTTAGATTATCTGCTGTTTCTTTAGGATTGAATACTAAAATAGTATAAAAAAAACAAAAAAACATAATTAATGATACATATAATATCATATAAAATATTTGTTTAGGTTGTAAAATAATAGCAATATTTTTTAGCCATTCCCATCCTGTACTACCTCCAAACCAAGATGCTATTGTTACAAAAAATAAAATAATACTAGAAGCAAATATTGCAGGTATTACTCCTGACATATTAATTTTTAATGGTAAATGAGTATTTTGTTGTCTATATAAATTTCTTCCATTATATCTTTTAGCATAATTAACTATTATTTTTCTTTGCCCTCTTTCTATAAAGACAACAAAAAAAGTAATAGTAAATATTATTACTAATAATATTAATAATATAAAAAAATTTAAATCACCTTCATTAATTTGTTCTATTGTATTTCCAATAGCAACAGGTAAATTTGAAACAATACCTACAACTATAATCATTGAAATACCATTACCAATTCCTCTATTTGTAATTTGTTCTCCCAACCACATTAAGAATATAGTTCCTGTTACTAAACTTAATACAGAAATACAAAAAAAACAAATTCCAGGATTTAAAACTAAATTTTGCATACCTGACATTTTGGGTAAACCAGTTGTAATACCTATAGATTGTATAATAGATAAAAATAATGTAGTATATTTAGTATATTTATTAATTTTACGTCTGCCAACTTCTCCTTCTTTTTTTAAAGCAATTAATTTAGGATGTAGTACACTTAATAATTGTAAAATAATTGATGCTGAAATATATGGCATAATTCCTAAAGCTAAAATAGAAGCTCTACTTAAAGCACCACCAGAAAACATATTAAACATATCAATAATAGTACCATGTTGATTTTGAATTAATTTATTTAATATATTTAAATTTATACCTGGTATAGGTATAAAAGATCCTATCCGAAAAATAATTAAAGCACTAATTAAAAATATGAATCTTTGTTTTAATTCACTAAAACCTTTTTTAGTACTTTGAAATTCTAATTTAGAAAATGGTTTTATCATTGATTTTTTATTCCTCTACTTTTCCACCTAATTTTTCAATAGAAAGTTTTGCATTTTTTGTACAACTTAATTTAAAAATTTTTACAGGTATAAAAATTTTTCCAGTATTTATAATTTTAACATATTTAGTTTTTTTATTAATAATTTTAAATAATTTTAAAGTATTTAAATCAATTATATTACTTTTTATTTTATTTAAATCACTTAATTTAACTTCTTTATAAAACATTTTTTTACGTGATCTAAAACCAAATTTTGGTAATCTTCTATGTAAAGGAGTTTGTCCTCCTTCAAAAGATTTATTTATTTTATAACCAGAACGAGATTTTTGTCCTTTATGACCTCTACCACTAGTTTTTCCTAATCCTGAACCAATACCACGTCCTAAACGCTTTTTATAATGTCTAGATCCCAAAGAAGGAGATAAGGTATTTAAATACATTTTAATTTCCTATTTTTATCATATAAAAAATTTTTTTAATCATACCTAAAATTATAGGAGTTTTCTTTTTAATTACTGTATGTCCAATATGTTTTAATCCTAAACAACTTAAAATTGCCTTATGTTTTGGTAATCTTCCTATAGAACTTTTAATTTGTGTAATTTTAATATTTTTTAACATTTTTCATATTCCTTTCTATTTCTTCTATAGATTTATCTCTTTTAGCAGCAATCATTCTTAATGATTTCATACTAGATAAACTTCTTATGGTAGCTTTAACTATATTAATAGGATTAGTTGAACCATAAGATTTTGCTAAAACATTATAAATTCCAGTAACTTCTAAAACAGCTCTCATAGCACCTCCAGCTATAATTCCTGTTCCTTCATGTGCTGGTTTCATAAATATATAAGAACTTGTATAATTTCCTTTAATAGGATATTGTAACGTATTATTATTTAATACAATATTAATCATATTTTTTCTTGCTTTTTCCATAGCTTTTTGTATTGCACTAGGAACTTCTCTAGATTTTCCATAACCAAAACCAACACGTCCTTTACCATTGCCAACAACAGTTAATGCTGTAAATGAAAATATTCGACCCCCTTTAACAGTTTTAGATACTCTATTTACAGAAATAAGTTTTTCTTTTAATTCATTATTTTGATTTTTATTATCATAAATAGGCATTAAATTATTCCTTAAAATTTAATAATTAAAATTGTAAACCTGAATTACGAGCAGCATTTGCTAATGCTTTAATACGTCCGTGATATTTAAATCCTGAACGATCAAATGAAATAGTAATGATATTTTTATTAATTGCTCTTTTTGCAATTTTTTTTCCTATTATAATGGCAGCTTCTATATTACCAGTATATGATAATTTTTTATGAATATTTTTTTCTAAAGTAGAAGCAGTTACTAAAACTTTATTTTTATAGGATATAATTTGAGCATAAATATGACGTGAAGTACGATGTATGACTAAACGTGTAGTTTTTAATTTATAAATTTTTTTTCGTAATTTAGTTATTCTTTTAATACGAATAATTTTTTTTTTATTCATAGTATTTAATTGATTTATCCTTATTTTTTCTTTATTTCTTTAATTTTTATTTTTTCATAACTATATCTAATACCTTTTCCTTTATATGGTTCAGGAGTTCTGTAAGACCTAATATTAGCAGCTACTTGACCTAATAATTGTTTATCTGGTCCTTTTAAAAATATTTCGTTTTGATTTTTACAATTTGCTTGAATTCCTTTAGGTAAAGTATAATAAATAGGATGAGAATATCCTAACATTAAATTCAAAATATTATTATTAATGGAAACTTTATATCCTATACCAAATAAAATAAGTTTTTTAGAAAAACCTTTAGTTACTCCTATAATCATAGAATTTAATATAGATCTTGATGTTCCAGCATATGACCAAACATTATTATTATTTTTTTTAGGTAAAAATAATAATTTTTTATTTTCAATTTTAATTTTTATTAAAGGATTAACTATACTTTTTAATATACCATTTTTTCCTTGAACAGTTATTTTTTGTTTATTTATAATAATGTTAACATTATCAGGAATAAAAATAGGATTTTTGGCTATTCTAGACATTTTAATACCTTATTAGTTAATTATAAAATATGACAAATTATTTCGCCACCTATTCCATAATTACGTGCAGTATAATCAGTCATTATTCCTTTTGATGTAGAAATAATGGCAATACCTAATCCTTCCATAACTTTAGGTAAATTATTTTTTTTTTTATAAATTCTTAATCCAGGACGACTTATATATTTTATTTGTTCTATTACAGCTTTACCTTTAAAATATTTTAAATATATTTCTAATATAGAAATATTATTTTTAATAATTTTATAATCTTTTATATATCCTTCGTTTTTTAAAATAATTGCAATTGATTTTTTAATTTTTGAATATTGTATTATAACTTTTATTTTTTTTGATAATTGACCATTGCGGATTCTTGTTAACATATCAGCAATAGGATTTTGTATCCCCATATTTTTTATATCCTATAATATATTTATATAGTTACCAACTAGCCTTTTTTAATCCAGGAATTTCTCCTTTCATTGCAGATTCACGTACTTTAATTCTACTTAAACCAAATTTTCTTAAAAAAGCATGAGGTCTTCCTGTTTGTTTACATCTATTTCTTTGTCTAGAAAGACTAGAATCTCTTGGGAGAGATTGTAATTTAAAAATTGCATCCCAACGAATTTTATCTGATACATTTAAATCAGATATTATCTTTTTTAATTTTTTTCTTTTTATAAAAAATTTTTTTGCCAATTTTATTCTTTTAATTTCACGAGCTTTTATAGATTCTTTAGCCATAATATAATCCTTAATTACGAAATGGAAAATTTAATTCAGAAAGTAAAGCATAACCTTCTTTATTAGAATTAGCTGTAGTAGATATAGAAATATCTAAACCACGAATATAATCTATTTTATCAAAATTAATTTCAGGAAAAATTATTTGTTCTTTAATTCCTATATTATAATTACCATACCCATCAAATGATTTTTTAGATAATCCTCTAAAATCTCTTATTCTAGGTATTGCAATAAATAATAAACGTTCAAAAAAATACCACATTCTTTTTCCACGTAAAGTAACTTTACATCCTATAGGATATCCTTGTCTTATTTTAAATCCTGCTATTGATTTACGAACCTTAGTAATTAAAGGTTTTTGTCCACTAATTAAAGTTAAATCATTTATCGCGTTATTTAAATGTTTTTTGTCAGAAATAATCTTTCCTACACCCATATTTAAAGTTATTTTATTTATACGAGGAACCTGCATAATAGAGCGGTATTTAAAACTATATATTAATTTTTTTACTATTTTAGTCTTATAGTAATTATATAATTCTGACATAATATATTACCTATTTATTAAATAATTTGATTATTAGATTTTAAAAAACGTAATTTTTTACCTTTTATTATTTTAAAACCTATACGATCAGGTTTACCTGTTTTATTATTAAATACAGCTATATTAGATATGTGAATAAAATTTTCTTTTTCTATTATTCCACCTACTGATTCAGAATTAGAAGGATTAGGTTTAATATGTTTTTTTATTATATTTATTCCTTCTATAATTACTAATGTAGAATTAAAAAAATATTTTATTTTTCCTTTTTTACCCTTATCTTTACCTGTTAAAATAATAACTTCATCATTACAACGTATTTTAGATGTCATAATTTTTTTATTATCCTATTTAAATTACTTCTGGAGCTAATGAAATAATTTTCATAAATTTTTCATTACGTAATTCTCTAGTAACAGGACCAAAAACTCTTGTTCCTACTAGTTGTTCATTAGTATCATTTAATAATACACATGCATTATGATCAAAACGAATAACTGAACCATCAAAACGACGTATTCCTTTTTTAGTTCGTACTATAACAGCTTTTAATACATCACCTTTTTTTACTTTACCTTTTGAGATAGCCTCTTTTATAGTTATTTTAATAATATCTCCAATATTAGCATAACGACGACGTGAACCTCCTAATACTTTAATACACATTACACTTCGAGCTCCTGAATTATCTGCAACATTTAATATAGTATGTTCTTGTATCATAATTACTCCTTATTAATATAATAAATAATCTCTATAAAGTTTTAATAATTATTAATTAAAATTTATAAAAAAATATATTTTAAACTATTACTTTTTTAATAATATTTACCAAAATCCAAGATTTAGTTTTTGATAATGGTCTACATTCTTTTATTTCAACTAAATCTCCTATATTACATTTATTTTTCTCATCATGAACATGTAATTTTGTTGTTTTTTTTATAAATTTTCCATAAATTGGATGTTTTATAAATCTATTAACATAAACTACAATTGATTTATTCATTTTATTACTTATTACTTTTCCTTTTAAATTTTTTTTTTTATTTTGCATTATTTATAATCTCTTTTTTTGTGATAAAATAGTCTTAATTATTGCTATATTTTTTTTAGATTTTTTTAATAAATGAGTTTGTTTAAGATTTCCTGATTTTAATTGTATTTTTAAATTAAATTGTTCTCTAAGTAAACTTAGTAATTCTTTATTTAATTCTTGATAATTTTTTTTAATTAATTTATTTACATTCATAATATTTTTATTATATTTTTTTTATTTAAAAAAATAGTTTTTATTGGTAATTTTGCTGATCCTAATTTAAATGCTTTTTGTGCTAATTCTTCTGATATACCATCTATTTCATATAAAATTCTTCCAGGTTGTACTAATGCTACCCAATATTCAACATTTCCTTTACCCTTACCCATACGAACTTCTAATGGTTTTTTTGTTATAGGTTTATCAGGAAAAATTCTGATCCATATTTTTCCTTGTCTTTTCATAGTTCTACTAATAGCTCTTCTTGCAGATTCTATTTGTCTTGCAGTAATTCTACCTCTATTAACTGCTTTTAATGCATAAGAACCAAAATCAATATTCATTCCTACAACAATTCCTCTATTTCTTCCTTTATGCATTTTCCTAAATTTTGTACGTTTTGGTTGTAACATATAAAAATCCTCTTTTATTTTCTTCCTTTATTACGTTGTTTTTTAGGATGTAAAATTAATTTATCTAATTTTTTATTTTGAATATTAATATTACCTAATATTTCTCCTTTAAAAATCCAAACTTTAATCCCAATAACTCCATAAGTTGTATTAGCTTCAGCTAAACTAAAATCTATATCAGCTCGTAAAGTATGTAATGGTACACGACCTTCTCTATACCATTCTGTACGAGCTATTTCAGTTCCTCCTAAACGACCACTAACTTCTATCTTAACTCCCAATGCTCCTAACCTCATTGAATTTTGTACAGCTCTTTTTATAGCTCTTCTAAACATAACCCTTTTTTCTAACTGTGTTGAAATATTATCAGCAACTAATTTAGCTTCTAATTCTGGTTTACGAATTTCAGTAATATTAACTTGTGTAGGAACACCAGCTATTTTAGAAATAATTTTTCTAATTTTTTCTACATCTTCACCTTTCTTTCCTATTACTATTCCAGGTCTAGCTGTATGTATTGTTACTCTAATACTTTTAGAAGGTCTTTCAATTGTAATACGAGAAATTGATGCTTTTATTAATTTTTTATTTAAAAATTTTCTTACTTTAAAATCACTATATAAATTATTAGCAAAATCCTTTTTATTAGCAAACCAAGTAGAGTTCCATGTATGAATAATACCTAATCTTAAACCATTAGGATGTGTTTTTTGACCCATTATTTATATTTCCTTAGTTATTATCAGATAAAATTATAGTAATATGACTTGTATATTTTAAAATACGATCTGAACGTCCTTTAGCACGAGGCATAATACGTTTCATATTAGATCCTACATCTATAAAAATTCTTGATATTTTTAAATAATCAATATCAATACCATTATTATTTTCTGCGTTAGATACAGCAGAATTTAATACTTTTTTAATAAGAAGAGATGCTTTTTTATTAGAGAAATTTAAAATATCTAAAGCTTTTGATATTTTTTTTCCTCGTATAAGGTTAGCAACTAATCTTAATTTTTGAGCAGAAGATCGTGAATATAGATGTTTTGCTAAAACTTCCATTTTTATCCTTTAGTAAAAAATATTTATTTTTTTATTGTTTTTTTAATTTTTTTATCAGCACTATGTCCTCTATAAGTACGAGTAGGAGAAAATTCACCTAATTTATGTCCTACCATTTCATCTGAAATAAAAATAGGAATGTGTTGACGTCCATTATGAACAGCTATTGTTAAACCAATCATATTAGGAAATATAGTAGATCTCCTAGACCAAGTTTTTAACGGTTTTTTATTATTTTTTTTTATTGCTTTTTCTACTTTTTTTAACAAATGATAATCAATATAAGGACCTTTTTTTAAAGAACGGGACATATTTAAATTACCTTTTTAATTATTTACTTATGACGATGATGAATAATATATTTATCTGTTCTTTTATTATGTCTAGTTTTTTTACCTTTAGTTTGTATTCCCCACGGAGTAACTGGATGTTTACCAAAATTTTTTCCTTCTCCACCACCATGTGGATGATCTATAGGATTCATTGCAGTACCTCTTACAGTAGGTCTAATTCCTATCCATCTTTTAGCTCCAGCTTTACCTAAAGATTTTAACATATGTTCATTATTTCCAATTTCTCCTAATGTTGCTCTACAATTAGATTGAATTTTTCTTATTTCTCCAGATCTTAACCGTAAAGTAACATAAAAACCTTCTTTAGCTATTAATTGTACATATGTTCCAGCAGCTCGAGATATTTGTCCTCCTTTTCCTGCTTTCATTTCTATATTATGAATAATTGATCCTATAGGAATATTACTCATTGGTAATGAATTACCTATTTTTATATCAACGTTAATTCCTGATTGAATAATATCACCTATTTTTAAATTTTTAGGTGCTAATATATAACGTTTTTCTCCATCTTTATATTTAACTAATGCAATATTTGCAGAACGATTAGGATCATATTCAATACGTTCAATAGTTCCAGGAATAGAATCTTTATTTCTCTTAAAATCTATAATACGATATAATTTTTTATGTCCACCCCCAATATGTCTAGTTGTTATATGTCCATGATTATTACGTCCACCAGATTTATTTTTTTTTTCAATTTTTGATTTAAGTGGTTTTCCTTTATATAAAAAAGAATTTACTACTTTAATCATATGTCTTCTACCAGGAGATGTTGGTTTACACTTAATAATTGTCATATTTATACTTTTTATTTTTATTAGTTTTTATTTGTATTAAAATCTATATTTTGACCTTTTTCTAAAGAAATATATGCTTTTTTCCAATTACTACGATGATATATATGTTTTTTATTTTTTTTTGTTTTTCCTTTTACTATTAAAGTATTTATATTTTTAATTTTTACATTAAAAATTTTTTGAATAGCTATTTTTATATCTTTTTTAGTTGCTTTTTTTAATACTTTAATAGTAAAAGTATTTGTTTTTTCTATTGCTAAAGAAGATTTTTCAGATATATGAGGAGATTGTAAAATTTTAAAAAAAAATCCTGTTAAAATCATTTTAATATTTCCTCTATATGTTTAATTGCATTTATAGTTATAATAATTTTATCACTATTAATTAAACTAATTGGATTAATATTCATTGAATTTTTTATTTCTATATTATGTAAATTACGAGATGCTAAAAATAAATTTTTTTCTATTGATATAGAAATAATAATTATTTTTTTAAAACTAAAATTTTTTAGTTTATTTATTAAAATTTTAGTTTTAGGTTTTTTTATAATAAAATCACTTAATAAAATTATTCTATTTTTTCTAAAAAGTTCTGAAAAAATACTCTTTAATGCATTACGATACATTTTTTTATTAACTTTTTTGTAATATATTTTATTTTTAGATGCAAAAGTAACTCCTCCAGAGCGCCAAATAGGACTTTGTAATGAACCAGCTCTAGCTTTACCTGTACCCTTTTGTCTCCATGGTTTTTTTCCAGATCCTTTAACTTCACCTCTCGTTTTTTGTGCTTTACTTCCTTGTCTACTAACTGTTCTATAAGATTCTACTACTTGATGTATTAAAGATTTATTATAATGTCTATTAAAAACTTTATCTGATAATATAACTTTATTTTTGGTATCTTTTGTTATAATTTCCATTTTTTATTCCTGAATAAAAGTTTAATTTTTTCAATTTTTAATTTAAATTTTTAATAGCAGGTTTAACAATAACATTACTTCCAATAAATCCAGGAATAGCACCTTTAATTAATAATAATCTTTTTTTTATATTTAATTTAATAATATTCAAATTTTGAATAGTAATTTTTTTATTTCCTAATTGACCTGCCATTTTTTTACCTTTAAAAACTTTTCCTGGAGTTTGATTTTGACCAATAGATCCAGGAACTCTATGAGATAATGAATTTCCATGACTAGCATCTTGAGTTTTAAAATTCCATCTTTTAACAGTACCTGAAAAACCTTTTCCCTTTGAAATTCCAGTTATATCAACTTTTTTTATTTTACTAAAAATTTCAATAGTTATATTTTGACCTATATAAAATTTATTTTCATTATTAGAAATTAAACGATGTTCCCATAATATATAACCAGCTGGAGTTTTTGCTTTAGCAAAATGTCCTGCTTCAGCTTTATTTATACGACTAACTTTTTTTGTACCTGTTGTCATTTGAATAGCACTATAACCATCATTTATAACAGTTTTTATTTGAGTAATACTAATAGATTCAAATTTTATTACTGTTATAGGAATAGACATTCCATCTTCAGTAAAAATACGAGTCATTCCTAATTTTTTACCGATTAAACTAATCATGATTATATAACCTCACAAAATATTAAAAAAATATTTTTATTAACCTAAACTAATTTGTACATCTACTCCAGCTGCTAAATCTAAACGCATTAACGCATCTACAGTTTTTTCTGTAGGTTTTATAATATCAACTAAACGTTTATGAGTACGAATTTCATATTGATCACGAGCATCTTTATTAACATGTGGAGAAATTAAAATTGTAAAACGTTCTTTTTGTGTGGGTAATGGTATAGGACCATGTACCTGTGCACCAGTGCGTTTAGCAGTTTCAACAATCTCAGCAGTTGATTGATCTATTAAACGATGATCAAAAGCTTTTAGACGAATACGGATTCTTTGGTTCTGCATTATTAAATCAGAGCCTCTAATTTAAAAAAAATAAAATAACCTTCTACAAACTTTAAAATAGCTTTGAGAGGACCTATGTGATATTATAATATTTATAAAATTATTATGATATAATCTTCTATTATGACTTATAAAATATATAGAAAGCAATATATTTAATCTATAAAATTTAAAAAAACAATATATAAAATGTAATCAAAATTTTTTTGAACAATATATTATTATTAATAATATTAAAAAAATATTTTTTATAAAAAATAATAATAAAAATTAAAAATTATTATAATATGTTTCTAAATAAAAAAAATATAACTTTATTAGCTTTTGATTATGGAACTAAAAATATAGGTGTAGCAGTTGGGCAAACTATCATCGGAATAGCCCATTCATTAAAAAAAATAAAAAATAATAAAAAAGGAAAACCTGACTGGAATGAATTTAAAAAAATAATAAAATATTGGAAACCAAATAAAATAATAATAGGTTTACCATTAAATATGAATGGTAGTGAACAAAATATTACAATATTAACTAAAAAATTTGCATATCTTATAAAAACTAAATTTAATGTAAATGTAGAATTACATGATGAACGTTTAAGTACTATTGAAGCTAAAAATATTTTATTTACAAATGGAGGATGGAAAATGTTAAAAAAAAATGATGTAAATTCATTATCAGCATCAGTTATTCTTCAAAGTTGGTTTGAAAATAATAAATTCTATTTGAAAATAAAAAAATAAAATTATTTGATTAAATATAAAAAAATATCTTTTTAGTAAATTATTGAATCAAATATAAAAATTTATTATTATAAGTATGAGGTAACGATGTTGACATTAACATTTTTAGGTAGAAGTATATTTGAAATTACCATAATGACTTTATTAATGAGAATTTGGATTAATTTATTTATGAATGATATCTATAATTCTTTTTCTCAATTTATTATATTAGTAACACAACCTTTTATAACACCAATAAAATTTTTTATACCTAATATAAAAAATTTTGAGATATCATCATTTATACTATTAAGTATTATTTGTATAATGAAATATCCAATATTAACTTATTTAGAAGTAACTTTCGTACCTTATATTCTTTCTTTAACAACATATATTTTTATAGGTTTTTTTTCATTAGTAAAAGGTATAGGATATTTAATATTTTGGTTAATAACTATACGTTCTATATTTAGTTGGTTTAATAGAAATTATAATGATTTTGATATAGTATTAAATAAATTAACAGATCAAATTTTAAATTTTACAAGAAAATATATTTCTCCTATTTATAATGTAGATATGTCTGCATTCATAATTACTATGAGTTTATATTTTTTAAATTTTTTAGGTTATGATTTATTTCCTGGTTTTTGGTCAATAATTTAACTTATAAAATATGCAAAAAAAATATTATAGTTTATATATTCATATACCTTGGTGTTTAAAAAAGTGTCCTTATTGTGATTTTTATTCTTTAGTTACTTCTGATATTAATTTTAATAAAAATATAAAACAGAGATATATTAATAATTTATTACTTGATTTAGAAAATGACTTATTTTTTTTAAAAAAAAATAAAATTTATATTAAAAGTATTTTTTTTGGTGGAGGAACACCTAGTTTAATAAATGGAAAATTAATTTCTTATTTATTAAATGAAATAAATAAAAAAGTATATATAAAAAAATCAGCTGAAATTACTATTGAAACAAATCCTTCATCTATTAATAAAAAAAATATTTTAGAATATAAAAAAAGTGGAATTAATCGTATTTCTATAGGAATCCAAAGTTTTAATGATATTAGTTTAAAATTATTAGGTAGAATTCATTCTGCTAAAGATGCTATTAATGCTATTCACACAGTAATTGATAATGGTTTTACAAATTTTAATATAGATTTAATGTATGGTATTCCTAAACAATCATTAAAAGAAGCAAAAAATGATTTATATCAAACATTATTATTTAATCCTAAACACATATCATGGTATCAACTAACAATAGAACCTAACACAATTTTTGGTAAATATAAACCAAAAAATTTACCAAAAAATGATATTTTATGGAAAATTTTTAAAGAAGGAAAAAAAATTTTAAAAAAATATGGATATATTAATTATGAAATATCTTCTTTTGTAAAAGAAAATATTTTTAAATGTAAACATAATTTAAATTATTGGAACTTTGGAGATTATATTGGTATAGGATGTGCTGCTCATGGTAAATTTACTATGAATAATAAAAATATTATTCGTACTGTTAAAAACAGTAATATAACAAAATATATTAATGGTAATTATTTATTTTCTAGTACAAAAATCAAAGATTCTGATAAGATGATAGAATTTTTTTTAAATAGATTACGCATATTTAAAAAAATTTCTAAAAAAGAATTTACTTTAAATACAGGAATAAAAATTAGTTCTATTACTGAATATATAGCAAAATCAGAAAAATTAGGATATATTAAAAATAATAAAGATTATTTAATAGTTACTAAAAAAGGTTATTTATTTTTAAACGATTTATTAGAAATATTTGTTTAAATTAATTAATACTATTAATTTTTGTATATTCTAAAACCCATATTTGTTTATTTTTTTTTTTAGCTTTATTAAAAAATTTTGTTGATGGTAATTTATAAAAATTTTTATATATTTTTTTAAATGTGTTTGATGAAATAATATTATTATTATAATTAATATTATTAATATTAGATATTATATTATCTTTATATTGGATATCGTCTGTATTAATATATAAAATTCCTTTATTTTGTAATACTAAAAAAATTTGTTTCAAAAAATTATTATTTAATAATCTTCTTTTCTTATGTTTTATTTTTGGCCAAGGATCAGGAAAATATATTTGAATTAATTTTATATGATTATAAGGAATCATTTTTTGTAAAACATCTATAACATTATAATTAATTAATTTTAAATTATTTATTTTATTTATATTAATATTTTTTAAACAATTAATTATTCCTGGTATATATACTTCAATACCAATAAAATTATATTGAGGATTATTAATAGCAATATCAATAAGTAATTCTCCTGTTCCAAAACCAATATCAATTATTATTGGAAAATTCTTATGAAATATCAAATTAAAATCTATAGGAGTCATTTGAAATTTAATATTAAATTTATATGAATATTTTTCTAATATTTTTTTTTGTAATTGACTTAATTTTCTATAACGACAAGTAAAACTTTTAATATTATTTTTCATTTTTATTATTATTTATAATATTTTATTATATAATTTTAATTAAAAATATTTTTTGGAATATTTTTTATTATGACTAGAAAAATTTTTTGCATATTTTATCAATGTAAAATGACAGGACTAAATTATTATATATATCCAGGATATATAGGTGAAATTATTTTCAATCAAATATCAAAAAAAGCATGGAATAAATGGTTAATTAAACAAACTAAATTAATAAATGAAAATAATTTAAATTTGATAAATAAAAAACATTCTAATTATTTAAAAAATAATATGATTAATTTTCTTTTTATTAAAAATTAATTTATTATTTTGAATAAATAATATAATTATATTGTTGGAGCTAAGCGGGATCGAACCGCTGACCCTCTGCGTGCAAAGCAGATGCTCTACCATCTGAGCTATAGCCCCAATTATTTTAGGCTTGAGTGGACTTGAACCACCGACCTCACCCTTATCAGGGGTGTGCTCTAACCAACTGAGCTACAAGCCTATTAATTATTAAATAATTTATTCATATTTATTATTAAAAGTCAAATAAAATTTTTTAATTATTTTAAAAAATAATTTATTTCGTTTAATATAAAATTATTCTTTTTATTATATAAAATAAAAATTTTATGATATATTATAATATATTTATATTTTTAGAGTTAATAATCATTTTTTTTCTTATTTTTTTATATAAAAAAAAATTTGATCAATTAAATAAATTAAACTTAATAAATAAAATTACTGAAAAAATTTTAGAAGAAAAAATAAAAAAGAATAATAAATTAAGTTATAAATTAAAAGAATTTATAAGTTTAAAAGATAATTTAAATAATAATTTAAAAAAATTAGAAATTGAATTAGTTGTTATACAAGAAAAAAATAATAATTTAAAATTTTTAAAAATAGAAAATAACGATTTAAAAATAAAAATATTAAATCAATTAGAAATTATTTCAGATTTAAAATCTAAAATAAGTAAAATTGATACTCAATTAAAAGATTCAATTATTTTTTTTGAAAAAAAACAAATATTAATAACAGATAATAAAAATTATTTAAATTCAGAATTTATAAATTTAGCTAATAAAATTTTTGAAAATAATGAAAAACGTATTAATGAAAATAATAATAAAAATATAAAAAATATAATTAATCCATTGAAAGAACAGTTAAATGATTTTAGAAATCAACTTCAAAATAATTTAAATAAAGAATCTTCTGAAAGAAATATATTAACTTATGAATTACGTAATTTACAAAAATTAAATAATCATCTTTCTAAAGAAGCAATTAATTTAACAAATGCTTTAAAAGGTAATAATAAAATTCAAGGAAATTGGGGTGAATTAATTTTAAATAAAATATTAGAATCATCAGGATTAAGAAAGGGATATGAATATGAAATTCAAAAAACTATTAAATTAAAAGATAAACAAAAAAAAATTCAACCTGATATAATAATCAAATTACCTCATAATAAAAATATAATAATTGATTCTAAAATGACTTTAGTTGCTTATGAACGTTATTTTAATTCTGATGATAGTAAAATTAAAAATAAAGCTTTAGATGAACATATACTTGCTATTAAAAATCATTTACGTTTATTAAGTAGTAAAAATTATCAAAATTTACCTAATATGAAATCATTAGATTATATTATTATGTTTATTCCTATAGAACCAGCTTTTTTAATAGCTATAGGTTATAAACCTTCATTATTAAATGAAGCATTAAAACAAAATATTATGTTAGTTAGCCCCACAACATTAATGGTTACCCTTAGAACTATTAGTAATTTATGGCGTTTTGATAAACAAAATAAAAACTCTTTAATTATAGCTAATAAAGCTACAAAATTATATGATAAAATTAGACTTTTTGTAGAAGATATATATAATATTGAAAAAAGTTTAAATAAATTACAAGATAATTATAATTCAGTAAAAAAAAGATTATTTACAGGTAAAGGTAATATTATTTCACAAGCAGAAAGTTTTAGAAATTTAGGTATTAAAGTAGTTAATAAAATAAATACAAAAAATATAGATAATGATTAATATCATGTTAAAATATTTATTTTATAATAAAGATATTAAATAATGTTTGATATTAGTGTTAATTTAACAAATATACAATTTGATAAAGATCGTAATTTAGTTATTGATAGATCAATAAAAAAAGGAATAAAAGGTATGTTAATTATTGGATCTAATATTACTGATAGTTATCATGCATATAAAATTGTTAAAAAATACAATAATTATTGTTGGTCTACTGTAGGAATTCATCCTCATTATGCTAATTTATGGAAAAAAGATACAATAGATAATATTTGTTATATTTTATCTAAAAAAAGAGTAGTAGCTATAGGAGAATGTGGATTAGATTTTTATAGAAATAAATCTTCTAAAAAAGAACAATTATTTGTTTTCAATGCACAATTAGAATTAGCATCAAGTTTATTTAAACCTGTATTTTTACATTGTCGCAATGCTTTTAATATTTTTATTAAAGAACTATCTCCTTGGATTAATAAAATTCCTCAATCTATAATACATTGTTTTTCTGGTAGTAAATATGAATTAGAACAATGTCTGTCTATGAATTTATCTATAGGAATATCTGGATTATTTTTTAATAAAAAATATAGATCTGAATCTATAAATGATATTAAATTAATTCCAAAAGAATTTTTATTAACAGAAACAGATTCTCCTTATTTATCATTTAAAAAAATAAAAGATAGCAATTATTATAATATAATAAAAAATAGAAATGAACCACTATTTTTATATTATCTTTTGAAACATATTTCATATATAAGAAATGAAAGTTTTTCATTATTACAAATTCAGACAGAAAAAAATGCTCGTAATATTTTAAAAATTTAATTTTTATAAATTTTAACTCTATAAAAATCAAGTTTAAATAAAGAGAAAACATTATGATTTTACTTTCTAGTATATCTCAATTAATAAAAGATAAAATTAAAATTAATAGTGAAATAACTATAGGTGGGTGGGTGCGTACAAAAAGACATTCGAAAATAGGAATAACTTTTATTATTTTATATGATGGTTCATGTATTCATGATATTCAAGTAATAGCTTACGAATCATTAAATAATTATAAAAAAGATATTTTATCAATTACTAGTGGTTGTTCTTTAATGATAACTGGAAAATTAGTAAAATCTCCTAAAAAATTACAGAAATATGAAATACATGCTTCAAAAATAAAAGTTTTAGGATGGGTTAAAAATCCTGAAAAATATCCTATCTCTCCTAAAAAACATAGTTTAGAATATTTAAGAAAAGTATCTCATTTACGTTCACGTACTAAGTTAATTAGTTGTATTACTAGAATAAAACATAATATAATTATATATATTCATAATTTTTTTCATAAAAAAAATTTTTTTTGTATAAATACTCCATTAATTACTACTTTAGATACTGAAGGTTCAGGTAAAATGTTTAGAGTTTCAACTATCGATCTTAAAAATTTATTTTTTGATTCTTATAAAAAAATAAATTTTAAAAAAGATTTTTTCGGTAAAGAATCTTTTTTAACTGTATCTGGACAATTAAATTTAGAATCATATGCATGTTCTATGTCTAAAGTATACACCTTTGGACCTACTTTTAGAGCTGAAAATTCTAATACTAATCGTCATCTAGCTGAATTTTGGATGTTAGAAATAGAAATGTCATTTGCAAATTTAAAAAATATTATGTATTTAGCAGAAAAATTATTAAAATATTTATGTAAAAAAATTTTAAATAATCATATAGATGAAATTAATTTTTTATCAAAAAAAAATAATATTAATTTATTTAATAAAATTAATAAAATTATTACAAATAAATTTATAATTATTGATTATACTAATGCTATTAATATTTTAATAAAAAACAAAAAAAAATTTAATAATCAAATTTTATGGGGAAAAGATTTATCTATAGAACACGAAAAATATTTAACTAATAATTATTTTAATGGACCAGTAATTATATATAATTACCCTAAAGAAATAAAAGCTTTTTATATGTATCTTAATAAAGATAAAAAAACAGTTTCTTCTATGGATGTTTTATTACCAGACATAGGAGAAATTATAGGTGGTTCTCAACGAGAACACAGAATTGATATATTAGATCAAAGAATTAAAGAATTAAAATTAAATAAAAAAGATTATTGGTGGTATCGTGATTTAAGAAAATACGGTACTGTAATACATTCTGGATTTGGTTTAGGATTTGAAAGATTTATAACATATATTACTGGATTATGTAACGTTAGAGAAGCTATTCCATTTCCAAGAACACCATATAATGCTAAATTTTAATTTAAAAAATGTAAATAATTTTAAATATTAGTTTTCTGAAATAAAAAAATAAAGTAATATTATTATAATATAATTAAAAAATATTATAAGTAATGTATTATAGAGGATAATTATGAAATTTAATATATTGAAAATATTAATACCATTTTTATTATTATTTAATATTGTATATGCAAATGAAATTTATAATAAAAATAATCAAACATTAGATTTATATGGTAATCTAAATGTTAATAATATTTTTTTTAAAAAAAATGTTAAATCAATAAAAAATGACGAAAAATATAATTTTGATTTAGGATTGAAAGGTACAACAATAATTAATAATTATTTAAAAGCATTTGGACAATTTGAATATACTATACAAATAAATAAACCTGAATCTAATCCTCATTATCCTATAATACATTTAGGTTTTTTAGGATTACAATTTTATGATATGTCTATAAGTTACGGTAGAAATTATGGTATTTTATATGATACTATTTCATATATAGATAAATTTCCTATCTTAAATGAAGGAATATATTATTTTAATGATAATTTTATGTTTGGTAGAGCAAATAATTTAACAACTTACCGAAATAAAAATTTTTTTGGTTTAATAGATGGATTAAATATTGCCTTACAATATCAAGGAAATAATAATTTTTCTAAAATTGAACAAAATGGTGAAGGTTGGGGATCTTCAATTGAATATAATTTAGGTTGTGGAATTAATATTATTGGATCCTATTTTTCTTCTTACAGTAATCCTAATCCTAATAAATTATTATTTCATAATTCTTTTTTTAGTAAAAAAAATAAACAAGAAAAAAAGAAATCTAACAATAAAAAAATGTCTAATGCTTATGCATTAGGTATAAAATATAATAAAAAAAATATTTATTTATCAACAGTTTTTAGTGAAACTAATAATTCAATAAGATATGTTGCTAATGACGATCTATTATTAGCTAATAAAACTAAAAGTTTAGAAATTTTAGGTCAATATACTTTTAATAATAATATAAAAGCGTCAATATCATATTTACAATCACAAGGATATAATATACCTCCTGGTGATGATTATCCTTCTGGAAGAATTGACTTAGCTAAATATCTAAATATTGGTACTTCATATTCTTTTGGTAAAAATCTTTTAGCTTATTTAGGATATAAAATTAATTTATTAAATAATACAGATTATGTAGTAAGTGCTTATATACCAAATAATAATATGATAGGTTGTGGTTTAACATACTATTTTTAATTAAAATAAAAAAATATTATTTTAATAATTACAAATACTAATTAACTATCTAATATTCTTTTATAAATAGTTAGTTAGTATTTTTTATAAAAAAGGATTATTTAATTTTTCAAAACCTATAGTAGTTACAGGTCCATGTCCTGGAACAACAGTAATATTATTACCTAATGGAAATATTATATTTTTTATAGAATCAATTAAATCTTTATAATTACTTAATGGTAAATCAGTTCTACCAATATTTTGTTTAAAAATTATATCTCCTGAAAATAAAATACTACTTAATTTATTAAAGAAAATTATATGTCCAGGAGTATGACCTGGACAATGGTATACTTTTAATAAGATATTACCTATTATTATTTGATCATTATTTTTTAACCATTGATTTTTTTTAAAAATACAATTAGGTATTTGAAAAATATTTTTTTGAAAGTTAGTATTTTTTGTCCAAAAAATATCTTTTTTATGAGGTCCTAAAATAGGTATTTTATATATATTAGATAATATATATGCAGAACCAATATGATCTAAATGACCATGAGTTATCAATATTTTTTTTACAAATAATTTATATTTAGATATATTATTTATAATTTTTTGATGTTCTCCACCTGGATCAATTATTGCTGCATGTAAAGTAACAGGACACCATATTATACAACAATTTTGGTGAAAATCTGTCACTTGTATAATTATATAATTCATTTTTATAATAAATACTATTAAATATTTTAAATATTTATTTTTTCTCTAAATTTTTTTCCTAATTTAAAATATGTAATATATTGAGATTTTAATCTTAATATATTACCAGTTTTAGGATGAAGATATATTCTTGCAGATCTATAATATAAAGAAAAAACACCAAATCCTCTAATTTCTATTCTATGACCTTGAGAAATATTTAAAGTCATACAATATAATATTTCTTTTACTGTATTTTTAATAATATTTACTGAAATTTTATTATTTTTATTTTCTAATATTAAATTATTAATTAATTCAGACTTATTCATTAATGAATACCATTTTATATGAAAATTACTAATATATTTTTTTATTTTTATTAAAAATTAAATTTATTCACATTTTGCAGCTTTAAAAGCTTCAGTCATAACATTATCAAAAGATAATTTATCTTTATTTTTTTTCGAAATATTATTTTTTACTTTTTTAATTTTTATAGAAAGATTAACTAATCTATTTTTTCTATCAATAGCTATTATTTTACCTTCAACATTATTTCCTATTTTAAAATATTTAATAAAATCTTCAATTTTACAATTTATTTGATCAGATAATTTTATATTTCCTAAAATTCCATCAGAAAATTTTATAGATATAATTTTAGTATCAACATTAATAATATTAGCAATAACATTATTACCTTTTTTTTGTGCAATAATATAATTGTTTAATGGATCATTACTTAATTGTTTAATTCCTAAAGATATTCTTTCTCTTTCAGAATCCACTTGAAGAACTATAGCTATAATTTCATCTCCTTTTTTATAATTACGTACTTCTTCCTCACCATTATTAACCCAAGACAAATCAGATAAATGAACTAATCCATCTATACCTCCACTGAGACCAATAAAAATACCAAAATCTGTTATAGATTTTATTTTACCTTTTACTTTATCTCCTTTATTATGATTTTTAGCAAATTCTAACCATGGATTGATAGTACATTGTTTTAATCCTAATGAGATTCTTCTTCTTTCTTCATCAATATCTAATACCATAACTTCTACTCTATCATTAATATTAACTACTTTTGAAGGATGAATATTTTTATTAGTCCAATCCATTTCAGATATATGTACTAATCCTTCCACTCCTTCTTCTATTTCAACAAAACATCCATAATCTGTTAAATTAGTTACTCTTCCCATTACTTTTTTATCTTCAGGATAACGTTCAGAAATAGATATCCATGGATCTTCTCCTAATTGTTTTAATCCTAATGAAACTCTAGTTTTTTCTCTATCAAATTTTAATACTTTTACAAAAATTTCTTCTCCTATATTAACAATTTCACTAGGATGTTTTACTCGCTTCCATGCCATATCAGTAATATGTAATAATCCATCAACTCCTCCTAAATCTACAAATGCACCATAATCAGTAAGATTTTTAACTAATCCTTTAATTTTTATTCCTTCATGTAAATTATCTAATAATTGATTTCTTTCTGCACTATTTTCAGATTCTATTACTGCTTTTCTAGATACAACTACATTATTACGTTTTTGATCTAATTTGATAACTTTAAAATCTAATTCTTTTCCTTCTAAATGAAAAGTATCTCTTATTGGTCTGATATCTACTAAAGAACCAGGTAAAAAAGCTCTAATACCATTTAAATCTACAGTAAAACCTCCTTTAACTTTACCAGTAATAATTCCAGTAATATTACTAATATTAGTATATGATTTTTCTAAAATTAACCATGATTCATGTCTTTTAGCTTTTTCTCTAGATAATATAGTTTCTCCAAATCCATTTTCTATAGCATCTAATGCAACTTCTATTTTATCTCCTATTTTAATTTCAATATTACCTTGAGAATTTTTAAATTGTTCTATAGGAATAGAAGATTCTGATTTTAATCCAGCATCTACTAATACTATATCTTTTTCAATAGAAATTACCATTCCAGTAATTATAGAACCTATATTAATAGTATGATTTTTTGAAAATTTTTCAAATATTTGAGCAAAACATTCAGTCATATTAATAACTTTAAATATATAAAATAATATTCACTTGTATCCTATTAAGTATTATTTTTTTTTAAAAAACTCATATATCCGTATTATGAGAAGTTAATTAAAATTATAAAAAATTTATAAAATATATTTCTATTATTTCATTATATAATTTAATATTTATATAAATTTAACATTAATAATATTTAACTGCAACTATACATATAATGATTAATTTATAAAAAAATTATTTAATAAATAATATTTATATCGTTGTTTAATAGTGACTAATTTTTTTAAATTCTTTAAAATAATTAGGATATGTTTTTTTAGTACAATTAGGATTAATAATACTTACTGATTTATTAGATAAAGATAATAATGAAAAACACATTGCCATTCTATGATCATTATAAGTTTCAATAATAGTACTTTTTATATCTTTAGGTGGAATAATAGTAATATAATCTTTACCTTCTATTATAGTTGCACCAGTTTTACGTAATTCAGTAACCATAGCAGTTATACGATCAGTTTCTTTAACACGCCAATTATAAATATTTTTAATAGTAGTTATACCTTTGGCAAATAAACTAGTTACTGCTATAGTCATAGCAGTATCAGGAATATGATTCATATCCATATTAATAGAATTTAATTTATTACGAGTACAAGAAATATAATTTTCTCCATTATATATTTTGGCTCCCATATCACTTAATACATTAGTAAATTTAATATCACCTTGAATACTATTTTTATTAATATTAATTAATTTAATTTTTCCTCCTTTAATAGCAGCCGCAGCTAAAAAATAAGAAGCAGATGATGCATCACCTTCGATAATATATTTTCCAGGAGAGAAATATTCTTGATTTCCTTGAATAATAAAATTATAATAATTATTATTATATATAGTTATACCAAAAATTTTCATTAATTTGATTGTTATATCAATATACGGTTTTGAAACTAAATTATTTTTTATAAAAATTGAAGTATTTGTTTTTAATAATGGACAAATTATTAATAATGAAGTTAAAAATTGACTAGATATTGATCCATCTATTTCAATATTATTTATACCAGTAAAACCTCCTTTTAAATGTATAGGAGGATAATTTTTGTTATTTAAATATTCGATTTTTGCCCCCCCCATACGTAAAGATTCTACAAGATGACCAATAGGTCTTTCTTGCATACGTGATTCGCCAGTTAATATAATATTACAATTTTTGTTTAATGATAAAAGTGCAGTTAATGGTCTTATTACTGTTCCAGCATTACCTAAAAAAAATGTTAATTTTTTATTGCATTTAAAAAAATTATTATTTCCTATAATGTTACAAACAGTATTATTACTAGATAAATTATATGTAATACCTAATAATTTTAATGCATTAAGCATATGATGAACATCATCACTATCTAATAAATTAATTAATTTAGTTTTTCCTTTTGATAAAGCGGATAGTAATAATACTCTATTAGAAATACTTTTTGATCCTGGTAATTTAATAGAACCATTAATTCTATTAATAGGTTTTAAAGTTAAAATATTTTTCATAATAAATTATTCTTTTATAGAAAATAATATTAATAATAATATTATTTATATATGTAATTTTTCAAAATTATTCATAAATTTTACTAAAGCTTGTACACCTTCTATAGGCATAGCATTATATATTGAAGCTCTAATACCTCCTAAAATACTATGTCCTTTAAGAAAATATAGTCCTTTATTTTCTGCTTCTTTTAAAAATATATTTTCTATATTTTTTTCATTAATTTTAAAAACTATGTTTGTTATAGATCTATTTTTAATAGATATATTATTTACATAAAGTTTACTATTATCTATAGTAGAATATAATAATTTTGCTTTTTTTTGGTTTATTTTATTAATATATTTTATTCCTCCTTTTTTCTTTAACCATTTTAAAACTAAACTAGATAAATATAATGAAAATGTAGATGGTGTATTAAACATTGAATTATTATCAGAAATAATTTTATAATTTAAAACAGATGGTAATTCCTTACGATAATTTTTTTTAATAATTAAATCATCTCTGATTATTACAATAGTTAAACCAGATGGACCAACATTTTTTTGAGTACTAGCATATATTATTCCATATTTTGATACGTTAATTTCTTTTGTAAGTATAGTAGAAGATAAATCTACCACAACAATTTTATTTTTAAAATTAGGATCTTCATGTATAGCTATACCTTCTATAGTTTCATTAGAACAATAATGAATATATATTGATTTATTATTTAATAACCATTCATCCATTGGTTTTATATATAAAATATTATTAATTATTTTTCTAGTATAAATAATATTAGGTATACAATATTTTTTTGCTTCTTCCATAGCTTTATAAGACCAATAACCAATATTTGCATAATCAGCATTTTGATTATAATTAAGTAGGTTCATTGGTATAGCAGCAAATTGTGTTCTTGCACCACCTTGAAAAAACAATATTTTATATGTAGTAGGTATATTCATTAATATACGTAAATTATTTTCAAATTCTTCAACTAAATTTATAAAATATTTGCTACGATGACTAATTTCCATTACTGAAACATTTAAATTATTCCAATTAATTAGTTCATTTTGTGCTTTTAATAATACTTTATGAGGAAGAGTTGCTGGGCCAGGACTAAAATTGAATATTTTTTTCATTAATAATATCCATAAAATTTAATTTTTAATTTTTAATATATATATTATATATAAATATTTTTTAATAGTTTAATGTTTTTTTACTTACATTTTTTATGAGTATGAATAGACATTATAATTCCACAATTAGCAAGAATTACTATAAGAGAAGAACCTCCATAACTAAATAAAGGTAAAGGTATACCAACAACCGGTAATAAACCACTAACCATACTAATATTAATAAATATATAAAAAAATAATACTATTGTTATACCACTAATCATAATTTTTCCAAAAATATTTTCTGCTTTTGAAGCTAAAATCATTCCACGTAATATTAATATTACATATAAAATTATTAATAATACTACTCCTATAAATCCAAACTCTTCTGCTAAAATAGCAAATATAAAATCTGTATATTTTTCTGGTAAAAATTCGAATTGATTTTGTGTTCCATTTAACCATCCTTTACCAAATAATCCTCCTGATCCAATAGCAATTTTAGATTGTATAATATGATATCCTCCTTTTAAAGGATCATTTTCAGAATGAAATAACATAAAAATTCTTTCTTTTTGATAATCATGAATAAAAAAAAACCATAATAAAGGCATTATTAATAAAATTATTAGTAAACTATTAAAAATAATTTTCCATGATAATCCTGATAAAAATAAGATAAATAATACAGAAATATCAATTAAAATAGCAGTTCCTAAATCAGGTTCATTAATTATTAAAATAGTAGGAATAATTATTAAAATAATTATCTGAAAATATGTTTTAATAGGCAAAGGATAAATACTTTTATTAATTATTCTAGATATAATTAATGGAATAGCTATTTTTGTTATTTCTGATGGTTGAAATTTTATTAATCCTAAATCTAACCATCTTTGAGCACCTTTACTACTATGTCCTGTTATATAAACAGAAATTAATAAAAAAATACAAAAAAAATATAACACAAATGCCCATTTTTCATAAAATTTTGGAGGAATTTGTGCAAATATTACCATTACAATTAATCCTAATAATATTTGTATTAATTTATTTCGAAATAAGTACTCATTCGCTCCAGTAGCACTCCATGTAACTATAATACTCATTAATAAAATTAATATAATACATATTAATAATATTAAATCAAGATGTAATTTTTTAACAAAAAAATTTTTATTTATCATATTTTTCGATAAAATCATTTTTATTATATATAAAAATATAATCAAAAATTTTTCTCACTATATTACCTATTAATAATCCATTATTATTTTCAATAATAATCACAATAGTTATTTTTGGATTATTATAAGGAGCAAATGCTATCATAAGTTTATGATCTCTTAAATTTCCTTTTATCATATGAATATTATATTTTTTAATATTATTTAAATTAAAAACTTGTGCTGTACCGGATTTAGCAGCTATTTTATATTTTGAAGATGATAAACTTTTATAAGCAGTACCATTTTTATGATTTGCTACTCCATACATTCCCTTTTTTACCAAGTTCCAATATTTATAAGGAATATTTTTAATTGAAGAATAATGTTTAAATATAAAAGGATAATATTTATTATTTACTTTTATATATTTTAAAATATGAGGTTGTTTAACAATACCATTATTAATTAATATCATTAATGCTTTAATCATTTGTATTGGTGTTGTATTCCAATAACTTTGTCCTATACCTACAGATATAGTATCTCCTAAACACCAATAATCTTGCTTATTATCTAATTTCCATTGTTTTGTAGGTAAATTTCCTAATTTTTCATCAAATAAATCAATATTAGTTAATTCTCCATACCCAAATTTTTTCATCCAGTAATGTATTTTATTAATACCCATATCAAATGCTATTTGATAAAAAAAAGTATCAGCTGATTCTTCTAATGATTTAATAATATCTAAATAACCATGTCCTGTTTTTTTCCAATCTTTATAATATTTATTATATCTTGGTAATTTCCACCATCCAGGATCAAAAATAATAGTATTTTCATCAATTAATCCTATTTTTAAAGCAGCTATAGAGATATATGGTTTAACTGTTGATGCTGGAGGATATATACCTTGAATAACACGATTAATAAGTGGTTTATTTTTATTATTAAATAAAATATTAAAATCTTTTTTCATAAATCCATTTACAAATAAATTCGGATTAAAACTAGGTGTAGAGACCATAGCTAAAATACTACCATCTTTAGGATTACTTACAATAATAGCAGAACGCACATTATTAGGTATTAATGATGTAATATATCTTTGTAATTTAATATCTATACTTAAAAAAATATCATATCCTGCATATGGAAGTTTTTGAGAAATTTGTCGCATAATATGACCTTGATTATTTACTTCCATCTTTTTATATCCAGTAATTCCATGTAAAATATTTTCATAATATTTTTCAATTCCAGTTTTACCTATATTTTTGCTAAGAATATAATTTTTTCTTTTTTTTTGTTTTATTAAATTATGTAAATCTTGAGAATCAATTGTTGATACATATCCAAGAAAATGAGCACACAATTTACCATAAGGATAAAATCTTTTTTGATAAGATTTTAAAAAAAATCCTGAAAATTTATATTTATTTAAAAAAAATTTTGCTACTTCAATATCACTTAAATTTGATTTTAAAATTACAGGATGAAATGTATTTTTTTTTAATTTTTTTATAAATATATAAATATCTTTATTAGATAGAGATATTATCGATTGTAATTTTATTATTTTTTGTATGATATTTTTAGTCTGTGCAGGTAAAATAGCTAGTTTATAATGAGTTACATTTATAGCTAATAATATCCCATTTCTATCATATATTAATCCTCTCATAGGTTCTAAAGGTAATAATCTAATATAATTTTTTTTAGATTTTCTTTCATAATAACTAAATTTTTTTATTTGTAAATTATATAAATTAAATAATAAAATAGATATAAATAATATAATTATTACTACTAATAATATCATTCTTTTAAAAAAAATTTGAGATTTTTTAATATTGTATCGAAAAATATTAAAATCTAATTTCATTAAATAATTATTTCCTTTATTTTTTTTATAAAAAAATATATTAATCAATAATTATTATTTATAAAATTAATAAAATTAATCTTTCTAAATCTATCCAAAAATATTTTTTTACATAATTATAAATTATAAAAGTTTTTATATTTATTTCTATTTCTAATAATAATTTAATTGCTAAATATAATTGATTATAAGTAATTTTTTCTAAAAAATTACTTATAATAAAAAATTTTTCTTTAGGTATTAAATATTTTTTTAATAATAAAGAAAAATTATTTTTATTTATATTTCTTTTTAATATTAAAAGTATAAAAATATTTTTTTCTATTTTACTTAATATAAAAAAAGGACTAATTTCTTCATATTTTAATTTTGTTATTATATTAATAATATATTGTTTTTTTTCTAATAATATTAAATTAATTAAATCATAATATTTTATAAATAAAAAATTGTTTGTCATATTTAAAATAATTTCTGAATTAACACTATTTTTTTTAGGATATAATAAAGATATGTTTTTAAGTGTTTGATATAAAAATGTTAAATTATCTTCATATAAGTAACATAATAATCTACAACAAGAATCACTTAATAATAGATTTAATTTTTTAATTTTTAGATTAATCCAATTAAGTAATTGAATATTATTTAATTTATTACATATTACTAATAAAAAAAACTTATTATAAATTAGTTTAAATATAAAGTTTGAAGAAATAGTAATATCTGTATGAATTTCTAAAATTAAAATAATATCAATATTAATAATCTTAAAAAGATCAATTATTTTTTTTTTATATTTAATAAATATTTTTTTATCAAGAAAAATTAAATTTATTACTTCTTTTTTATAAAAAAAATTTCTTTCTAAAAATTTATTAAAAATATAATTCCATTCAGTATTATTATTTATAATAATAAAACTATATTCTATAAAACCTAATAATTTTATTTTATTGCGCAATGTAATAATAGTTTTTTTTATAAATAAAGGTTCATTACCAATTATTATATAACAATTGTATTTATTTTGATAAACATTAATATTTATATTTTTAATTAAAATATAGTTCATAAAAAATTATTTATAAATATGTCATAAATCTAATAACTTAAATTATATTGATAATATCATTAATAAAAAAATATAACAAAAAATATTATAAATATTTTATTTTATAGTAATTAAATTAAATATTTTATTTGGTATATATATTGTTTTAATTATATTAAATTTTAATATAAATTTTGATATTTTATTATCATTAAATATATATTTTTTAATATTATCTTTAGAATTTTTATAAATATACGGTATTTTTATTATATATTTTTTTTTTCCATTAAGTTGTACAATAATATCAAATTCATTTTTCATATTTAATTTAATATTAACAACTACAGGCCATTTTTCGTGATCAATATCATTATTATTTCCAATATATTTCCATAATACAAAACAAAAATGTGGTGTAAATGGATATAACATTTTAACAATAACTATTAATGCATCATGTATGATAATATGATCCTCTAAATTCATAATTTTATATTTTACTATTTTATTTACTAATAACATTATTGATGATATTGCTGTATTAAAAATTTGTTTTTTTTCAATATCATCTGAAACTTTAATTATTGTTTTATTTATAAAATTTTGTAATAATTTTTGTTTGATATTTATTTTTAAATAAAAATTTTTTTTATCTATATTATTTATTTTACAATTAAATTTATTATGTTGATAAATAAACTTCCATATTTTTTTTAAAAATCTAGACATTCCTTTGATTCCAGATTCTTTCCATTCTAAAGATATATGAGGAGGAGCAGCAAACATTATAAAAATTCGTAAAATATCAGCACCATATTTTTTTATTATATTTTCCGGATCTACCCCATTATTTTTAGATTTAGACATTTTAATCATACCATTATATATTAATTTTTTACCTGTATTATCTTCAACATCAATAATATTATTATTTTTATCTCTTTTTTTTATAATAACATTCTCAGGAGATATCCAATGATATTTATTATTTTTATCTATATAATAAAATGAATCAGCTAATACCATTCCTTGACATAATAATTTTTTTACAGGTTCATCATTTTCTAATAAATTAAAATCTCTCATTAACTTATGAAAAAATCTAAAATACATTAAATGCATAGTAGCATGTTCTATGCCACCTATGTATTGATCAACTGGCAACCAGTATTTTACCGAAGATTTATTTAACATTGCTTTATTATATTTAGGACATGTATATCTTGCATAATACCAAGAAGATTCTATAAAAGTATCTAAAGTATCTATTTCTCTAAATCCTTTTTTTCCATTTAAATTATATTTAAACCAATTTAAATTTTTATTAATTTTTTCACTATAATTTTTTTTTATATTGAATATTTGATTAGGAAATGATATTGGTAAATCATTTTCTTCTAAAGGTAAAATTTTTTTATTATTTAATATAATTATAGGTATAGGAGTACCCCATAAACGTTGTCTTGAAATACTCCAATCTTTTAATCGATAATATTTTTTTAATTTTGCTATTTTTTGTTTAATTAAATATTTAATAAATAATTTAATATTATTTTTATTATAATGAAAACCATTAATTATTAAATCAATATTATTTATAATAGATATATTATATTTTTTAGCAAATATTAAATCTTGTTTATTATGAGTAGGTATTCCAATAGTAGATTTAATATTATAATTATGAAAAATTTTATTAACTATTAGTATAGGAAATTTTTTTTTTGTTAATTTATCAATAGCAAATAATCCACTATTCATACATTTTTCTTTAATAGAATCTTCTTGTAATAATAAATTACATGATTTTATAAAATTGTTAATTTTAATATTTATATAAGAAAGTTTTATAGATATAGGATGGTTAAATAATATTTTTATAAAACAAATATCAATATAATAATAAATATTATGTATAAAAACTGATAATTTTTCATTACTATTAAAAATATAAAAATTTACTTCTAATCCTTTTATTTTACCTATCCAATTAATTTGCATAGTCTTTACTTTTTGTGGCCAACCATCTAGTGTTTTTAATGAATTTAATAATTCTTCAGCATAATTAGTAATTTTAAGAAACCATTGAGAAATAGATTTTTTTATAACAGTAGTATTACATCTCCAACAACGATTATTATGAACTTGTTCATTAGCTAATACAGTTTGATCAATTGGACACCAATTAACAGGTGAAATTTTTTTATAAACTAAACCATGATCATATAATTTTAAAAAAAACCATTGTTCCCAGCGATAATAATCAGGATTACAAGTTGTTATTTCTCTGTCCCAATCAAAACTAAATCCTAATAATTTTAATTGTTTTTTCATATAATTAATATTATTATTAGTCCATATGTCCGGTCTAATATTATTATTTATTGCTGCTATTTCTGCAGGTAAACCAAAAGCATCCCAACCTATAGGATGTAAAACATTTTTTCCTAACATACGTTGATATCTAGCAATTACATCTCCAATTGTATAGTTACGTACATGCCCCATATGTAATTTTCCTGATGGATAAGGCAACATAGAAAGACAGTAAAATTTTTTTTTATTTTGATCTTCAGTAACTTTAAATGTTTTTTTTATATCCCATTCTTTTTGTACATATAATTCTATTTCTTTAGGTAAATATTCTTTTTTCATATTTATATATATCTTATTAATTTTATTAATATAATTATATTAATAAAAAAATTATTGTTTTTTTATATAAATTTATAATAAATTTATTATTAATTTTAGTATATTTTTTATATGATTATTTATAAAAATAATTATTTTTTTAAAAGAATTATTAAATTATTTAATGTATGAGATATTTTTTTAAAAATATATAATATAAATTATTTATAAGGATTAGAGTATCCAAGAATGGTAAGTAATTTAATTTCTTCTATTTCCATTATTTTTCTTTTATTTTTATTAAAATGATCAAATTTTAATAAATGTAAACTTGAATGAATAACCATATGTGCCCAATATTCTTCTATTTTTTTATTGTATATACAAGCTTCATATTCGATAATTTCTTTACATAAAATAATATCTCCTAAAAAAAATTTTTTGAATAAATAATCTTCATAAGGAAAACATAAAACATTAGTTTCTTTATTATTATTCAAAAATTTCATATTAAGTTTTTGAATAATTATTTTTTCTACAATAGAAATATTTATTATAAATTTTTTTTTATAATTATAAAAAATTAAACATAACCAATTATATAAATTACTTTTTAAAGGTAAATTATTTTTATTATTACAATAATTATTGTAATTTAATATAATTTTTTTCATTTATTATTAACCAATAAAATATATAATAAAATTTTTTTTAAAAATTAATATAAATTATTATTTATAGAAATAAATTGACCATATAATGAATATAAATAAGAAGTAGTAATTTTTATATTAACTAATTGTCCAATATAGTTATTTTTATTTTGAAAAAAAACTACTCTATTATTTTCTGTTCTTCCAAAAAAAAGTTGTTTATTTTGAGGTGATATTCCTTCTACTAAAACACTTTGTATAGTATTTAACATTTTTTGACTAATTTTTTTAGTTTGTTGATTAATATAATATTGCAAGATATATAATCTTTGTTTTTTTTCATATTCACTAATATTATTATTTAATTTACTTGCAGGAGTTCCTGGTCTAGGAGAATATATAAAACTAAAACTCATGTCAAAATTAATATTTAATATTAACGAAATAGTTTTATAAAAATCATCTTGTGTTTCTCCAGGAAAACCTATAATAAAATCTGAACTAATTTGAATATTAGGTCTAATTATTCTTAATTTTTTTATAATATTTTTATATTCAATAATATTATATCTTCGTTTCATTAAAGATAAAATTTTATCAGAACCACTTTGTACTGGTAAATGGACAAAATTAACTAATTGAGGTATTTTTTTATATATTTGAATTAATTCATCAGAAAAATTTTGTGGATGACTAGTAGTAAATCTAATTCGTTTAATATTTTTAATTTTTGCAATTTTTTTTAATAAATTTGTAAAATTACAAATATTACCTTTTAAATCTATATATTTATAAGCATTAACATTTTGTCCTAATAAATGAATTTCTTTAACTCCTTGATTAGACAAATTTTTTATTTCTTCAATAATATTTTCATAAGGTCTACTAATTTCTTTTCCTCTTGTATGTGGTACAATACAATATGTACAATATTTATTACAACCTTCTATTATCGAAATAAATTCACTAATTTTTTTTGTTTTTGCTAATGGAAAATAATTAAATTTTTCTATTTTTGGAAAACTAATATCAATTAAATATTTTTTAAATTTACGAATTTTATTAATCATTACAGGAATTCTATGTAAAGTTTGTGGTCCAAAAATAATATCTACATAATGAGCTCTATTTAATATCCTTTTACCTTCTTGTACTGCAACACATCCTCCTACACATATAATTATATTAGGATTAGATTTTTTTAAATTTTTCCATCTACCTAATTGATGAAATAATTTTTCTTGTGCTTTTTCTCTAATAGAACACGTATTTAATATAATAATATTAGCATTTTCTACGGATTGAATAATTTTACAATTTAATTCTTTTTCCATTAAATCAGCTATCTTAGATGAATCATATTCATTCATTTGACAGCCCCAAGTTTTAATATATAATTTATTATTTGACATAAAAGTTTTTAAAAATATTATATATACAATATATTATTATAAATATTATTCAAAAATAATTACTGGGGTACCTGGATTTGAACCAGGGATGCCGGTATCAAAAACCGGTGCCTTAACCTCTTGGCTATACCCCAAAAAAAATATATAAGCTATAAAAATTTTGCGGAAGACGAGATTTGAACTCGTATATTTATAATAATGCCAGAACCTAAATCTGGTGCGTCTTCCAATTCCGCCACTTCCGCTAAATTTATAGCTACGATGGGAATTGAACCCATGACCTCAGCGTTATGAGTGCTGTGCTCTAACCATCTGAGCTACGTAGCTAAGATTTTTTATATAGATATATTATGTAAATATAAAATTAGAACGTCAACTATTTTATTACTTAAAATGAATATTTTTTATTAATTATAAAAAAAATGGTATATAATTCAATGTATAAAAAAAATAATAATTATCAAAATAATTTCATTTATCAAATTATTAATAATGATTTAAAAAATAAAAAATATAGTTTCATATGTACAAGATTTCCACCAGAACCTAATGGATACTTGCATATAGGACATATTAAATCTATATGTCTTAATTTTACAATAGCAAAAAATTTTAATGGTAAATGTAATTTAAGAATCGATGATACTAATCCTATTAAAGAAAACCTTGAATATATAGAATCTATAAAAAAAGATTTAATTTGGTTAGGATTTAAATGGTCAAATAATATTAAATATTCGTCAGATTATTTTGATCAATTATATAAGTATGCTATAGAATTAATTAATAAAGGTCTTGCATATGTTGATGAATTAACTATAGAAGAAATTCGTAATTATAGAGGAACTTTATTAATACCAGGAAAAAATAGTCCATATCGAAATAGAAGTATACAAGAAAATTTAAAATTATTCAAAAAAATGAAATTAGGTAAATTTCCTGAAGGTAGTGCATCTTTAAGAGCAAAAATAGATATGAAATCTAAAACTATTATCTTACGAGATCCAGTTTTATATAGAATTAAATTTATTAAACATCATCAAACAGGAAATAAATGGTGTATATATCCTATGTATGATTTTGCTCATTGTATTGCAGATGCTATTGAAGGAATTACACATTCACTATGTACATTAGAATTTCAAGATAATAGATTATTATATAATTGGATTATCAATAATATTAATATTAATCATCATCCTAAACAATATGAATTTTCTAGATTAAATATAGAATATTCTATTTTATCTAAAAGAAAAATGAGTTTATTAGTAAATAATAAAATTGTCAATGGTTGGAATGATCCTAGAATGTTAACTATTTCAGGATTGCGAAGAAGAGGTTATACTGCTTCATCATTAAAAGAATTTTGTTATCGTATTGGAGTTACAAAACAAAATAATATAATAGAAAGAGCATTGCTTGAATCATGTATTAGAGATGAATTAAATAAAAGTGCTCATAGAATAATGGCTGTACTTAAACCTTTAAAAATAATTATTATAAATTTTCCTATAAAAGAAAAAAAAATTAAAATTATTGCACCTAATCATCCTAATAATAATATGATGGGTTCAAGAGAAATTTTTTTTACTAAAGAAATATATATAAATAAATTAGATTTTATTGAAAAAGATATAAAAAATAGTAAAAAATTTACTTTAAAACAAGAAATACGTTTAAGATATGCTTTTGTAATTAAAGCACATAAAATATTAAAAGATAATAAAGGAAAAATTATTTGTATTTATTGTACTTATGATGCTAATACATTAGGAAAAAAATTAAATAAAAATAGAAATGTAAAAGGAGTTATTCATTGGTTATCAGTTTCTTATTCTATACCAGCTATTTTTCGTATATATAATAATTTATTTATAAAAAAAAATATTGATAATATCAATATTAATTATATTAATACTTTTATAAATAAAAAATCTTTATTAATATATAATGGTTTTATTGAAAATAATATTTTAAAGAAAAAAGAAAATAAATTTTTTCAATTTGAAAGAGAAGGTTATTTTTGTTTAGATAAAAAAGATTCTAACAAAAAAAATTTATTTTTCAATCAAATAACATCATTAAAAAAAAATTTTTAAAATATATTAAAATTTTAAAAAATCAATTATATTATCTAAATATAATTGATTTTTTTATAAAAAATTAAAAATTAAAATTTTTTAGATATTTGTTTAACCCACTGTTTAATACGTAAAGAAGTTAAATGAGATTGTCTATCTTCATCTATAGTTAATCCTAAAAAATAATTTTTATTTTTTAAACTTTTAGTAGATTCAAAATAATAACCTGAAGTAGGCCAATATCCTATTATTGTTGCTTTATTTTTTTTTACAATTTTATAAAGTAAACTAATTGCATCACAAAAATAATCTCCATAATCTTCTTGATCACCACATCCAAATAAAGCTACAGTTTTATTTTTAAAATTAATTTTTGTTAGAGTAGGAAAAAAGTCATCCCAATCACATTGAGCTTCACCATAATACCAAGTTGATATTCCAAATAAAAGTATTGAAAAATTTTCTATATCTTGTTTATTACTTTTAGAAATATCAAAAATTTTAGAAATATTATTACCTAATTCTTTTTGAATATTTAATGCAACATTTTCTGTATTTCCTGTGTCACTACCAAAAAAAATACCTATTTTAGACATGTTAATTATAATCCTAAAAATTTTTTATTTTAAACAAAAATTAAATATTGTATTTATAACTATATTAGTTTTTTCAATATGTAAAAAATGACCAGCAGGAATATTGTATATTCTTGCTAATGGAAATTGATTAAATAAATTTTTATAATAAATATGATTAATATAAAAAGATTTTTCTCCTTTTAAAAATAATGATTCTCCAAACCATGAAGGTACTATTTCCCATTTTAATATTTTATTATATTCATTATTCAATATAGGCAAATTAAATTGCCATTGACTATTAATAAAAGAATTTAAAAAATATTTTATTATATGTTTTTTATTTATATATAAACTCATTATTTCAAAAACTTTTTTTTTAGTAAATATTTTTAATTCATTAATTTTATTTAAAACAAAAAAAATATTTTGATTTTTAAAATAATAATTAACAGGAGCTATATCAAGAATAATAATTTTTTTTATAATATTAGGAATTAATTTAGTCATAGTCATAGCAATTTTACCACCCATTGAATGTCCAATAATAATAATATCATTTTTAATATTAAGATATTTAAGTGTATCTAAAATATCTTGAGCCATCATTACATAATCCATATTATCATTTTTAGGAGATAAACCATGATTTCTTACATCAATTTCAACAACTTTATATTTTAATTTTTTATTTAAAATTTTAGCAATATAATGTAAACTATATATATTACCAAATAATCCATGAATTGTAACAATTGTTCTATTTATTTTTTGGTAAAAATTATTTATTATAGGAATAATAGAGTAATTTAAAATCATATTATAATATCATTTTATTCAAATTAAAATTTTAAAAATATATAAGATATGTTAAAATATATAGTATTTAAAAAAAAAGATAAATTTATTATTAATATATTTTTATAAAAATATTTATTTTAAATATAAATATTTTTTATCAATAAAATTAAATATTAATAATAATTAATTATTAACATAAAAAAAATAAAAAAAATAATATTCTTTATGAAAAATATAAATCCTACAAAAACTATTTCTTGGAAAATATTAGCAGAACACTTTCAAGAAATGAAAGAAATAACAATTACTGATTTATTTAAAAAAGATAAAGAAAGATTCTCTAAATTTTCTATTAATTTTGAAAATGAAATTCTTTTTGATTTTTCAAAGAATATAATTAATGAAAAAACGATTACAAACTTAATTAATTTGGCTAAAGAAATTGATTATAGTAATGCTATTAATTCTATGTTTTATGGTAAAATTATTAATATTACAGAAAAAAAACCTGTTTTACATACTGCATTACGAAATCAATATAGTACAAGTACTTTTTTAAATAATGAAAATATATATAATAATATAATTAATAATTTAAAAAAAATAAAACAAATTTCTAATGATATAATTTCAGGAAAATGGAAAGGATATAAAAATGATGATATAAAAAATATTATAAATATAGGAATTGGAGGTTCAGATTTAGGTCCATTAATGGTTACAGAAGCATTAAAATCTTATAAAAATCATTTAAATTTATATTTTATATCAAATATTGATAGTAATCAATTAGTAGATGTATTAAAAAAAATTAAACCAGAAAATAGTTTATTTATTATTTCTTCTAAAACTTTTACAACTCAAGAAACTATTTCTAATGCAAAAAGTGTAAAGGAATGGTTTATAGAAAATACTTCTAATATAAATTTTAATGATAATATATCAAAACATTTTATTGCTGTAACTGCTAATATTAATTCTGCCCAAAAATTTGGAATAAATAAAGAAAATATATTACCATTATGGGATTGGATAGGTGGACGTTTTTCTTTATGGTCGTCTATAGGTTTACCTATATCATTATCTATTGGTTTTAATAATTTTAAAGAATTATTGAAAGGTGCAGAAAAAATGGATAATCATTTTTTTTATAATCCTATTAGATATAATATACCTATAATTATGTCTTTAATAAGCATTTGGTATAATAATTTTTGGAAATCAGATACTGAAGCAATAATACTTTATGATTATTATATGAGATATTTTCCAAAATATTTACAACAATTAAATATGGAATCTAATGGTAAATCTATAGATAGAAATGGTGAAATAATAGATTATCAAACTAGTCCAATTATATGGGGAGATATAGGAACTAATAGTCAACATTCTTTTTTTCAAATGTTACATCAAGGAACAAAATTTATTCCATGTGATTTTATAGCTCCAGTACTTACTCATAATTATTTAAATAATCATCATAATAAATTAATATCTAATTATATAGCACAAACACAAGCATTAGCTTTTGGTAATAAAAATGATAATAATATAAAAAATAATATATATAAATTATGTTCAGGTAATCATCCAAGTAATTCAATTTTTTTAAGAGAAATAACACCTCATAATTTAGGGTCATTAATTGCTTTATATGAACATAAAATTTTTATACAAGGTGTTATTTTAAATATCTTTTCTTTTGATCAATGGGGAGTTGAATTAGGAAAAAAAATGGCTAATATATTAGTATCAAATTTAAATAATTCTCAAAAAATAACTCATTATGATAGTTCAACTAATGGATTAATAAATTTTTATAAATCATTTAATATATAAAATCGAATTTAATTATTTATTATAAATAAATTATATAATCTTTATTAAATTTTTTAAAAAAATTATTTAAAAAAAATAATAATTTTAATTATTAAATAATTTTATATGTATAAGTTTATTTAAAATTCTTATTTTTTTAAAATTTTTATTTAAAATTTTAGATAATTCAATAGTAGAATATAAAGAAAATAATTTTATATTACCAATATAATGACTATTAATTTCTCCTTCATTAATCATAGCTCCAACAATATGACGAATTTCAACACCATCTTTTTTACCAATATTTATTGTATATAATTCCATATCTTTATTTTTATATTTTTTTTTATAAAAATTATTTTTCTTTTTTGTCTTATTATGTATATTAATAAATTTTGAATTTTTATAAAATATTTTTTTTGGTTTAAAAATAGGATCAGGAGGTAAAATTAAAGGTCTAAGACCTTGAGCTATTTTTAGTAAAGCTATTGATAATTTTTCTTGATCTAAATTATTTTTGTATTGTAATTTTGATAGAATTATTTTATATTTTTCTAAATCATTAGATTTAAGTTGTTTATTTATTTTTATTCCAAATTTTATTATTCTTTTTTCTGTTAATAATTTAGAGTTAGGTAAAAATATTTCTGTAATATTTAATTTTATTTTACGTTCAATATTTCTTAAAAACCTTTTTTCTCTATTTTCTACAAACATTAAAGTTTTACCTGTTCTACCAGCACGTCCTGTTCTTCCTATACGATGTACATAAGATTCTACATCTATTGGAATATCATAATTTATAACTAAAGATATTCTTTTAACATCTAATCCTCTTGCAGCAATATCAGTAGCAATTAAAATATCTAAACTACCATTTTTAAATTTATCTAATGTTTGTTCTCTAATATTTTGATTCATATCTCCATTTAAAGCTGAACTATTATAACCAGATTGTTTCAACATTTCAGAAACTTCAATAGTTGCATGTTTAGTACGTACAAAAATTAATGCTGCATCAAAATCTTCAACTTCAAGAAATTTTTTAAGAGCATCTATTTTTCTTCCATAAACATTCCAATAATTTTGATTAATATCTGGTATAGTATTAATATTTGATGCTATTCTAACTTCATAAGGATTATTCATGAATTTTTTTGTAATATTTTTAATTTGTATTGGCATAGTTGCAGAAAACAATGCAATTTGATATCCTTTTGGTATAACAGATATTATATTTTCAACATCTTCAATAAAACCCATTCTTAACATTTCGTCTGCTTCATCTAAAACTAAACTTTTCAAATTTGATAATTTTACAGTACCTCTTTTAATATGATCTAATAAACGTCCAGGAGTAGCAACAATTATTTGTGGTCCTAATCTTAATCCTTTTAATTGAATACCATATGATTGTCCTCCATATAATACTAATACATTAACTCCAATCATAAATCTGCTAAATAAAGATATTTCTTTTGAAACTTGCATTGCTAACTCTCTAGTAGGAGCTAAAATTAAAATTTGAGTATTTCTATTAGATATATTAATATTATGTAATAATGGTAAAGAAAAAGCTGCTGTTTTACCACTTCCAGTTTGTGCTATTCCTAATACATCTTTTTTAAGTAATAAAGGAGGAATACATTTTTTTTGTATAGGAGATGGTTTAGAATATCCTATCATATTTAATGCTTTTAAAAGATAATTATTTAAACCCAATTTTACGAAAGTAATTTCAACATTAGTCATGTAATACACATGCCTCTTAAATTTATAATGTAAAAAAAAATCAGAATATAAAATAATAATTATTTTAAAATTAATAAGTAATAAAAATTATATAAATTATTAAAATAATAAATTTATTAAAATTAATTATATTAATTATTAAAATTTTAAAAATGATAATTAATTAATATATTAACAATAGTTTTTATATTGAAAATAATAAAATTAGAAAAAAAATAAATATAATTTGTAATTATGTTATTAAACATAATCACAAATATTTTAATATTATTAAATATACAATTAAATAATTACACATAATTATTATTGATTTAAAAATATTTATTATTTAATAATAAATATTTTATAAAAATAAACAAATAAATTATATTTATATAAATATAATTTATTTAAAACTCAAATAATTTTGAAATATTATTTAAATAACATAAAAATTATATTTGATCTATAGCTGCTTTTATACTTAATCTTATACGTCCTTGTTTATCAATTTCCATAACTTTTACAAAAACTTTTTGTAATAATTTTAAATAATCACTAACTTTATTTACATGTTTATTAGTAATTTGTGATATATGAACTAATCCTTCTTTACCATTACCTATAGCAATAAAAGCACCAAAATCTACGATACGTATAACTTTACCATTATAAACTTTACCTACTTCTATATCTGCAGTAATTTCTTTTATACGTCGAATAGCGAATTTAATCTGTGAATTATTTTTAGCAGCTATTTTTATAATACCAGTATCTTCAATTTCTATAATTGTATCAGTTTCTTCGGTTAGAGCTCTAATTACAGAACCACCTTTACCTATCATATCTTTAATTTTTTCTGGATTAATTTTTATAGTATGTATTCTAGGAGCAAATTCTGATATATGTTTTCTAGGTATAGAAATTATTTTATTCATAACTTCTAAAATATGTAGTCTTGCTTTTTTAGCTTTAATTAATGATAATTTAATGATTTCATAAGTAATACCCTTAATTTTAATATCCATCTGTAATGCTGTAATACCTTTATTTGTTCCAGCAACTTTAAAATCCATATCTCCTAAATGATCTTCATCGCCTAATATATCAGACAATATTATAAAATTATTATTATTTTTAATTAATCCCATAGATATACCAGCAACAGCATTTTTTATAGGAATTCCTGCATCCATCATTGCTAATGATGCAGCACATACTGATGCCATAGAAGATGATCCATTAGATTCAGTTATTTCTGATACAATTCTTGTTGTGTAAGGAAATTCTTCTATATTAGGCATAACAGGAATAATTGCTTTTTTAGCTAAATATCCATGTCCAATTTCACGTCTTTTAGGTGATCCTAAAATACCAATTTCACCTACAGCATAAGAAGGAAAATTATAATGAAAAATAAAATTATTTGTTCTATCTCCAAGTAAATCATCTAAAATTTGGGCATCTCTCGTTGTTCCTAAAGTTATAATAGCTAAAGATTGGGTTTCTCCTCTTGTAAATAAAGCAGAACCATGTGTACGAGGTAATATTCCTATACGTATGTCTAAATTTCGAATCATATTATGATCTCTACCATCAATACGTAAATTATCATTAAATAATTTATTTTTAATAATATTTTTTTCTAATTCATAAAAAATTTCATTAATTTGATAATTAGAAATATTATTATATTCTTGTTGTATTAGTGTACTTACTCTTAATTTAATAGAATTAATTTCATTAATTCTATTTTGTTTTTCTTTAATAGAAAAAGCATTTTTTAAAAATTTTTCAGAAAGAAAAAAAATCTTTTCTTTTATTTCGTCATTAATTTTAATATCTTCCCATTCAAAATTCTTTTTTTTATTTTTATCTATGAATTTTTGAATATTATTTATCAAATCTTGTTGTTTATTATGTCCAAATACTATTGCATTTAGTATTTGATCTTCATTTAATGAATTAGCTTGAGCTTCAACCATCACAATTTCATTTTTAGTACCACTAATAATTAAATCTAATTGACTTTTTTTTATATTTTCTATAGTAGGATTTAAAATATATTGATTATTTATATATCCAACTCTTGAACAAGCAATAGGTCCATTAAATGGTATACCAGACAGACATAAAACAACTGAAGTACCAATAATAGCTACTATGTCAGGATTAATAGATGGATTAACAGACATAACAGTTGCAGTAATCTGAATTTCATTTAAAAAACCTTTTATAAATAAAGGTCTTATTGATCTATCAATTAAACGAGAAATTAATATTTCTCCTTCACTTTGTCTTCCTTCTCTACGAAAAAAATTACCTGGAATACGTCCAGCAGCATATGACCTTTCTTGGTAATTTACAGATAATGGAAAAAAATCTTGATCTAGTTTTAAATTTTTATTTACCATTATAGTAACAAATACAGATGTATCATCAATATTTACCATAACTGCTGATGTAGCTTGTCGTGCTATAATTCCTGTTTCAATAGTTACAATATGATCACCATATTGAAATTTATGAGTAATTGGATTTAACAAAATAAATATCCTTGATATAATTTTTTGTTATAGATATAAAATTTTAATTTAAAAAAATATTAATAGTTTTTAAAAATTATTTACCTTCTTAAACCTAAATTTTCAATTAATAAGTTATATTTAATTAAATTTTTTTTTTTAAAATAATTTAATAATTTTCTTCTATGTGAAATCATATTTAATAATCCATGACGACTATGATGATCTTTTTTATGAATTAAAAAATGTTTTTGTAAATGATTAATTTTAAATGTTAATAAAGCTATTTGTATTTTTGTAGATCCCTTATCATTATTATGATTTCCATATTTTTTAATAATTTTAGTTTTATTTTCTTTATTTAAATACATAACTTAACTCCGTTAAATTATTTATAAATTAATAATAAAAAATATTTAAATTAATTTTTATAATTTATTAATTTATATTTTACTATATAATTATTATCAATTTTACAAATTCCTAAAAAATTATGTTTATTATAAATACGATAAATATTATTTGTAATAAAATTAATATTTATTTTTACTTTTTTACCATACTTAAGATTATTAATAAAATTAATAGATAATTGTAATTTTGGTAAATCACTTAATATATAATCTGTAGGTAATAATAATTTATCTAATAATGAAAAATTAAGTAAAATATTATTACTATTTTTTATTAAGTTATTTAATATTTCTATAGTCACAATATTTTTATTTAAAATAGAAAAATGAGATATTTTTATTCTACGTAATTTTATTACATGTGCACCACAATTTAATTTGTCTCCTAAATCATCAATAATAGTACGAATATAAGTTCCCTTAGAACAATGTATTTTTAATTTTATCTCATTATTTTTAAAATAAAGTAATTTTAACTTATAAATAGTTACTTCTCTTTTATTTAAAAATAAATTAATTCCTGCTCTAGCATATTTATAAAGAGGAATACCTTTATATTTTATTGCAGAATACATAGTTGGAATTTGTTTTATTTTACCTTTAAATAAAGATAAAATATCTTTTAATTTTTTTTCAGAAAAATTTATTTTTTTTTTTTTTATAATTATACCATATTTATCAGCAGTATTTGTTTTTTCACCTAAACGTGCTGTAACAATATATTTTTTATCTGAATTAATTAAATAACTTGTGAATTTAGTTGTTTCTCCTAAACATATAGGAAGTAATCCACTAGCTAATGGATCTAATGTACCTGTATGTCCAGCTTTTTTAGCTTTATATATAAATTTTATATATTGGAGAATTTTATTTGATGTATATCCTATAGGTTTATCTAATAATAATAAACCATTAATATGACGTTTATTTATAATTTTCCTCATATTTTATTTTTTAAGATATTGAATAATTTTATATATTTACATTAATAATATTATTAATAATATTATTAATGTATCTTCCTTTTTCTAATGAAAAATCAGGAAGAAATATTAATTTTGGTATACTACGTAATATTATTTTTTTTTTTAAAATATATCTAATATATCCTGTAATATTATTTAAATAATAAAGTGTTTTTTTTATATTATGATTAATTTCATCTTTATATGGTAACATTATAAATATCTTTGCAAAAGATAAATCTTTTGATATTAATAAATCGGTAACAGTTATAAATTTATTTATACGAGGATCAGAAATATTTTGTTGTAAAATATCAGATATTTGTTTTTTTAATTCATTAGAAATTTTTTGCCGACGATATAAATATTCTATCATTATATTTATTACCTTATTAATATATTAATAATTATTTTTTTTAATTTCAATATTTTCATATACTTCTATATTATCTCCTGTACAAATATCATTATAATGTTTTATTCCAATACCACATTCCATTCCATTACGAACTTCATTTACATTATCTTTAAATCTTTTTAAAGATTCTAATACACCTTCATGAATTATATTATTATTTCTTAGTAAACGTATTGAATTATGACGTTTTATCACTCCTTTTAATACAGTGCACCCTGCAATAACTCCAATTTTTGTAATTTTAAAAATATTTCTTACTTTTGCTAATCCTAATAATTTATATTTATATTCAGGAGATAAAATATTATTTATAGATTTTTGTATTTCATCAATTAAATTATAAATTATAGAAAAATATCTTATATTTACATTTTCTGTTTTAATTATATTAAGAGCACTATTATTAGCTTTTACATTAAAACCAATAATCATAACATTATTTGATGTCGCTAATGCTAACGCAACATCTGTTTCAGTAATTGATCCTACACCAGAACTAATAATTTTTATATTTATTTTATCATTAGATAAGTTTATTAATATATTTCTAATAACTTCTATTGTTCCTTGTGAATTTCCTTTTAATAATATATTAAATTCACAAATTTTATTTTTATCTAATTTTAAAAAAGTTTTTTTAAATATTTTTTGTTGATTAGATATTTTTAATTCACGTAGTTTATTTTTTCGATATATAGCAACTTCTTTAGCTTTTTTTTCATTACGTACTACTATTAAACTTTCTCCAGTTAAAGGAATACCAGATAAACCTAAAATTTCTACAGGAGTTGAAGGACCAGCCTGTAATACTTCTATTCCTTTTTCATTACGTAATCCTCGTATACGTCCATATTCAAAACCACATAATATAACATCACCTTTATTTAAAATTCCTTCTTTTACTAAAATATTAGCTATAGGACCTCTTCCTTTATCTAAATAAGATTCAATTACTATTCCCTTTGCCATTCCTTTATTAATAGCTTTTAATTCTAAAATTTCTGATTGTAATAAAATAGCATCTAATAAATTATTAATTCCTGTTCCTAATATAGCGGAAATATTAACAAATATATTTTTACCACCCCATGATTCAGAAATAATGTTATGTTTACTTAATTGATTTTTAATATTTTCAATATTTGATGTAGTTTTATCTATTTTATTAATAGCAATAATTATTGGAACTTGAGCTGCTTTAGCATGTTGAATAGCTTCTATAGTTTGTGGCATAACACCATCATCAGCTGCTATTACTAAAACTATAATATCTGTAATTTGTACCCCTCTTAATCTCATTAAAGTAAAAGCAGAATGTCCAGGAGTATCAATAAAAGTAATTTTTTTATTATTTTTTAATTTAACTTGATATGCTCCTATATTTTGTGTTATACCTCCAATTTCATTGGAAACTATTTTACTAGAACGAATATAATCTAATAAAGAAGTTTTTCCATGATCTACATGTCCCATAATAGTAACTATAGGAGCTCTAGAAATTGGTATTAAATTAGCATAATTATTACGATCATTAATTAATGACATTTCTAAATCATTTTCATTTTTTAATATAACTTTATGACCCATTTCTTCTGCTATTAACTGTGCAGTTTCTTGATCTAAAAATTGATTAATATTTAATACTTCTTCTCCCATATTCATCATAATTTTTACAATTTGAGAACTTTTAACTGCCATTTTATTAGCTAATTCTATTATACTAATAGTTTCATTAATAATAACATCACGATTTATATTTTTAATAGGTTTATGAAAATTTTGATATAAAACATGAAAATTATTTTTATTTTTATTTTTAGAATAAATTTTTTGATCTTCTTTATTTATTCTATTATTTTTATAATATTTTTTTTTACGAATAATTTTACTCTTTCTTATATGAAAATTTAAATTAATCTTTTTTTCATTTAAATTTTGTTTATCATAAGAATTTTTTATAAAAGAATATTTTTTATTATTTATTTTTAATTTCTCTTCTATTTTCTTATTTATTATAATATTTTTTTTATTTTGAATATTTTTTTTAATATTTATATTATTTTTTTCTTGTATATTAATTTTTAATTTTTGTTGTTTGTTTTTTATTTTAAAATTATTTTTAATAAATTTAATTTCTTTTTTTTTATTAATATTTTTTATATTATTACTATAAGGTAATATATCACTATTTTTTAAATTAATTTTTTTTTTTCGTATTTCAACTTTTATAGTTTTATTTTGATTTTTATTATTTTGCACAGTTAAAATACTGTGTACTTTTTTTTGTAAAATTAATTTTTTAATAAAATTATTTTCTATATTATTTAAATATATAAAAAGTTTTTCTTTTTCTTTTTTATTTACCGAATCATTTTCAGTTTTAATAATACCAATATTATAAAATTTTTGAATTAAATTTTTTACTGACATTTGAATTTCAACAGCTAAAGATTTTATAGTTATAATAAGATTATCTATCATGCTGTTTACTCCTCTATATTTAAAAAAGTAATTTAGTTATACATTATTTTTTTTATTAAACCAACAAATATTACGAGCATACATAATAATTTTTCCTGCTTGTTCTTTTTTTAAACTATATATATCAGATAAATCTTCAGTACTTTGTTCAGCTAAATCTTCTATAGAAAAAATTCCTTTAACTTTTAATAAAATAGCTAATTTTTTATTCATTCCTTTAATATTTAATAAATTTTGATCTAATTGTATATCATTTTTTATTTTTTTAATTAAAGATAACTTATTTAAGTTATATTTAGCTATTTTTTTTATTTTATTTAAAAAATCTATAGATAAATTAAATTTATTAGTTAATTTATGTAATTGATTAATAGGTATGTATATTAATTCTTCTATAGTAGATATACCCGATTGAGTTAGTTGTGTAGCTGAAATTTTATCAATATTTAAATTTTTTATAAACATATTAATAATAGCATCATTTTCCTCTTTATGTTTATTTTTTAATTCATGATTAGTCATAACATTCAATTCCCATCCACTTAATTGTGAAGCTAAACGAATATTTTGACCATTACGTCCAATAGCTTTTGCTAAATTTTTTTCTTCTACAGCAATATCAATAATATGATTATTTTCATCTATCACTATTGATGATACATCAGCTGGAGACATCGCATTAATAACAAATTGAGCTGGATTTTGATCCCATAAAACGATATCAATTTTTTCTCCATTTAATTCATTAGATATAGCTTGTACTCTAGCGCCCCTCATGCCAACACATGCACCTACAGGATCTATACGTTTATCATGTGTTTTTACTGCTATTTTAGCTCTATAACCAGGATCTCTTGCTGCAGCTATAATTTCAATTAATCCTTCATTTATTTCTGGTACTTCAATTTTAAATAATTCTGTTAACATTCTAATTTTTGATCTACTAATAAATAACTGAGGACCATGTAATACTTCTTTTACAGAAAAAAGAAGACCTTTAATTCTATCTCCAGGTCTAAAATTTTCTCTAGGTAACATATCTTCACGTAAAATGATAGCTTCTATAGCATGACCTAAATCTAAACTTAAATAATTTTTATTTATTTTTTTTACAATACCATTTAAAATTTTTCCTTCTTTTTTTTTAAATTGTTCAATAGTTGCAGCCTTTTCTGCTTCTCTAACTTTATGTACAATAACTTGTTTAGCAATTTGTGTAGTTATTCTATTAAAATCAATAGAAATTATTTTATCATAAATATAATCTCCTATATTTAATGAATTATCTTCAATGCGAGCTGCATCTAATGTAATTTCTTTAGTAGGATAATGAACTTCTTTTACAATTAACCATTTTCTAAAAGTTTGAAAATTTCCATTTTTTCGATTAATATTTACAGATACTTCTATATCTTGTTCATATTTTTTTTTTGTTGCACTTGCTAATGCACTTTCCATTGCTTCAAATATTTTTTCACGAGGTAAAGATTTTTCGTTAGAAACTGCTTCAACTACAGCTAATATTTCTTTATTCATCCTAGTTATCCTCAAACCTAAAATTATTATATAATAGGGAACTAGATTAGCTTGACTAAAATATTTTTATAAATAATCAATATTTTTTGATAAAATTTTTATTTTAAATAATTAAATTTATTTGTGTCAAAATAATATATATACATATTTTTTATTACTCCTTTTAAAAAATATTACATTAAAATAATTTTTATGAAATCTAATAGTTACAAAATATAAATTTTGTAATTATTAATAATATTAAACTAGAAATGAAATCTAAATTGATAGAAATGGTTGCGGGGATTGGATTTGAACCAATGACCTTCGGGTTATGAGCCCGACGAGCTACCAATCTGCTCCACCCCGCGTCTATTTAGTGATATGATATGTATTAATTAAATTAAATAAATAAAAAATAGTAAACTGGTACCGAAGACGGGATTTGAACCCGTAAACCCAAAAGGGTACTACCTCCTCAAGGTAGCGTGTTTACCAATTTTCACCACCTCGGTTTACTACATAAAATATTTTTTATAAATTTATATAATTTTTTGTTATAATATTTTTTTTATGATTATTTAAATTACTTAATATTAAACTAATCATAAAAAAAACTATAGCTAAAATAAAAATAGATCTAGTTACAATTTTATTAGGAGTATTACTTTTAAAAAAAGATTTTGAACTATATATAGAATAATTGCTAATATCAACGATATTATTATTTTGTAATATAATTAAACTAATTAATATAACTGATACTAAAACAAATAAAATTAAAAATAATGTATACATAATACTTAATAAAATAATTTATAATTAAATTACATTTAATAATATATTATATATTTCTATATTACAATATAATTTAATAATTTTTTTAATATTAATCTTAAAAAAAATAAAAATATTATCAAAATAAATAATAAAATATTAATAATAATTGATAAATTATTTTTTTACCCAATCAGGTGCTCTAACTTTTTTTCTAGACATTAAATCATCTATTTGTAATATACCTATAGTTTCATATTTAATTAAAGCATTTTTCATTTCATGTAATATATCAATATTTTCTTTTAAAATTTTAAATGCTCTATTATAATTTTCTTGAATTAAATTTCTTACTTCTTCGTCAATTATACGTGCAGTTTTATCTGACATATATTTTGCTTTTGCTACATTTCTTCCTAAAAAAATTTCTTTTTCTTCTTCAGCATATAATAAAGGACCTAATTTTTTAGAAAATCCCCATTGAGTTACCATATTTTTTGCTAAATTAGTAGCAATTTTTATATCATTAGAAGCTCCAGTAGATACATATTTTTCTCCATAAATTATTTCTTCTGCAATACGACCACCGTAAAGTGTAGAAATTTTACTTTCTAATTTTTGACGATTTAAACTAATAATATCAATTTCTGGTAAAAAAAATGTAACTCCTAATGCTTGACCTCTTGGAATTATAGTTACTTTATGAACTGGATCATGTTCTGGTACCAATCTTCCAATTATAGCATGTCCTGCTTCATGATAAGCAGTAGATTCTTTTTGAGCTTCTGTCATAACCATAGAACGTCTTTCAGAACCCATCATAATTTTATCTTTAGCTTTTTCAAATTGAATCATAGATACAAATTCATAATTTTTACGAGCAGCTAATAAAGCACTTTCATTTACTAAATTAGCTAAATCAGCTCCAGAAAATCCAGGAGTTCCTCGTGCTAAAATTGTAACATTTACATCTTTACCTAAAGGTATATTTTTCATATGTATTTTTAATATTTGTTCCCTACCTCTAATATCAGGTAAACCTACTATTACTTGTCTATCAAAACGTCCTGGTCTTAAAAGAGCAGGATCTAATACATCAGGACGATTTGTTGCTGCAATAACAATAACACTTTCATTATGATTAAAACCATCCATTTCTACTAACATTTGATTAAGTGTTTGTTCTCTTTCATCATGACCACCACCTAAACCAGATCCTCTTTGACGTCCTACTGCATCAATTTCATCAATAAATATAATACAAGGAGATGTCTTTTTTGCTCTATCAAACATATCACGAACTCTAGAAGCTCCTACACCAACAAACATTTCAACAAAATCAGATCCAGAAATAGTAAAAAACGGTACTTTAGACTCTCCTGCTATAGCTTTTGCTAATAAAGTTTTTCCTGTTCCTGGTGGACCTACCATTAATACTCCTTTAGGAATTTTACCACCTAATTTTTGAAATTTTAATGGTTCTCTCAAATAATCTACAATTTCTTTAACTTCTTCTTTTGCTTCATCACATCCAGCTACATCATTAAATGTAATTTTAATTTGATCTTTTGTTAACATACGAGCTTTACTTTTGCTAAATGATAATGCACCTTTTCCTCCTTGAATTTGACGTACAAGAAATAACCAAATACAAATAAGTAAAATATAAGGAATACATGATATAAATATAGATAATAATATATTAGGACTTGTAGAAGGTTGACCGAATATTTTAATATTTTTACTTAATAATAATCTAAGTAAATTAGGATCATTTATAGGAATATAAATTTTGTATTTAGAACCGTCTTTTTTATAAACACAAATTTCACGTTCATTAATATAAACTGAACTTATTCGTTGATGTTTAATTTCTGATAAAAAAATTGCATATTCTATTTGTGATGTTTTTTCATTATCACTAGAATTAAAACTCTGGGAAAAAGATAATAAAGTAATTGCAATTGCTAACCAGAGCATTAGATTTTTTGCTATATCTTTCAAAGAAGTAACTCCATGATTATTGTAAAATACAATAAAATATTATTTATTACGATATCCTTTTGCTACAATATATATTTCTCGAGAATTAGATCTTGAAGCATTAGGTTTTCTAATTTTCATAATTTTAAATAATGATTCAATTTTTTTTAAAAATTGATTTATTCCTGTACCTTGAAATATTTTTATTAAAAAATTTCCATTAAAATCTAATACAGAATAACATAATTTTAAAGCTAATTCACTTAAATATATAGATTTTGGTATATCTATTTCTTTTATACCAGAAATATTAGGAGATATATCAGACATTATTACTTGTACTTTAAAATTATTTAATTTAATTTTAATTAAATTAAATATGTTTTCATTATATAAATTTCCTTGTATAAAGTCTACATTATTTATTTTTTTCATTGGTAATAAGTCACAAGCTATTATTTTACCTTTTGATCCAATTTGTAATGATGCAAACTTCGACCAACCTCCAGGAGAACATCCTAAATCTATTATTTTCATATTTGGTTTGAAAATTTTATCTATTTTTTGTATTTCTTGTAATTTAAACCATGATCGTGATCTAAATTTATTGTTTTTTTTTACTTTTTTAACATAAATATCTTTAAGATATTTTTTTATCCAAAATATTTTTTTTTTATTTTTTTTATAAAACATTAGTTGAATTTAATAAAAATTATTATAATATTATTATTAATAAATAAAATGATTTATTAAAAATTATTTTTAATATCCATTAAATTTATTTAAATTAAGTATAACAAATTTTTTAAAAATTACAATTTATTATAACTAATAAATAATAAAATTATTAATTACTTACTTAAATCAGTATTATTAATATTGATTAATTATTTATAATAATGTAAAAATATATAATTTTTATTTATATTAATTTTTTTTATTTAAACTAGCATTTAATAATTCAGTTAGATTTGCTGATGCTGATGCTACTGTGGCAATATTATTTTTTCTTTTTTTAATACGATTTTTATGATAAGAATATCCAGTACCTGCTGGAATCAATCTACCAACAATAACATTTTCTTTTAATCCTCTTAATGTATCAGATTTTCCTGCTACGGAAGCTTCTGTTAATACTCTTGTAGTTTCTTGAAAAGAAGCAGCTGAAATAAAAGATGTAGTTGCTAAAGAAGCTTTAGTAATACCTAATAATTCATGAATGTAAGATATTGTTTTTTTTCCTTGCTTTTTTAATTTTTTATTAGTTATTTTAATTTTAGATATTTCAACTTGTTCTCCTTCTAAAAAATCTGAATCTCCTTTATTTTTAATAGTTGCTTTACGTAACATTTGTCTTATTATAACTTCAATATGTTTATCGTTAATTTTAACTCCTTGTAAACGATATACTTCCTGAACTTCATTAATTATATAATTTGTTACTTCATTTACACCTTTTAATCGTAATATATCATGTGGAGATTCAGCACCATCTGAAATAATATCACCTTTATTTACTAATTCTCCTTCAAATACGTTTATTTGTCTCCATTTTGGTATCATTTCTTCATATATATCATCATTATGATTAATAGGATTAATTATTATCCTTCTTTTTCCTTTAGTTTCTTTTCCAAAAGAAATTATACCACTAATTTCTGCTAAAATAGCTGATTCTTTTGGACGACGAGCTTCAAATAAATCTGCTACTCTAGGTAATCCTCCTGTTATATCTTTAGTCCCTCCTGATTCTTGAGGTATTCTTGCTATTATTTCTCCTGTATGAATATTCATCCCATTTTCTAAATGAACTATTGTTTTACTAGGTAAAAAATAATGTGCGGGAATATCAGTTCCAGGAATAAAAATATCTTCATTTTTAAAATTTACAATTTTTAACATAGGTCGTAAATCTTTACCTATTAATGTTCTTTCAGATGTATCTAATACTACAATAGAAGATAAACCTGTTAATTCATCAGTTTGACGAATAATAGTTTGACCATCTAACATATCAATAAACTTTATTATTCCATCAACTTCACTAATAATAGGCATAGTATGTGGATCCCAATAGGAAATTATTTCTCCTGAATTAATTTTTTCTCCATTTTTTTTGGTTATAATTGCTCCATATGGAATTTTATATTTTTCTTTTACACGTTTAAATTCATCTAATATTTTTAATTTAACATTTCTCGAAGTAACAACTAATTTACCATCAGAATTAATGACAGATTTCATATTTGTTAATTTTATAGTACCCGTATCTTTTATTTGTATACTAGATTCAGACGCTACTCTTGAAGCAGCTCCACCAATATGAAATGTTCTCATTGTTAATTGTGTTCCAGGTTCTCCTATTGATTGGGCTGCAATTACTCCAATTGCTTCTCCTTTATTTATAATATGTCCTCTTGCTAAATCACTACCATAACAATTAGCACATACACCAAAATTAGTTTCACAACTTACAACAGATCTAACTTTAATATTATCAATAGAATATTCATCTAATATATCACAATATTTTTCATTTAATAATGTATTACGAGGTATTAAAATATTATTTCTTCCAGGTTTAAAAATATCTTTTGCTGTTACTCTACCTAAAACTCTTTCTCTTAAAGATTCTTTTACATCTCCTCCTTCAATTATAGGAGACATATTAATACCATATTTAGTAAAACAATCATTTTCCGTTATTACTAAATCTTGAGCAACATCAACTAATCTACGAGTTAAATAACCTGAATTTGCTGTTTTTAATGCAGTATCTGCTAATCCCTTTCTTGCACCATGAGTAGAAATAAAATATTGTAATACATTTAATCCTTCTCTAAAATTAGCTGTTATTGGGGTTTCAATAATAGATCCATCAGGTTTAGCCATTAATCCTCTCATACCAGCTAATTGTCTGATTTGAGCAGCTGAACCACGTGCACCAGAATCTGCCATCATAAAAATATTATTGAAAGATATTTGTTTTTCTAAAGTTCCTTTTTTATTAATTACATTTTCTATTGATAAGTTTTTCATCATTGCTTGTGCAACTTTTTCATTTGCTACTGACCAAATATCAATTATTTTATTATATCTTTCTCCTGCAGTTACTAATCCTGATTGAAATTGTTCTTGTATTTCAGAAACCTCAGATTCTGCTTCTAATATTATTGTAGATTTTTTTTTAGGAATAATAATATCATCAATTCCTACAGAAGATCCTGATCTAGCTGCATAATAAAATCCAGTATACATAATTTTATCTGCAAAAATTACTGTAGGTTTTAATCCTAAAATTTTATGACATATATTCAACATTTTTGAAATTGATTTTTTTCCTAAAGTTTGATTTATTATTTTGTAAGGTAAACCTTTTGGTACATACATCCAAAATATTGCTCGTCCTATTGTAGTATTAATAATAGTTTTATTTTTTATCCATTCATTATTTTTATTTTTAGAATATTCAGTAATTCTTACTTTAACACGTGCATGTAAATCTCCTTGTCCTGTACGATAAACTTTTTCAGCTTCTTTAGGATTAGATAAAATCATATCTTCTCCTTTTGCATTAACTCTTTCTCGAGTCATATAATATAATCCTAAAACTACATCTTGTGATGGAACAATAATAGGTTCTCCATTAGCTGGTGATAAAATATTATTAGTAGACATCATAAGAGCTCTAGCTTCTAATTGAGCTTCTAAAGTTAAAGGAATATGTACAGCCATTTGATCTCCATCAAAATCAGCATTATAAGCAGCACATACTAATGGATGTAATTGTATTGCTTTTCCTTCAATTAATATTGGTTCAAAAGCTTGTATTCCTAATCTATGTAAAGTTGGAGCACGGTTTAATAAAATTGGATGTTCTCTTATAACTTCTTCTAAAACATCCCAAACTACAGATTCTTCTTTTTCAACCATTTTTTTTGCAGCTTTAATTGTAGTTGCTAATCCTTGCATTTCTAATCTTCCATATATAAATGGTTTAAATAATTCTAAAGCCATTTTCTTAGGTAAACCACATTGATTTAAATGTAAATAAGGTCCTACTGTGATAACAGATCTTCCTGAATAGTCTACTCTTTTACCTAATAAATTTTGTCTAAATCTTCCTTGTTTTCCTTTTATCATATCCGCTAGTGATTTTAAAGGTCTTTTATTAGATCCTATTATTGCTCTTCCTCTTCTACCATTATCTAAAAGAGCATCAACTGCTTCTTGTAACATACGTTTTTCATTTCTTATTATAATATCAGGAGCTGATAATTCTAATAAACGCTTTAATCTATTATTACGATTAATAACACGACGATATAAATCATTTAAATCAGAAGTAGCAAATCTTCCACCATCTAATGGAACTAAAGGTCTTAAATCAGGAGGTAATACTGGTAATACATTCATTATCATCCATTCTGGTTTATTACCTGAATAAATAAATGATTCCAGTAATTTTATACGTTTAGTAACTTTTTTTTTTTTAGTTTCTGAATTAGTATTATATAATTCTTTGCGTAAAAAATTACATTCTTTTTCTAAATCAATATTTTTTAATAAATATTGGATAGCTTCTGCTCCCATTTTTGCATTAAATTCATCTCCAAATTCTTCTAATGCATTTAAATATTGTTCTTCAGTTAAAATTTGTCCTTTATTTAATTTTGTCATTCCTTCTTCTACAATAACATAAGATTCAAAATATAATACTCTTTCAATATCTTTTAACGGCATGTTTAATAACAATCCTATTCTAGAAGGTAATGATTTTAAAAACCATATATGTGCAATAGGTGATGAAAGTTCAATATGTCCCATTCTTTCACGTCTAACTTTAGTTTGTGTAACTTCAACACCACATTTTTCACATATTACACCACGATGTTTTAATCTTTTATATTTACCACATAAACATTCATAATCTTTTACAGGACCAAAAATGCGAGAACAAAATAAGCCATCTCTTTCTGGTTTAAAAGTACGATAATTAATTGTTTCTGGTTTTTTAACTTCTCCAAATGACCAAGATCTGATCACATCAGAAGATGCTAAAGAAATTTTTATTGAATCAAATTCTTTTACTTTATTTGGTGATTTTAAAAGCTTAAATAACTTTTTCACAAAAAAATTACCTTATAATATGATAAATTAATAAAATATGTTAAAAATTTATTCTTTATTTTCTAATTCAATATTTATTCCTAATGAACGTATTTCTTTTAATAAAACATTAAAAGATTCTGGCATTCCTGGTTCCATTTGATGATTTCCATCAACAATGTTTTTATACATTTTTGTTCTACCATTTACATCATCAGATTTAATTGTTAACATTTCTTGTAAAGTATATGCTGCACCATATGCTTCTAAAGCCCATACTTCCATTTCTCCAAATCTTTGTCCACCAAATTGAGCTTTACCTCCTAAAGGTTGTTGTGTAACTAAACTATATGATCCTGTAGATCTTGCATGCATTTTATCATCCACTAAATGATTTAATTTTAACATATACATATAACCTACAGTAACAGGTCTTTCAAATTTTTCCCCTGTAAGACCATCATATAATGTAATTTGACCTGAAGTTGGTAAATTAGAAAGTTTTAATAATTCTTTTATTTCATTTTCTTTAGCTCCATCAAAAACTGGAGTTGCTATTGGCATACCTTTTTTTAAATTATTTGCTAAAGATAATATTTCTTTATCTGAAAAATCATTAAAATTTATACTTTGTCTAATTTTATTTCCTATATTATAAGCTTTTTGAATAAAATTCCGTATATTTTCAATATTTTTTTGTGTATGTAATAAGAAATTAATTTTTTCTCCAATTCCTTTAGCAGCCATACCTAAATGTGTTTCTAAAATTTGTCCTATATTCATTCTAGATGGAACACCTAAAGGGTTTAATACAATATCTACAGGATTACCATTATCATCATATGGCATATCTTCTACAGGACAAATCTTTGATATAACTCCTTTATTACCATGTCTTCCTGCCATCTTATCTCCTGATTGTATTTGTCTTTTGACAGCTAAATTAACTTTAACTATTTTTAATATACCAGGAGCTAAATCATCACCTTGAGTTATTTTATTTTTTTCTACATTAAGAATTTTACTAAATTTTATTTTTAATTCATCATACTGTTTTATAAAATTATTTAATTTTTTTATTATTGTTTTGCTTTTATTAGAAAATAATTCTATCCAATATTTAAAAGAATATTTTAATGTATCTTCTTTACTTATGCCATTTTCAATTAAAAATGATTGTATACGTGTAATTATATTGACTTCAAATATTTTTTGTTCATCAAGTAAATCTTTTTTAATTTGTTTTAATTCCATTTCTTCAATTTCTAAAGTTCTTTTATCTTTTTTCACCCCATCTCTTGTAAAAATTTTTACATCTATAATAGTTCCTGAAATACCATTAGGAACACGTAATGATGTATCTTTTACATCAGAAGCTTTTTCTCCAAAAATAGCACGTAATAATTTTTCTTCTGGTGATAATTGTGTTTCTCCTTTAGGAGTTACTTTTCCAACTAAAATATCACCACTTGTTACTTCAGCACCAATATATACAATACCCGATTCATCTAATTTAGATAAAGAAGATTCACTAACATTAGGTATATCTGAAGTAATTTCTTCTGATCCTAATTTAGTATCACGAGATATACATGATAATTCTTGTATATGAATTGTTGTAAATCTATCTTCTTGTACAATTTTTTCCGAAAGTAATATAGAATCTTCAAAATTATAACCATTCCATGGCATAAATGCCACTCTCATATTTTGACCCAATGCTAATTCACCTAAATCAGTCGATGGACCATCTGCTAATACATCTCCTTTTTTTATTAATTCATTCAATCTAACACATGGAATCTGATTGATACATGTATTTTGATTAGATCTTGTATATTTAGTTAAATGATAAATATCAATACCTTTTTTTTGTATATCTTTTTTATTATTATCATTAATTTTTATAATTATACGAGATGCATCTACATATTGTACAATTCCTGAATTTTTTGCAATAATAGTTACTCCAGAATCTATAGCTACTATTCTTTCCATTCCAGTACCAACTAAAGGTTTTTCTGTTCTTAAAGTAGGTACAGCTTGTCTTTGCATATTAGCACCCATTAAGGCTCTATTTGCATCATCATGTTCTAAAAATGGAATCAAAGATGCTCCTACAGAAACTATTTGTTGATTAGAAACATCCATATAATTAATTTGTTCTTTTTTAAATAAACTAGATTCTCCTTTATGTCTACATGTAACTAAATCATCTAAAATTAATCCATCTAATAGATTTAAATTTGTATTAGCTTGTGCAATAATAAAATTACCTTCTTCTATAGAAGATAAATAATGAATTATATTAGTAACATAAGAATTTTTAACATAACGGTAAGGTGTTTCTAAAAAACCATACACATTAGTTCTAGCATAAACTGATAATGAATTAATCAAACCTATATTAGGTCCTTCTGGAGTTTCAATTGGACATACTCTACCATAATGTGTAGGATGGACATCTCTAACTTCAAAACCAGCTCTTTCTCTTGTTAATCCTCCAGGACCCAAAGCTGAAATACGTCTTTTATGTGTAATTTCTGATAATGGATTATTTTGATCCATAAATTGAGATAATTGACTAGAACAAAAAAATTCTTTTATAGCTGCAGAAATAGGTTTAGCATTAATCACATCTTGTGGCATTATATTATCATCACTTAATGATAATCGTTCTTTAACAGAACGTTCAACACGAACTAACCCTATACGAAATTGATTTTCTACCATTTCTCCAACAGATCTAATTCTTCTATTACCTAAATGATCAATGTCGTCTATTTCTCCTTTTCCATTACGTATATTTATTAATTTTTTAATTACATCAATAATATCGTATTTATTTAAAACTCCAGAACCAATTATGTTATCACGTAATAAAGAACGATTAAATTTCATTCTTCCTACAGGTGATAAATCATAACGTTCTATATTAAAAAATAATTTTTTAAATAATAATTCTGCTGATTCCTTAGTAGGAGGTTCTCCTGGTCTCATCATTCTATATATTTCTATTAAAGCTTCTAATTTATTAGAAGTTGTATCTATTCTTAATGTTTCAGATATATATGGTCCATGATCTAAATCATTGGTAAATATTGTGTCAATTTCATTATATTCATTATTTTCTATAATTTTATTGATAGAATCTAATTCTAAATAAGAATTAGCAGAAATTATAATTTCACCTGTTTTATTATCTATATAATCTTTAGATACTACTTTACCTATAAGATAATCTTTCGGTATTTTTATATATTTAATTTTATTTTTTTTTAAATTATTTATATGTTTTAAAGTAATACGTTTTCCTTTTTCTAAATAAACTATATTATTAATTATTATATTAAATAATGCTGTTTCCCCTCTTAATCTATCTGGTATTAATTTCATTGATAATTTTTTATTTTTTATAATAAAAATATTTTTTTTAAAAAAAATATTTAAAATTTGTTCAATATCATAACCTAAAGATTTTAATATTATTGTAACTGGTAATTTTCTTCTTCTATCAATACGAATAAACATATTATCTTTAAGATCAAATTCAAAATCTAACCATGATCCTCTATAAGGAATAATACGAGCATTATATAATATTTTTCCTGAAGTATGTGTTTTTCCTTTATCACTATTAAAAAATACTCCAGGACTACGATGTAATTGAGATACTACTACTCTTTCAATACCATTAATTATAAAAGTACCATTTTTTGTCATTAATGGAATTTCTCCCATATATACTTCTTGTTCTTTTATAATTTTTTGATTTATTTCTGATAATTCTTTATTATAAATAATTAATTTTAATGTTACACGTAAAGGTAAAGAATAAGTCATTCCTCTTATTTTACATTCTTTAACATTAAAAATAGATGTTCCTAAACGATAATTTATATAATGTAATTCACAATTACCACTATAACTATTTATTGGAAAAATAGATCTAAAAGCAGCCTCTAACCCATATTTTCCCGTAAGATCTTGTTTTATAAATTTTTTAAATGAATCAATTTGTATAGAAAGTAAATATGGAATGTCTAAAAATTGAAATTGTTTACCAAAATCTTTACGAATACGTTTTTTTTCAGTTTGAGAATAAACCATATGGTTCCTCAGTTATCTGATAAATTGAGTATTTAATTTAAATTTTATTTTAAAATAAAATTTAATATAATATGTATTATAAAATGTTATTAAAAAAATTTAGTAATTATTTTATTAATATATTTTTATATGTTAAATTATTTTATTTCTATTTCAGCTCCAGAAATTTTTAATGTTTTTTCTAAAGATAAAGCTTCTTCTTTACTAATAGCTTCTTTAAGTATAACAGGAGCAGATTCTACTAAATCTTTTGCTTCTTTTAATCCTAAATTCATAGAACTTCTAACTGCTTTTATTACTGCTATTTTATTTTTACCTATACTTTTTAAATATAAATTAAATTCAGTTTTTTCTTCTACTTCTTCTATTGCTGTCTTATTAGCTGAATTGGCTATAACAGTAGAAGTTGATACTCCAAATTTTTTTTCCATATCATTTATTAAATCCATTACATCCATAATAGACATAGCACTAACAGCTTCTATTATTTGTTTTTTAGTTATAGACATAAAAATTCCTAAATTTAAGAAATACTATTTTATTTATTTTTAATAAAATTATTTATTTTATAAATCATTTTTTTTTATATTTTTAATAGCTATTAATATTTTAATTAATTTTCCTACAGCAGCTTCTTTAATTGTATATAACATAAGAGATAAGGATTCCTTATAAGTAGGTAATGTGGCTAATTTGTCAATATCTTGAGCATTTATTAATTTACCTTCAAAAGAAGCAACTTTAATTTTAAAATTAGTATTATTTTTAGCAAATTCTTTAAATAAACGTGCAGCTGAACCAGGATGTTTAAGTGAATATCCAATTAAAATTGGTCCATGTAATTGATTTTGTAAACATTCAAAATTACTATTTTTTATGATTAATTTTAATAATTTGTTTTTAATAACTCCTACAAATACGTGATTTTCACGACTATTTTTTCTTAATTTAGTAATATTATTAACATTTATACCACAAGCATTAGCAATAACTATAGATAAAGCTTTTTGATTTATTTTACTTAATTTTGCAACAATCATTTTTTTTTGTGTAAGATTTAATGGCATTAGATTATTGCGCTCCTGATTTTTTTAATAAAAAAGAATTAAATTATTGGAATTGATATTTTATATATAAAATAATTATAATATAATTATAATTTTTAATTAAAAAATAGTTATTTTAATATAAAAAAAGTTATTCGTAAAGTAAAGAATTAAATTTTTATTAAAGATGTTGTTATATCAATAGAAACTCCCATTGTTGATGAAATATATATTTTTTTTATAAAATTTCCTTTTACTTTTGATGGTTTATGTTTTTTTAAAGTATTTATTATATGTTCAATATTTTCTTTTATTTTATAATTATCAAAATTAATTTTACCTACATTAGTATGTATAATTCCATTTTTATCATTACGACAATTAATCTGTCCTTTTTTCATTTTCTTTATAGTTTCTTTAATATTTTCAGTAATAGTTCCTAATTTTGGATTAGGCATTATACCTCTTGGACCTAAAATAGGAGCTAATTTACTAACTAAATGCATTGCTTCTGGAATAGTTATTACTAAATCAATTTTTTTTTCATTATTTTTAATTTTAATTACTAAATCTTCCATTCCAATTAAATCTGCACCTGCTTCTTTTGCTTCTATTGCTTTATTTCCATAAGCAAATACAGCAATTTTTATATTTTTTCCTGTTCCATGTGGTAATATAATATTATTTCGAATATTTTGTTCTGATTTTTTTGAATCTATACCTAATAGTACTGCAATATCAATACTTTCAATAAATTTAACTGTACTAAGTTCTTTTAATTTATTAATAGCTTTATCAATAGAAAATTTTTTATTTTGATTAATTTTATTATACATATGAGTCATACGTTTTGTTTGCTTAATCATTGTTATATTTTAATCCTCTATTATTAATCCCATTGAAAGTGCTGTTCCTTCTATAGAATGCATCATTGATTCAATATTTATACCTGTCATATCTACAGACTTTAATTTTGCTATTTGACGAATTTGATCATGAGTTATTTTTCCTATTTTTTCTAATTTTGGTTTACTAGAACCAGATTTAATTCCTAAAATTTTTTTTATTAAAATTGCTGCTGGAGGTGTTTTAGTAATAAATGAAAAAGAACGATCTGAATAAATAGTAATTATAACAGGAATAGGTATTCCTTTTTCTAAATTATTAGTTTGTGTATTAAATAATTTACAAAATTCCATTATATTTACTCCATGTTGACCTAATGCAGGTCCAATAGGAGGACTAGGATTAGCATTTCCTGCTGAAACTTGTAATTTAACATAAGTTTTAATCTTTTTTGCCATAATCATTCCTTTTTATTAATAATTAATCATAAAATTATTATAAAATAAATTATCCTTTTTCTACTTGACTAAAATCTAAATCAACAGGAGTTGCTCTACCAAAAATTGATACTGAAACTTTTAAACGACTTTTTTCATAATCAACTTCCTCAACTACACCATTAAAATCAGAAAAAGGACCATCATTTACACGAATCATTTCTCCAGCTTCAAATAATATTTTTGGTCTTGGTTTATCTCCAATTTGTTGAAGACGATTTTTAATTATATCCACTTCTTTATTACTAATAGGAGATGGATTATCAGAAGTTCCTCCTATAAAACCTAATACTTTAGGAATACCACGAACTAAATGCCAACTAATATCTTGCATAAGCATATAAATTAAAATATATCCAGGAAAAAATTTACGTTCACTTTTATAACGTTGTCCATTACGAATTTCCACTACTTCTTCAGTAGGTATTAAAATATCTCCAAAAAAATTTTCCATTTTATTAATATTAATATGTTCTTTTAATGATTGTGCTACACGATTTTCAAATCCAGAACGAGCATGTATAACATACCATTTTTTTTGTATAGATTTAGTCATTTATAATCTCATATTAGTTAAAAATGATATTAAAAATATTAAAATACTATCAAGTCCCCAAATAATTATTGACATAATTAAAGTAATTATTATGATAATTAAAGTTATTTGTAAAGTTTCTTTATAAGAAGGCCAAATTACCTTAAGTGTTTCTATACGTGTTTCTCTAATAAATAAAAATATTTTTTCTCCTTTATTAGTAGATAATATAGTAAAAATAATTAAAATTAATATAGGACAAATAATTATTATTCGAACAGCAAATTCTATATTTTGATATAAATAATCATATATTATAATGAAAATGAATAAAAGTATACTGATAGTCCATTTTATAAATTCTAAAATAAATTTACTCTTTTTAATTTTTAAATTATTAATCATATATTATATTAACCAATACAAAAAATTTTTGTTTAATAGTTTTATTATATAGATTATATCTAACAAAGAACATTATCTATTATCATATATAATTTATGTTATAACAAATTATTAAAAAAAAAGAATCAAAGGGATTAATATTTTTAATACCCTCATCTTCTTTTATTTTTATTATTTTAATATTTTAATAACAATTCCTGCACCAACAGTTCTACCTCCTTCACGAATAGCAAATCTTAAACCATCAGTCATAGCAATAGGATTTATTAAAATTACAGTCATTTTAATATTATCACCAGGCATTACCATTTCAATATCTTTTGCTAAATTTATTGTTCCTGTAACATCAGTAGTTCTAAAATAAAATTGAGGTCGATAACCGTTAAAAAATGCAGTATGTCTACCACCTTCATCTTTAGATAAAACATATACTTCTGCTTCAAATTGAGTATGAGGTTTTATAGATCCAGGTTTAGCTAAAACTTGTCCTCTTTCAATTTCTTCTCTTTTAATACCTCGAAGTAAAATACCTACATTCTCTCCAGCACGACCTTCATCTAATAATTTACGAAACATTTCAACACCTGTACAAGTAGATTTTACAGTATCTCTGATACCTATAATTTCTACTTCTTCTCCTACTTTAATTATTCCTTTTTCTACTCTTCCTGTTACAACTGTTCCTCTACCAGAAATAGAAAAAACATCTTCAATTGGTAATAAAAATGGTTGATCAATAGCTCTTTTAGGTTCAGGGATATAATTATCCAAACAATCTGCTAATTCAAAAATTTTTTTTGTCCAAATTATATCTCCTTCTAAAGCTTTAAGAGCAGAACCACGAATAATTGGAGTTTTTTCTCCAGGAAAATCATATTGAGTAAGTAAATCACGTATTTCCATTTCTACTAATTCTAATAATTCTTCATCATCTACTAAATCACATTTATTAAGAAAAACAACAATATAAGGTACTCCAACTTGTCTTGCTAATAAAATATGTTCTCTTGTTTGAGGCATTGGTCCATCTGTTGCAGCAACTACTAATATAGCTCCATCCATTTGAGCTGCTCCAGTAATCATATTTTTTACATAATCAGCATGTCCAGGACAATCTACATGTGCATAATGACGATATTTTGTATCATACTCTACATGAGAAGTATTAATCGTAATACCTCTTGCTTTTTCTTCTGGAGCATTATCTATTTGATCAAAAGCTTTAGCTGCTCCACCATATTTTTTAGATAATACAGTTGTAATAGCTGCTGTTAAAGTTGTTTTTCCATGATCAACATGTCCTATAGTACCAACATTAATATGTGGTTTAGAACGTTTAAATTTTTCTTTAGACACAGAATAATTCCTTCTATATTATTTTTTTCTTTTATAAAAGAAAAATTATTTAATTATTGAAACTATTATTTATATTTAGAATCAATAATAATTTGTGAAATATTATTAGGTGCTTCAGTATATTTTAAAAATTCCATAGAATAAGATGATCTTCCTTGAGTATAAGAACGTAAATCAGTAGCATAACCAAACATTTCAGATAATGGTACACAAGCGCGTATTAATTTACCAATGGGTAAATTGTCTATTCCTTCTATAATACCTCTTCTACGATTTAAATCTCCTATTACATCTCCCATATACTCTTCTGGAGTTTCTACTTCAACTCTCATAATAGGTTCTAATAATACTGGATTAGCTTGTTTAAATGCATTTTTAAATGCAATTGAAGCAGCTAATTTAAATGCTAATTCTGAAGAATCTACATCATGATATGATCCATAATGTAATCTAACTGCAATATTTACCACTGGATATCCGGCTATTGGTCCAGATTTTAATTGTTCTTGAATACTTTTGTCTATAGATGAAATATATTCACTAGGTATTACACCACCTTTTATATCGTTAGTAAATAAATATCCTATGTTATTTTTTTTATTAAATTTTATTGGAGATATATCTATAACAACATGACCATACTGTCCTCTACCACCAGTTTGTTTTATATGTTTACCTTCTATATTTATTGCATTTTTTTTAATAGTTTCACGATAAGATACTTGAGGTTTACCAATATTGGCAGAAACATTAAATTCTCTCTTCATTCTATCAACTATAATTTCTAAATGTAATTCACCCATACCGGCAATAATAGTTTGATTACTTTCTTTATCAGTCCAGGTTTTTAACGATGGATCTTCTCTTGTCAATCTATTTAATGCTAAGCCCATTTTTTCTTGATCAATTTTAGTTTTAGGCTCTATAGCAATAGAAATAACAGGTTCCGGAAATTCCATTTTTTCTAGAATAATACTTTTATCTATAGAACATAATGTATCTCCAGTTGTAACATTTTTTAAACCAATTGCTGCAGCAATATCTCCAGCATGAACTTTTTTAATTTCTTCACGTTTATTAGCATGCATTTGTACAATTCTTCCAATTCTTTCTCTTTGCATTTTAATAGGATTAAAAATTAAATCACCACTACTTACTGTACCAGAATATACTCTAAAAAATGTTAAGTTACCAACAAAAGGATCATTTGATATTTTAAATGCTAATGCTGAAAAAGGTTCATCATCATTTGATTTTCGAATAGATAATATTTTTTTTTCATTATCTATGATTCCTTTTATAGGTGGAATATCACTAGGTGCTGGTAAAAATTCAATTACTGCATCTAACATAGCTTGTACTCCTTTATTTTTAAAGGCAGAACCGCAAGTTATTAAAGTAATTTCATTTTTTAAAACTCTTTGTCTTAAAGAAAATTTTATTTCTTTTTCAGTAAGATTTACTCCATTTAAATATTTATCCATTAACTTTTCATCTGATTCAACAGCAGATTCAATTAATTTTTGACGCCAAATCTTAGATTCTTTTAACATGTTTATAGGTATTTCATTATAATTAAAAGTAGTTCCTTGATCTTGATCATTCCAACTTATTGCTTTCATTTTAATTAAATCTATAATTCCAATAAAGTTATCTTCAGATCCAATAGGTAATTGTATTGGAACAGTTTCTGTAGACAAATTTTTCTGTATTTGATTAACAACATTTAAAAAATTAGCTCCCATACGATCCATTTTATTTATAAATGCTATTCTTGGAACTTTATATTTATTAGCTTGTCTCCATACTGTTTCTGATTGTGGTTGTACACCTCCAACAGCACAATAAATCATTACTACACCATCTAAAATTCTCATAGATCGTTCTACTTCAATTGTAAAATCAACATGTCCTGGAGTATCAATAATATTAATTCTATGTGATTGATATTGATTAGCCATTCCTGACCAAAAAGCTGTAGTAGCTGCAGATGTAATAGTAATTCCTCTTTCTTGTTCTTGTTCCATCCAATCCATAGTAGCAGCACCATCATGAACTTCACCTATTTTATGATTTACTCCAGTATAAAAAAGAATTCTTTCAGTAGTAGTAGTTTTACCTGCATCAATATGTGCACTAATACCAATATTACGGTAAAGTGTTATAGGTGTTATACGACTCATTTTATTCCTCTTTTTTTATATATAAATATTAAAATCTAAATATATTATTTAATATTATTAAGATTTAAACGAATATTACATAATATTGATATATTTATTAGCCACAACATATTTTATTGATGAATTTTCAATTTAGTAAATTTAAAATAATTAAGTTAATATATTAACTATTACCAACGATAATGAGCAAATGCTTTATTTGCTTCAGCCATACGATGCACTTCTTCTTTTTTTTTAACTGCATTACCTTTATTTTCAATAGCATCAGAAATTTCATTAGCTAATCTTAATGACATAGATTTATCATTTCTTTTTCTTGCAGCATTTACTAACCAACGCATTGCTAATGTATTTCTTCTAGTAGGTCTAACTTCTACTGGAACTTGATAAGTTGACCCTCCTACTCTACGAGATTTTACTTCTACCATAGGTTTTACATTTTCTAATGCACTTAAAAAATTATCCAATTCATTTTTTCCAGAATTTTTAGTTATTGATTTTAAAGCTGAATAAACAATAGATTCTGCTATAGATTTTTTTCCATTCATCATTAATATATTAATAAATTTAGCAAGTAAATTTGAATCAAATTTAGGATCTGGTAATATTTTACGTTGACTAATTATACGTCTACGAGACATAATATAATACTCCATATTAATATTATTTAGGTTTTTTTACACCATATTTAGATCTTCCTTTTTTTCTTTCTTTAACTCCGGAACAATCCAATGCTCCTCTAATTATATGATATCTAACACCTGGCAAATCTTTTACTCTACCTCCTCGAATTAATACTACAGAATGTTCTTGTAAATTATGTCCTTCTCCTGGTATATAAGAAGTGACTTCAAATCCATTAGTTAAACGAACTCTACAAACTTTTCTTAATGCTGAATTTGGTTTTTTAGGTGTAGTTGTATATACTTTAATACAAACTCCTCTTTTCTGAGGACATGAGTTTAAAGCAGGTACATTACTTTTAACAATTTTATGAGTTCGTTGTTTTCTAACTAGTTGATTGACCGTAGCCATTATTTATTTCCTAAATGAAATTATTATAATTAAATAATTTTAAACTAAATTATATTTTTTATCTGTAATAAAATTAGTATTACCAAAATATTTGTTGTTTATGTTTTATTGATAAAAATACAAAATCTTTATATTCTATTTGTATTATTTTTTTAGATATTATTTTTAATAATCCTCTTGATTCTATATCATTTTTTATACCAAAAATATGAAATGGAACTTTTTTTTTAATTTCAATTATTTTTTTCATTGAAATACTATTTTTTAAACCTGCTAATATACCATCTTGAATTAAAATTAAATCATCATTTTTACTTAAATAATTTAAAAATAAAATAAAATTACAAGATGATGGTGAATTAAATAAGGTATATAACATAAATTTAATTTATATATTTAATAATTTAAAAATGTAAAATTACATCATAACTATGAAGTTTTTTTTTCCAACATAAAGAATTAATAATTTTAACAGGTACAGTCCAATTTTTTTTTTTATTAAAATTTTTTAAACCTAAAATATTTAAAGAATCAGAACAAATAAAATAATTATTAATATTACAAATACCTAAAATATTAAAACTAACACTATAATTAGGAAATAATATCTTTTCTGATTTTTGATTAGATATTATTTGAAAAATACCATCTCCCGTAAAAAATAATGCTATATCCTCAGTAAATGAGGATATAGAAATTATAGCATCTAATCCTTCTTGACCAGAACTATTACTATATGGAGAATTAGAAAAAATAAAAGCTATTTTATTCATTAAAATTGCATAAAACGATCACAAGTTAAAATAGATTTAGCTAAAATACTTAAACTTGATATTTGAAATTTATTTTTTATTAAATTAATATTTAGTTGATTATTTAATATTTGTTTATTATTTATAATAATTCCTCTTTTTATTGCAGAAGAAATACAAAAATATAAATTTATATGATATTTATCACTTAAATTTTTCCAACAGTTAACTAAATTTATTTTATAATTATCTAATTTAATATATTTATTAGCATTATAAACACCATCACAATAAAAAAAAATATTTTTTACATAATGTTTTTCTTTTATAACTGCATTAGTAAAAAAATATGCAGAATATGCATTTTGTGTACTGTAAGGTGATCCTGTTACTAATAATGAAAAAATCATATTTATCCTAAAATATTAATATAAAAAACTATTTAATAAAATCTAATTTACTTCTTTTTAAGAAAAGATTCTTTAATATCTAATAATTCAATTTCAAATATTAAAGTAGAATTTACAGGAATTCCTGGTATTAAATTATATCCATATCCTAAATTTGGTGGTACAACTATTTTAATTTTCCCACCTTTTTTAATATATTGAAGTGCTTCTTTCCAACCAGGAATAATTTGTTGAAAATTTATAGATAATGGAATTTTTCTAGAATATGAACTATCAAATATAGTTCCATCAACTAATGTTCCTTTATAATGGACAACTACAATGACATTACTATTTTTATTTAAAATTTTTTTTCCATATCCTACTTTTTTTATTTGATATAGTAATCCTGTTTTACTTCTTTTAACATTTTTTTCTTTCAAAAATTTTGTGATATATTTTTTTCCAGCAATATTATTTTTTTTTGCTTCTTCTTTTAATTTATTGGTTGTAGCATTTTGAACTTCTAATTCAAATGATGAAAGAATTCTTGTTAATTCTTCATCAGATATTTTAACATTGTTATTTATGCAATCAATTATTCCTTGAATAATTAATTTTTTATTTAATAAAATATTAACTTTTTCTTGTTCTTGAAAAGAATGTTTCAAATATTTTCCTATTGTAACACCTAACGCATAAGATTTTTCTTCTTTTTCGTTTTGAAAAAATTTTTGTTTTTTAATATTTTCTAAATCAACAGTTTCAATAACTGTTTCTTTTTTATTATTATGCCACCATCCAATATTTTTATATATTGATGCTTGTATAGGTTTATTTAATCCTAAAGTTAAAATTAATATAATAAATATTGACATTTTTTTAGTCAAAAATTTCATTTTTTCTCCAGAAATATTTAAAATTTTAAAAACTATATATATAAAATTATAAACTATTTTTAAAATTTAGTGAATATATAAAAAAAATATTTTTTTATATTCTAATTAATTTTAATAATAATAACTATATAAATTAAATAAAAAAATTAATTATTTATTTAAAATTTAATAATTAATTAATAATTTTAACATCCTTCTCAAAGGTTCAGCTGCACCCCAAAGTAATTGATCACCTACAGAAAATGCTGAAAAACAATTTTTATCTATATTAAGTTTTTTTATTCTTCCAATAGGAATATCTAACTTTCCATTTACCGCAACAGGAGTTAAATTATTTATAGTATCATCCATGTTATTAGATATAACTTTAACCCATTTATTATTAGATTGTATAATATTTTTAATATTATTTAATGATAAATTTTGTTTAAGTTTTATAGTAAAAGATTGACTATGAGATCTTAAAGTCCCTATTCGAACACAAACACCATCTATAGGAATAATTTTTTTTGTATTTAAAATTTTATTAGTCTCAAATTGTCCTTTCCATTCTTCTTTTGTTTGTCCATTGCAAACTTTTTTATCTATCCATGGAATTAAACTTCCAGCTAATGGTACAGAAAAATATTTTTTGGGAAAATCACTATTTTTAATATTTTTAGAAATATTTTTTTCAATATCTAAAATACTTAGGGAATGGTTTTTAAAATTTAATTTTTTAGATATAAATTTCATTTGTAATAATAGTTCTTTCATAAAACTTGATCCTGCACCTGATGCAGCTTGATATGTTGAAACAAATAACCATTCAATTAAATTATTCTTAAATAAACCTCCTAATGCCATTAACATTAAACTAACAGTACAATTACCTCCTACAAAAGTTTTTATACCCATATCTATTTTTTTTTTTATAAAATTTAAATTTATAGGATCTAATACGATTACAGATTTTTTAAAAGATCTTAAATAAGATGAAGCATCTATCCAATATCCATTCCAACCAATTGAACGTAATTTAGAATACATTTTTTCTGTATATTCACTACCTTGACATGAAATAATTATATCTAAAGATGATAATATTTCAATATTATAAGCATCTTGTAAAATTTTACATTTATTTTTAATACTAAAAGGTATTATTTTACCACATTGAGAAGTAGTAAAAAATATTACATTAATAGAATTAAAATCTTTTTTTTTAACCATTCTTTTTAATAAAACAGATCCAACAATACCCCTCCAACCAATAAATCCTACATCTTTCATTATTAATAAACCTTATAATTTTCATTAATTGATAATATTTACATATTATGATATTAAATAATTATTTAAATTATTACAAAACTATTATAAAATGAAAACAAAAAAAATTTTGATTTTATTAATTTTTATTTTTTTAAAAATTAATTTAGCTTTTGCAACTCATATTGATGTATTATTTACTCCTAATAAAAAAACATTACCATTAATAATTAATCTTATTAATCATGCTAAAAAAGAAATATTAATAGCTGCATATACATTTACTAATAAACCTTTAGCTTTAGCATTATTAAAATCAAGTAATAAAGGTATAGAAATTTATATAATTGTTGATGCTAAAAATAATATAAATCGTTATACTGCAATAAATTTTTTAAAAAATAAAGCTAAAAATATTCATATTAGAATGAATAATAATTACTCTATAATGCATAATAAATTTATTATTATAGATAGATCTACTGTTGAAACTGGATCTTTAAATTATTCTGCTAATGCAATAAAACGTAATGCAGAAAATATAATTATAATTTATAATTCTAAAAGAATAGCTAAAATTTATAAAAAACAATTTTTTAAACTATGGGAAGAAAGCATAATTAAAATTAATTAAATAATAATTAATTTATGTAAAATTTAAATTCCAATTAATGGGATTATAATTATGATAAATAAGATATTTATTTGTTTTAGAGAAATGTTTACAATTTAAAAAACCCTTATGAGCTGAAAAAGGTGAAGGATGTGATGTAGTTAAAATATAATGTTTTTTATTATTAATAAACTTGATTTTTTTTTTTGCATTTTCTCCCCATAATAAAAATACTATATTTCTAAAATTATTATTAATAATATTAATTACGTTATTTGTAAATTTTTCCCATCCAATATTATTATGAGAATTAGCCAAACCTTTTTCTACTGTTAATATAGTATTTAATAACATTACACCTTGTTTAGCCCAATTTAATAAATATCCATGTTTTGGAATTTTAAAACTTGGAATATCAAATTTTAATGCTTTATAAATATTATTTAATGAAGCAGGGATTTTAATATTAGGCATTACAGAAAATGCTAAACCATTTGCTTGATTTTTTTCATGATAAGGATCTTGACCTAATATAACTACTTTTAAATTTTCAAAATTAGTAACTTTAAAAGCATAAAATATATTTTGTTTTTTTGGATAAATAATTTTACCAGAAATAATATCATTATTAATTTTATTTATTAATTTTATAAAATAATTTTTTTGTTTTTCTTTACGTAAAAGATTATTCCAATTAATATTTTTTTTCATTAATATGAAAGTTAATAAAATTATTTATAATTACTTGTTAATATACTATATTAGTATATCATTTTTAAATTAATTTAGTATTTTTTTTGAAATTATTTTAAAAATTATTTATTTATAAAGAGTACAATATGAGATATTATGAAATAATATTAATTATACATCCAGATCAAAGTGATCAAATTGAAAATCTTTTAAAAGATTATAAAAATATTATTGATCAAAATAAAGGCATTATTTCTAGATTAGAAAATTGGGGAAGAAGACAATTATCATATCCTATTAATAAATTACATAAAGCACATTATATATTAATGAATATAGTAATTAATAATAATTATATTATTAATTTAGAAAAAAAATTTTATCTTAATGAATCTATTATAAGATATATAATAATTAGAACTAAAAAAATTATTAAAACTATATCACCTATTTTGAAATTAAAAGATGAACATAATATAGAACAGAAAAATGATGATATTATAAAAACTATATAAATAAGTTATCTTATTTTTTATTTAAAAATATAATTTTATTAATTAATTTAATCATATTTTATATACTGGAGTTATATTGTAATGATACGTTATTTTCGTCGTCGTAAATTTTGTCGTTTTACATCTGAAGGAATAAAAGAAATTGACTATAAAGATATTAATTTGTTAAAAAATTTTATTACAGAAAGTGGTAAAATTGTTCCTAGCAGAATAACTGGTACTAAAGCTAGATATCAACGTCAATTAACTAAAGCAATAAAATTAGCAAGATATCTATCCCTAATACCTTATACTGATCATCATAAATAACTATTTAAATATTAATATTTAAATTAATAAATATTAATAAATATTATTTGTTATATATTGAGGTATATAGTGAAAATAATTTTATTAGATCAAATTATAGGATTAGGTAAAAAATCAGAAATTATTAATGTTAAATCTGGATATGCACGAAATTTTTTAATTCCAAAAAATAAAGGAATACCAGCTACTAAAGAAAATATTAATTTATTAAAAAAACAAATTACTAAACTAAAATTAGAATTATTAAATATTTTTAATAAAGCAGAATCAAGATCAAAAAATTTTACAAAAATAATAAATAAAATTATAATTAAAGCTAGATCTAGTAAGGATAGAAAATTATTTGGATCTATTGGAAGAAATAATATTTTGAAAGAAATTAGAAATATGGGATTTAATATTTCAAAAAAAGAAATTATTTTACCAAAAGGAACATTAAAAGCATTAGGTAATCATGAAGTATATTTTAAATTCCATACAAAAATAATAATAAAAAAAACTATTCAAATTATTAATTTTAAATAACTTTATTGACTAAATATTAACTTTATAATAGAATAAATTATTATGTAATGATGTAACTATTAAACAATATTATTATTGTGAACTCGGTCAGATCTGGAAAGAAGCAGCCGTAACAAAAATAATATGTGTGAAAATAGTTACATCATTCAAATTTATTTAATAATAAAATATTTAAATTTTTATTTAATGACTTATCATGTATTAGCAAGAAAATGGCGACCACAAAAATTTTGTGATATTATAGGACAAGATCATGTCGTTAAAGCTATTAAATATAGCTTGAATAAAAAAAAAATTCATCCTGCATGGATATTTTCTGGTAGTAGAGGAGTTGGTAAAACAACTATAGCTCGATTGTTTTCTATGGGTTTAAGTTGTTTGAATGGTATTACAGATAATCCCTGTAGATTATGTATAAATTGTAAAGACATAAAAAATAATTCTTTTTTAGATTTAATAGAGTTAGATTCTGCTTCTAAAACAAAAGTAGAAGAAATTAGAGATATAATAGATAACATTCCATATAAACCTATAAGAGGTCGTTATAAAATATATATTTTTGATGAATTTCATATGTTATCTAAACATAGCTTTAATGCTTTATTAAAAATATTAGAAGAACCTCCTGATCATGTAAAATTTATATTTGCAACTACAGAATTACAAAAAATACCAATTACTATTACATCTCGATGTTTACAGTTTCATTTAAAATTAATAACAAATAAAGAAATATCTCAAAAATTAAAAGATATTTTATATATAGAAAAATTAAATTATGATGAAAAAATATTAGATATTTTATCAAATGCTGCTAATGGAAGTATGAGAGATGCTTTGAGTTTAACAGATCAATTAATTTCTATGGGAGAATTAACACTTAAAAATATTTATTCAATATTAGGTTTAATTGAAAAAAAATATTTATTTTTATTAATTCAAAATTTAAAAAAAAAAAATGTTAATTTAATATTAGAAATTATTGATAAAATTTCATCTTTTAATATTTGTTGGGATAATATTATTATAGAAATATTATTTTTATTACATGAATTATTAAAAATTAAAATTATTAATTCTACAAATAAAATTAATAATCAATATAATAATTTTTATGAAAATAATAAAAAATATTTACATATTATTTTAAAAAAATTTTCTTTAAAAGAAATAGAATTCATGTATAAAACATTTGTTACAGGAAGAAAAAATTTAAATTTAAACCCTAATGATAGAGTTGGATTTGAAGTTATTATACTTAAATTAATATTTTATTTTAATAAAAATTAAATTAATAAATTAAATTATTTTAATTATTTATATATATTATTTCTTTTTTTAATTATATTTTTATTTATTAAAAATAATATAATAATTTATTTGTTATTAATAAATTATATCTTATATAATAATTTTAAAAATTTATTACAAATTTAATATAAAAAATATTCAATTTCATATAAAAAACTAATATTTTTTTCATATATAAAAAATAATAATTAAATTTTATTTATAAGGAAACATATCATAATGAAAATACAAGAAACTCGAAATTTTGAATCTGAAGTTAAACAACTTTTACATTTAATGATAAATTCTCTTTATTCTAATAAAGAAATTTTTTTACGAGAATTGATATCAAATGCTTCTGACGCAGCAGATAAATTAAAATTTAAAGCTTTATCTAATATTAGTTTATATGAAGATGATAATAAATTAAAAGTACAAATATCTATAAATAAAAAAGAAAAATTAATTATTATTAATGATAATGGAATTGGTATGACTCGTGATGAAGTAATTGAAAATTTAGGTACAATTGCTAAATCAGGGACAAAATCTTTTATTGAATCTTTAAATATTTCTTCTAAAAAAATAGGAGAAAATAAACAAAATACACAATTCATAGGACAATTTGGTGTTGGATTTTATTCTTCTTTTATAGTATCAAATAAGGTTTCAGTAAAAACTAGAGCTGCTGGAATAGCATATGATAAAGGAGTTTTTTGGGAATCTACTGGAGAAAATAATTATAATATTACAAATATTTATAAAAAATCTCGAGGAACTGAAATTATTTTACATATACGTGAAAATAGCAATGAATTTCTTGATATATGGCGTATTAAGAATATTATTAGTAAATATTCAGATCATATATCTTTACCAATAGAAATTCAAACATATGATGAAAAAAAAAAACAGTATATATGGGAACAAATTAATAAAGCTAAAGCAATATGGTTACGTAATAAATCAGAAATTAGTAATTCTGAATATAAAGAATTTTATAAACAATTAACTCATGATACAGCTGATCCTATAGCATGGAGTCATAATCATGTTGAAGGAAAACAAGAATATACTAGTTTATTATATATTCCTTTTAATGTTCCATGGGATGTTAGAAATCGTGATTATAAAAGTGGTATTAAACTATATGTACAAAGAGTTTTTGTTATGGATGATGCTGAACAACTTTTACCAAAATATTTAAGATTTATTAAAGGGTTAGTAGATTCTAATGATTTACCTTTAAATATTTCCAGAGAAATTTTACAAGATAATAATATCATTTATAATATGAAAAATATGTTAACTAAAAAAGTATTAAATATGTTAACAAATCTTTCAAAAAAAGAAGATATATATAATGATTTATGGCAAAAATTTGGATTAATATTAAAAGAAGGACCTGCAGAAGATTTAACAAATAAAGATAAAATTATTGAATTATTACGTTTTGCTTCAACTTATAATAATAATTCTATACAAAATGTATCATTAACATCATATATTAATCGAATGATTAAAGAACAAAAAAAAATATATTTTTTAACAGCAGATAATTATCTTTCAGCTAAAAGTAGTCCTCACTTAGAATTTTTTTCTAATAAAAATATTGAAGTACTTTTATTAACTGATCATATTGATGAATGGATGATGAGTTATATAACTGACTTTAAAGGTAAATCTCTTCAATTAATTAGTAAAAAAGATGAATCATTAAATGATTTTATTAAAAAAGAAGATGATATAAATCATAATAATCAAAATATAAAAGAATTAAATACATTTATAAAAAAAATTGAAGATTTATTAGGAAATAAAATTAAAAAAGTATATTTAACAAATCGTTTATTTAATACTCCTGCAATTGTTACTACAGATACTAATGAAATGAGTACACAAATGGCTAAATTATTTGCTGCAGCAGGACAGAAAACTCCAGATATAAAATATAATTTTGAATTAAATCCAAATCATACTTTAATTAAAAAAGCAATAAATATAAAAGATGAAAAATATTTTTCAGAATTTATTAATTTATTATTAGAAGAAGCTATTTTAGCAGAAAAAGGAACACTAGATAATCCTAATACGTTTATAAACAGAATTAATTATTTTTTATCAGTTGATAAAAAATAAAATTTTTTATAGATAAGATCTTAAATATAGATCTTATCTATAAATAAAAAATTTTATATTAGTGATTATTATTTATAATAATAGGTTTTTTTATTTCTATATTACATTCTTTTTTTGAAATTAAATTTTTGTATAACATAACTTTTAAAATTATATTTTTTCTTTTTTCTGTTTGTTTTATAGATGCTATAGGATTATAAATAGATGGATTTTTAGGTAATCCTGCTAAAATAGCTATTTCACTTGATGTTAATTGATCTAATGTTTTATTAAAATATTTTTTAGATGCTGCAACTATTCCATAAGAATTTTCTCCAAAAAAAATTTTATTTAAATATGATTCAAGAATTTCTTCTTTAGAAAAAAATTTTTCTATTTTAATTGCTAATAATATTTCTTTTATTTTTCTTAAAAAACTTTTTTCTGAATTAAGAAAAAGATTACGTGCTAATTGTTGAGTTATAGTACTAGCTCCTCCTTGCCTTATATGTCCTGATATAAAAATAGTAGCTATAACTCTAATAATTCCTTGTACATCAAAACCATTATGACCGTAAAAATTATTATCTTCTACAATAAGAAAAGTTTGTATAATTTTTTTAGGAATATTATTTATTGAAATAGTATTACAATTTGTATTACATTTTACTATTAAAGTTTTATTTTTATTAAATTGTTGAGATAATTGTATATTTTTCATATTTTTTACATCTGGTAAATTATCTACAATTTGATTTAAAAAAAAACATGAGTAAATAACAATAAATATTATTATTAATAAATGATATTTTTTAAAAAATATTTTTTTAAATTTCATTTTATATATAAACTATTTTTAATAAATATAATATAATTATATATATTAATATATTTTTTAGAAAAAATAATTTATTTAAAATATTATTTTATAATATTTTAAATAAATTATTTACTATTTAAATAATTAAATTTATGATTATAACTTTAAGTAATATTAATAATATTTAATTAAAAAATAAAAAAATAACATATAAAATTATATACATAATGTATAATATAATAAAATTTATTAACAATAATTTAAATTAGTAAACTAAAAAAATGACAGAAAAAAGAAATATATTTTTAATAGGTCCTATGGGAGCAGGTAAAAGCACAATAGGACGTCAATTAGCAAATCAACTAAATATGGAATTTTTTGATTCTGATGAAGAAATTGAACGTCGTACTGGAGCTGATATAAATTGGGTTTTTGACGTAGAAGGAGAATTAGGATTTAGAAAACGTGAAAGAAAAATTATTAATGAAATTACTAAAAAAAAAGGAATTATTTTAGCTACAGGAGGAGGATCTATAACTTCTAAAGAAACACGTAAATATTTATCATCTAGAGGAATAGTTATTTATTTACAAACTACTATAGAAAAACAATTAATTCGTACTCAAAGAGATAAAAAACGTCCTTTATTACATAATAAAAGTAAACTAGCTATAGAAATTTTACAAAATTTAGCTAAAGAAAGAAATCCTTTATATACAGAAATAGCTGATATTATTATTAAAACAGATAAACAAAATGCTAAAATTGTTGCAAATCAACTTATTAACCTATTAGAAAAAAATTAATTTTAAAAAATATTTAAAGGAATTAATATGATAGATACTATTTTAGTAAAAACAAAACAACATAATTATCCTATAATTATAGGATTTAATATATTTAATACACCATATTTATTTAGTAATTTTAAATATGGTGATCAAGCAATGATAATTACTAATAAAAAAATATTTGCTCTTTATTTTAAACAATTATTTGATATATTGCAAAATATTGGTATAAAAATAGATTATATTATTTTACCGGACGGTGAAAAATATAAAACATTAATAACAATGAATATAATTTATTCATCTTTATTAAAAAAATTACATAGTAGAGATACTACATTAATTTCTTTAGGAGGTGGTGTAATTGGTGATATTACTGGCTTTGCAGCATCTAGTTATCAAAGAGGAGTAAAACTAATACAAATTCCAACTACTTTATTATCACAAGTAGATGCTTCTATAGGTGGAAAAACTGCTGTTAATCATAATTTAGGAAAAAATATGATAGGAAGCTTTTATCAACCTAACTCTGTTATAATTAATTTAAATTATTTATATACATTATCTAAAAGAGAATTTTCTTCAGGAATGGCAGAAGTTATTAAATATAGTATTATTTTTGATGATATTTTTTTTAGTTGGTTAGAAAAAAATATTGATAAATTACTTAATTTAGATAAATCATCTATAAATTATTGTGTTTATAAATGTTGTAAATTTAAATCAAAAATTATCTGTGAAGATGAAAATGAAAAAAATAAAAGAGCTTTATTAAATTTAGGACATACTTATGGTCATGCAATTGAATCTGAAACAAATTATAATGGTACATGGTTGCATGGAGAAGCAATATCAGTCGGTATAGTTATGGCATGTATAACATCAGAAAAATTGAACTTATTTACTAAACATGATACATTAAGAATAATTAATTTATTAAAAAAATGTAATTTACCAGTTAAAAATCCTAAATTTATGAATACAGAAAAATATTTAAAATATATGTTTTTAGATAAAAAAGTTCATAATAATAAAATTCATTTAATTATTCCTATAAAAATAGGTAAAGTTATAATAAGTAATAATATTAATAAAGATATTATTTCTGATTCAATTAAATAATCTAGAAATTTAATAAAATTTTATTTAAAATATATATAATTATTTTGTAAATATAAAGAAAAATGAAAAAATGTTTGCTTGCTGCTTCTATTTTATCAGCTAATTTCTCTTGTTTAGGAAAAGAAATAAATGATGTTATTATAGCTGGAGTTGATATAATACATTTTGATATTATGGATAACCATTATGTTCCTAATTTAACTATAGGACCAATAGTGTTAAAATCATTAAGAGATAATGGTATGAAAAATATTATTGACGTACATTTAATGACAAAACCAGTTGATAATTTAATTATTTCTTGTGCTAAAGCTGGAGCAAATTATATTACTTTTCATCCAGAATGTTCAAATCATATTGATCGTAGTATTTCTTTAATTAAAAAATATGGTTGTAAAGTAGGATTAGCTTTTAATCCATCTACTTCACTGAATTATTTAGATTATGTAATAGATAAATTAGATTTAATATTAATTATGTCAGTAAATCCTGGATTTGAAGGACAGAAATTTATTCCTAAAATTATTAATAAAATTATTCAAACAAGAAACATAATTAATGAAAAGAAAAAAGATGTATTATTGTCAATTGATGGAGGAATAAATATAAAAAATATAAATAAAATAGTAAATTCTGGAGCTAATATATTAGTATTAGGTTCAACTATATTTAAAAATATATTATCTTCTAAAGAAATAATTAAACAAATTAAAATAAAATTAGATAAAATAAAAAATTTTTGTTAAAATTAATATTTTAATTATCTTTTACTTTTAAAATAAAAATATTATTATATGTTAAATAAATTAACAGTATTCAGTGCTATTCAACCTACAGGTAATTTGACAATTGGTAATTATATAGGTGCATTAAGACAATGGAAAAATATTCAAAATAAATATTTTTGTATTTTTAGTATTGCAGATCTTCATTCTCTAACTATATATCAAAAACCAAATATTTTAAATAAAAATATATTAGATACACTAGCTATTTTTTTAGCATGTGGTATTAATCCTAGTAAAAATATTATTTTTATACAATCTCATGTTCCTCAACATACACAATTAAGTTGGATTTTAAATTATTTCACTTATTTTGGTGAATTAAAAAGAATGATTCAATTTAAAGAAAAAATATTATTATTAAATAATAACAAAATTAATATTGGATTATTTAATTATCCTGTATTAATGGCAGCTGATATTTTATTATATCAAGCAAATAAAATACCAGTAGGAAAAGATCAAATACAACATATTGAAATGGTTAGAAATATAGCTATAAGATTTAATTCTATTTATGGAAAAATATTTACAATACCAGAAAAAATTATTAGTTCTAATGGTTCATGTATCATGTCATTATTAAATCCTCTTAAAAAAATGTCAAAATCAGATTTAAATTCTAATAATATTATTAGTTTATTTGATAGTAATGATATAATTGTAAAAAAAATAAATAATGCTGTTACTGATTCTAATATTCCTCCTAATATTACATATGACAAAATTCATAAACCAGGAATTTCTAATTTACTTAGTATATTATCTAATATTACTAATAACTCTATTCAAAATTTAGAAATAGAATTTAAAGGAAAAATTTATAGTGATTTAAAAAAATCTGTAATAGAACATTTATGTATATTTTTAAATAAATTTAGAAAAAAATATTATAATTATAGAGAAAATAAAAAATTATTAGATAATATTATTATTAATGGATCTAATCAAGCACAAAAAAAAGCAAAAGTTATGTTAAATAAAGTTAATAATATTATTGGATTATATTAATAATTTTTTAAAATATTTTTTACTAAATATAAATTTTAACGAGTTCCATAAACAACAATAGTTTTTCCATGAGCATAAATTAAATTTTGATCTTTAAGAATTTTAAATATACGTCCAACTGTTTCTCTTGAACAACCAACTATTTTACTAATTTCTTGTCTAGTAATTTTAATTTGCATACCGTTAGGATGAGTAATTGCATCAGGACTTTTAGCTAAATTTAATAATGTTTTAACTATTCTTGTACTTACATTTAAAAAAGCTAAATTACTTACTTTTTTAGATGTAACTTGTAATCTATAAGCTATTTGAGAAGAAATTTTCATAATAATATCATGATTAATCTTAATTAAATTATAAAAATTTTTATAAGATATTTCTGCTAATTTACAATCTGTTTTCAATTTAACCCATGCAGTACGTTTATGATTATGGTTAAAAATTCCTAATTCTCCTACAAAATCACCTTTATTTAAATAGCTAAGGATAATTTCTTTTCCTTTATTATTTTTAATTAAAACTACAACACTACCTTTTAATATATAATATAAATTTTTTGTCACATCATCTTTATTTATTAAAATAGTTTTAGCTGAATATTTATTAATATGACAATATGAAAGAAACCATTCTATAGTAGGATCTTTTTGTGGTTTTAAAACTACCATTAATCATCCTTTATTTATATATTTAATTATAATTTTATTATTTTTTATAATTATATAATAAAGTATATTATTAAATATAACAAATAATAAAAATATATATATTATATAAAATATTATTTATAATTAAAAATTTAATTTGTAAATAATTATAAAATATATTTATGATTTTTTATTTATATAAATATAACTTGGAATTATAAAATGAAATATTTTTATATAGAGAAAAAAGAATATATAGATAAATTTTTTAATAAATCATTTAATGAATGTAAAATATCGTTTGAAATTTTTCCTCCTTCTGATTATGAAAAAAAATCTAAATTTTGGAATTTAATTAAAACTTTAGTAATATTAAAACCAAAATTTATTTCTATAACATATAGAAATATTAATAATTATTATAATAATAGAACTTATAATATTATAAAAAAAATTCAAAAATATACTAATATAGAGTTAGTTCCTCATATGACATGTATTAATTTAAAAAATAATGAATTATATGATATAGCTATAAAATATTGGAATAATGGAATAAAACATATTATTGCATTAAGAGGTGATAAAACAGAATTTAATAAAAATATTAATTCTTTAATATATGCTTCTGATTTAGTTTATTTTTTAAAACAAATAGCAAATTTTAATATTTCAGTGGCAGCATATCCTGAAGTACATCCAGAATCTAGAAATGCTAAAGAAGATTTAATTAATTTAAAACGTAAAGTAGATGCTGGTGCTACAAAAGCTATTACTCAATTTTTTTTTAATATAGAAGCTTATCTTAAATTTAGAGATAAATGTATATCTCAAGGAATAAATATAGAAATTATTCCAGGAATATTACCCATTACAGATTTTATTCAATTAAAAAAATTTATAAAAATAACAAATATTAAAATACCTAATTATATTAATAATATGTTTAAAAATTTAAATAAACAAGATAAAAATATATGTAAATTATTAGGTAGTTTTATTGCTATAGAAATGATAAAAAGATTAAAAAATGAAGGTGTAAATCATTTTCATTTTTATACTTTAAATAAATTAGAAATAATTTATGCTATTTGTCTTTATTTAGGTATAGAACCTAATAAAAATATTTTTAAAGAATAATATTTAATTTAAATTAATTAAAAAAATATTTATTTTTAATAATATTTTGCTGATACCCAGAATTGAACTGAGGACCTCATCCTTACCAAGGATGTGCTCTACCAGCTGAGCTATACCAGCATTAATTTGAGCAGGCAGCGGGAATTGAACCCGCATTATTAGCTTGGAAGGCTAAGATAATACCATTATAAGATGCCTGCATAAATTTTGGTGGGAGAAGGATTCGAACCTTCGAAGTCTATGACGACAGATTTACAGTCTGTTCCCGTTAACCACTTGGGTATCCCACCTTAATAATTATTTTTTTTAAAATTAGAAATTGATAATATTTCTTATAAGACATAAAATAAATGCCGGCTACCGGAATTGAACTGGTAACCTACTGATTACAAGTCAGTTGCTCTACCATTTTGAGCTAAGCCGGCATTTATTTTATGTCTTCTTTTTTTATCTATTTAAAAAAAAATAAATGTTTTATAAAATAATAATCCTGGTATTTTCCTACTCTCACATGAGTAAATCTCACACTACCATCGGCACTACAATATTTCACTTCTGAGTTCGGAATGGATTCAGGTGGTACCATTGCGTTATATATACCAGGATTAAATTTTAATTAATAATAAAAAGTTATAATATTTAAACGATTCTGGTGTTGTAAGGTTAAGCCTCACGGGTGATTATTAGTACTGGTTAGCTCAACATATTACTATGCTTACACATCCAGCCTATCAACGTTATAGTCTTTAACGTCCCTTTAGGGATGTATCTAAATAATAAATATATCCTGGGAAGAATAATCTTAAGGTAAGTTTCGCGCTTAGATGCTTTCAGCACTTATCTTTTCCGCATTTAGCTACCGGGCAATACCATTGGCATGATAACCCGAACACCAGAGATGCGTTCACTCCGGTCCTCTCGTACTAGGAGCAACTCCTTTCAATCTTCCAACGCCCACGACAGATAGGGACCGAACTGTCTCACGACGTTCTAAACCCAGCTCGCGTACCACTTTAAATGGCGAACAGCCATACCCTTGGGACCTACTTCAGCCCCAGGATGTGATGAGCCGACATCGAGGTGCCAAACACCGCCGTCGATATGAACTCTTGGGCGGTATTAGCCTGTTATCCCCGGAGTACCTTTTATCCGTTGAGCGATGGCCTTGTCATATAGAACCACCGGATCACTAAGACCTGCTTTCGCATCTGTTCGAACCGTCATTCTTACAGTTAAGCCAGCTTATGCCTTTGCACTAACCTCACGATTTCCGACCGTGATTAGCTGACCTTAGTGCTCCTCCGTTACTCTTTAGGAGGAGACCGCCCCAGTCAAACTACCCACCAGACACTGTTCCTGACCCGGATAACGGATCTAGGTTAGAATAGTAAATTTTAAAGGGTGGTATTTCAAGGTTGACTCAATATTAACTAGCGTCAATATTTCATAGTCTCCCACCTATCCTACACATCAATATTCAATATTCAGTATCAAGCTATAGTAAAGGTTCACGGGGTCTTTCCGTCTTGCCGCGGGTACACTGCATCTTCACAGCAATTTCAATTTCACTGAGTCTCGGGTGGAGACAGTCTGACCATCATTACGCCATTCGTGCAGGTCGGAACTTACCCGACAAGGAATTTCGCTACCTTAGGACCGTTATAGTTACGGCCGCCGTTTACCGGGGCTTCGATCAAAAGCTTTTCGTAAAACGATAACTTCATCAATTAACCTTCCGGCACCGGGCAGGCGTCACACCGTATACGTCCACTTTCGTGTTTGCACAGTGCTGTGTTTTTAATAAACAGTTGCAGTCAGCTGTTATCTTAGACTGATTTCAGCTTTAAAAGTAAATTTTATTACTTACATATCAGTGTGCCTTCTTCCGAAGTTACGGCACTATTTTGCCTAGTTCCTTCACCCGAGTTCTCTCAAGCGCCTTAGTATTCTCTACCTGACCACCTGTGTCGGTTTAGAGTACGATTTTATGTTATCTGAAGCTTAGAGGATTTTCTTGTAAGCATGGTATTAATTACTTCAGTACAATAAAGTACCTCGTCATTACGTCTTAATGTTTATTATTAATTATCCGGATTTTCCTAGATAATTCATCTACACGCTTAAACCAAGACAACCATCACCTGGCTAATCTAACCTTCTTCGTCCCCCCTTAGCAATAACATTAAGTACAGGAATATTAACCTGTTTTCCATCGACTACGCTTTTCAGCCTCATCTTAGGTGTCGACTTACCCTGCCTCGATTACCGTTGGACAGGAACCCTTAGTCTTTCGGCGAATAGGTTTTTCACCTATTTTATCGTTACTCATGTCAGCATTCGCACTTCTGATATCTCCAATAAATTTTACAATTTATCTTCAATGACTTACAGAACGCTCCCCTACCCAATAAATATAAAATTTATTGTCGCAGCTTCGGTGTATAATTTAGCCCCGTTACATCTTCCGCGCAGAAAAACTAGACTAGTGAGCTATTACGCTTTCTTTAAATGATGGCTGCTTCTAAGCCAACATCCTAGCTGTTTATGCTTTTCCACATCGTTTCCCACTTAATTATAACTTAGGGACCTTAGCTGGCGATCTGGGTTGTTTCCCTCTCCACAACGGACGTTAGCACCCGCTGTGTGTCTCCCGTGATAACATTATTCGGTATTTGAAGTTTGCATCGGATTGGTAAGTCTGGATGACTCCCTAACCGAAACAGAGCTCTACCCCCGAATATGAATAACACGAGGCGCTACCTAAATAGCTTTCGGGGAGAACCAGCTATCTCCCGGTTTGATTGGCCTTTCACCCCTAACCACAAGTCATCCGCTAATTTTTCAACATTAGTCAGTTCGGTCCTCCAGTTAGTA